>NZ_JAKUGJ010000002.1:0-493887 GCF_022663915.1 Bacillus cereus group sp. BfR-BA-01331
AAAAAATAGTAGTGCGAACCAATGCCTTGGCCTGCACTACTAATCTTAGTATGTTTTCTTTTTTCAACTGTTCAATTGCTATAGGATAAGCCGGGTTCTTATCGACTGTTATAACACGTGGCTTTGAAACATGAAAAGACCGCAAAGCTTTCTTGAAAAAGCGCTTTGCAGCCTTATGATTTCTTGTTTTGCTTAGGAAAAAATCGATTGTTTTTCCTTTCGAATCAACAGCACGATACAGGTACATCCATTGACCTTTTACTTTAATATATGTTTCATCGACTTTCCAAGAGTCATTTGTTTGTTTGAGGTAACGTCGGTTCCGTTTGTCCAATTCAGGACCATACTGATGAACCCAACGCATAATCGTTGTATGAGAAATGGATAAACCCCGTTCCTCCATCATTTCTACCAAATCACGAAGGCTTAAATTGTACCACAGGTACCAACGTACAGTTAACAAAATAATATCAGGTTGATAGTGCTTCCATTTGAACAAATTTTTCTTTTCCATACCAATCACACACCTTTTTAGAGTAGTAGTATCAGTATGTCCAAGACTTAGAGATTACTTGCAATTGCCTTGAAGTTTTTGCACCAGAACCAAATATTGTCTATACATGAAGCGGATAAGCTTCATGTACAGGCAATATTACATATTAATACTTTAGGAAGTTATAAAATAAAGAGGTGGCTTTTAAATGTATAATGAGTCATTATATTATCCTTATATAAATTATAATCAATACTTCGATCGTCAATTCCCTGGTCTTCAAATTCCTGGTTTACCAGGAACATCAGGTTTTCCAGGTGGACCAGGTTTTCCAGGTGGACCAGGTTTTCCGGGTGGACCAGGTTTTCCGGGTGGACCAGGTTTTCCGGGTGGACCAGGTTTTCCAGGTGAACAAAGTTCACAAGCTCCAACATCTCCTCCCCCATCATTTATTCCTCAACAATCAACTGCTTCACCATTTGCTGTTGATCCAGGAGCAATTTCATTCTGTTTATTTCGAAATACTTATATATGGCTTAGTAATGGTGAACAGTTTTGGTATTTCCCAATTTTTGTAGGACCAAGGTCTGTTGCTGGTTTTAGATGGAACGGTAGGTTTTGGGTTATTTTTGGAATTGATACGAGAAGGATTATTTCATTTACATGCTTTTAAAAATTGTAGAGTAGCGATAAAGGCTTAATTATATAAACAAAAGAGGTATTAGAATGAAAAACTTTCAATCATTTGAGGGTACAATAACTATGATTAACGATTTTGTAACAGGATCAAATGAAGAAATGGGATGTAATAAGTTAATATCCGTAAATAATGGTTATGGAACTCTAATAAATTTTGTAGTGAAACCAAATACTTATTTTATTGACTATGCAACAGTAGTAATAGGAGATAAAATAAGTGGATTTTATGATGCTAACGCTCCTGTTCCTCTCATTTTCCCACCACAATTTCAAGCAATTGTTATGGCTAAATATACACCGCATCAAAATGTAAAAGTAGACTATTTTAATGAACAGTTGGAGAGTGGTGATGGAAAATTAAAATTAAATATTTCTCCTTCTACTCAAATTTTATTAACAAACGGTCAATTGTTTACAGGGAATCTTGTGAATCGAAATTTAATAGCTATTTACGGTTTTACAACAATGAGTATACCAGCTCAAACTACACCATATAAAATCATTGTTTTGTGTTAAAAGGGATGCAGACCGATGCTCATCAAGCTAACAAAAAGAAACACCCTATTAGCAAAGATGAGATTTCATTTTTAGAAATTGTCTTTGCCTATAAAATTCGGACTTATCTTAATTTCAATGTGAGAACTATTGGATTATCAATGGTTCTCACATTGTTTACATGTATTAAACGAAAGTTTGGTTTCTTCTTAAGACTCAAGCGTATAAACAAGCTTTTACATTAATATGAAGTCCAATCAATTAGTTTAGATTTTGAAAAATAATATTTTAATGAAATCCAATATATAAAACATGGTTATCAAGTCGGAGGAAGACACCTTAGGGCGTTTATTCTTTATTTTCAAAAAGACATGCTAAAAGAAAACGAATTTTGCAACAGAATGCTCTGAATCATCTTTTTCACTTAACTTAGTGTCCAATTTAGTGTCGCATCTCCAATTGCTGCGTAATTTTTCTGTCTAACTTTTCGGGTTCAGTTCATTATATTTTCTACTTTATCTTTATATACAACATATTCTTTCCCATCCACTACTGCTACCACCGCAAATTCATCTTTTGGATTGAATGACAGCCAATCAGCCCACATATTTGTATTTGGCCCTCCACCCCACATATTATGAACCGTTTTTTTAGTTAAATTCATAACTTTATAAGACGCATATACATTTGATCCAGTCTTTATTTCAAATGTATATGCGTTATGAATTTTTTTACAAAAGTAGAAAACGCTGGATGGACGAAGCTGATTCATAAAATCCTGTTCTTTTTTCTCTGCAATTTTTATCCCTTCTTGTAATGTGACAACATCTGTTCGTAATGTTTTCCAACTGTCTTTCGCTGCATTCAAGTTAGGGGTTAAGAATTTATATCTATTTTGATCCGCTTTATCAATATGTCCCAGTACGCCCGAATATTGAGAGTCTAAATCATCCCATTGCGTGGACATATAAGTAAGAGAAGTAATAGCATTATCAATCGCACTATGCATATCACTAATATTATGAAACGCAACTCCTACTACACGATTTAATGTTATCTTATAATCTACATTCTGACGTAATTTTGCTAATTCCGGCTCTAGCCAGCCTAACTTACCTCTTGCATCACCTATCATTATCCCACCAGCAATCAATGTGGGAAGAAAGGGGATTTTTACCATGTCTAATCCCTTAGATTCTATGTCTTTCTGATAGTTTACTTGGCCTAAAAGGTCCTCCAGACGCTTTTGATCATCCTCAACCGCAGCTCCTTGGTTTTTTAAAATAGACTGCAAGGTCTCTTTATGGCTCCCAAATACTCTAACATCTTCTCCAATAGCATTTTTAAATTTAGTTAATTCTTCTATTAATACTTTTGCAGACTTTTGATTTTGTTGAATTTCCCCCTGTAAATCTGTAATCCCTTTTTTTAAAGTATCTCCATTCCCAGTATTGATCGCCTCTACTAATGTTTCATAATCATTTTCAAATTTTGTATCGTATTCAATAATACCTGTCAATGTATCTAAAAGCTGTTTTTTTACTTTCGTATTCCATGAAACTGCATGTCCTCTTGCATTCTTTTGATCTTGTACAATTTTACTAGGTAAATCTGCATACCCATTAATAGTAATTCCTTCAAAACTCACATCCGGATTATTAATTAACAAATAAGAATATTCATTCATAGATTTTACAAATAACCCAGCATCTTGCACAGTTTTTTCATCTGTTCTTCATTTGCTGAAAGAGACATATCTCCATTGTTAGTTTGTTCAATTTCATTTGCAAAAGCTGCTACTGGTGTAACTGCATAAGTTGTTGTCATAGTTAAAAATGTCGATACAGCGAGTATTTTATAAGGGATTTTTTTCATCATTTTATACTTCTCCTATATAGGTTTTGATTTTTAATTCTATTCTTCTTTAAAAGCAACGTCTTTCAAATTTTTAAAAAATCTGTAATACAGCACGGTTATCTTGGTATCTGGGTACAAATTTTATAAAGACGAAAGGCGAAGTCTTTAATGAGACTCCGCCTTTTTGATGTATAAGGAATTATTAATTGTTGCATTACTATTTAACAACGTAATCATAGATTCTCTATGTTTTAGGTGAGTTTGCAACAAAACTAATATTTTCTTATTTTTGCGGAGTAACAGGCTCCACTTTTAATTCTTTGATTCCTTCTTTTAAAGTGACCGCATCTGTGTGTAATGTTTTCCAACTGTCTTTCGCTGCATTCAAGTTAGGTTTTAAGAATTTAAATTTATTTTGATCAGCTTTTTGTGATGCAGTTTCAATATGTCCAAGTACTTCCGAATATTGAGAATCTAAATCATGCCATTGCGTGGACATATAAGTAAGGGAATTAATAGCATCATCAAGCGCCTTATGCATTTCACTAATATTATTGTAAGCCACTCCAACTACACGATTTAATGTTACTTTATAATCTACGGTCTGACGTAATTGTGCTAATAAAGGCTCTAACTTACCTAAATTATCTCTTGCAACACCCACTATGATACCGCCGATTATTGGTAGACCCAAAATGGCACCCTTCATTACATTAAACCCATCAGATTCTAATTGTTTATAATAGTTTACTGATCCTAAAACTTCATCTAGACGCTTTTGATCAACCTCAACATCTACACCTTGGTTTTTTAAAATCGACTGCAAGAGATCTTTATTGCTTCCAAATGCTCTAACATCTTGTCCAATAGAGTCTCTTAATTTAGTTAATTCTTCTATTAATTGTTGTGCACACTTTTGATTTTGTTGAATTTCACCTCGTAAATCTGTAATCCCTTCTTTTAAAGTATCTCCATCTCCTGTATTAATCGCATCTACCATTGTGTCATAGTAATTGTCAAATGTTGTATCGTATTCAATAATACCCGTCAATGTATCTAAAAGCTGTTTTTTCACCTTCGTATCCCATGTAACAGCATGTGCCCTTGCATTCTTTTGATCTTGTACAATTCTACCAGGTAAATCCACATATCCATTAATAGTAATTCCTTCAAAGTTCACATCTGGATTTTTAATTAACATATAAGAATAGGCATTCATAGATTTTGCAAATAACCCGGCCTTTTGCAAGGTTTCTTTCATCCTCTCTTCATTTGCTGAAAGAGCCGTATCTCCATTGTTAGTTTGTTCAATTTCACTTGCAAAAGCTGCTACTGGTGAGACTACAGAAGTTGTTGTCATAGTTAAAAGAGCCGATGCAACGATTAGTTTGTACGGGATTTTTTTCATCATTTTATATTCCTCAAATATAGGTTATGATTTTTAAATTCTATTCTTGTTTAAAAGCAATATCTTTCGAAATGAATTCTGCATCTTTATGAATATCATTCCAACTTTGTTTAGCAGCCTTTAAATCATCAGGTATTAACGAGAGTTTATGCTCTTGCATTTGGTCGATATTATCATACAAATCCGTATAATTAGCCCCCATTTTATTCCATTGTTGTTGAATATTCGTTAGAGACAGTATCGCTTGATCCACTGTCTGATACAGAAATGCCAAAGTGTCTTTCGCGTTAGTAAGCGAAATAACAGCTTGGCTAGCGAGATCAGCTTTTGTACTTAATTGTCCGATTTTGTTAGAAATTTCGTTATAGGAGTCCATATGCTTAGATGCCGTGACACCAGCTGCTGTACCGCCAGTCACAACAATCACTACCGCTCTTGCAATAGCGCCAATAACTAAAATGACTGCTCCTAATCCACCGCCAATTGACCATGCTAATACATTGTCAAAATGTTCTTTCTGAGTAGAATGTAGCTTCTCAATTTCAGCTTGAAGTTGTGGAATTAGCGCTTGTTGACCCGCTAATAGTGCCGTTAATCCACCTTTTCCATCTGGGCCGCCTACATTATTTTTAAAATCTGTAGAATTTGTATATAGTTTTGCTTTGAAGTCCTGTAACATCTTAATTACTTCTGTAACCTCTTTTGAATTTGTATTAATTGTAGTGATTAAATCATTTATACCCTCTTTTAAGCTTGCCTTATCTTTCTTTTGTACAGTATCTACTAATGTGTCGTAATAATTTTGAAATTGTTCATCGTAATTTACAATATTACGTGCTGTTTTTTGAATCTTTGGTTTCGCTGTATCTAGCCAATAATTAGCATTGATTCGCGACAGTTCCTGATTAAGGTGAATAGTTTTGATTAATTCTCCTCCTTCTGAACCTAAATCAATATTGGATAGATTTACATTCGGTTGTTTAATCATTGTTTTTGCGTATAAATCCATTACAAGAATATGAGATCCTGTTTCAGCCAATGCTTTCTTCAGTCCTTCAGGCCCTAATGTATAATTCTCTACTTTTTGTTCTTGAGCGGTCTTTTCTTGTGCAAATGCATGAATAGTGTTACCGGTAGTAGCAGTTATAACCGTTGCCAGAGTAGCTAAAGTCAACACTTTAAATGGAATTTTTTTCATAACTATTCTCCTTCTCATTCTTTCGCTAGATTCTTATAATTTTTTTAGATTTCCAAAAACATAATATTAGAATTCATAGACCTGTTCTTCAAGGTAACTTATTACATTTTTTAATTGTCTTAATGTATCTTTTTGAGACTGCTGGTTAGTTGTATCAACATTAGTAGATAATTTTGTAATGCTATTTTTTATTAGACCCAAATCTTCCTTATAGCGCTTTAGTAGGTCAAGTTCTACATCTACTTGATATGCAAATGTATGTAAATCATTTTGCATAATAAGTAACATTGATTTTTGTAAATCTGCTATTTTTAGGTTCTTAGTTAAATCATAAAATTTTTGGTTTTGTGTCTCTAAATCTGCTAAATGTGTTCGCTGTTCTGCTGTTAGTTTATTTACTTCAGCGAAAGCACTATATGTTTTCTTAATTTTTTCAGGGTCAATAACTTTCGTAAGGTCATACTCTTTTGTTTTTGCAACTGCAGCTGCAGCTATTTCAGCTTGTTTGCTTTTCTCAATTGCTTCACGGGCTTCTTTTTTGGTAGCTTCAATCTCTAGAGCAGATTTACCCTTTTCTTTCGCTTCTTGCTCTGCTTTTTTCTCTGCTACTAAAATAGAGTTGTTAATTTCTTTGCCTTTGTTATACGCTGCTACTGCTGTTTGAGCAGCAGGTTCAATGATATCTTTTGAAAGGTTATAGACTTCTTTGAATATAACAAACCCTTGTTCATTTAAAGCTCCTGGTAATAATGCTATTTGTTGTAAATCATTTTGAATTGATTTTTGGGTATTTTGTAATTCATTTTTTAGCTGATCTATTTTCCCTGTTCCATCTGAACTTAGTACACCCTGTGCTTTTGTAACATCCATATCGAGATCTTGAAGTTTTTTATCCAGCTGTAATTTAAGATCTGTTAATTCATTAATCTGTCTTTGTACGTTTTCTTGGTTCGTCATAGTCATATCTTGAAGAACCTCAAGTCTATCCAAAAACCCTTCTTTATCTTCTTTATTGTCTACAAACTCTTTTAATGCTGGGTAATAGTTATTAAATTTAGTTACAAACCCTTTACTTTTTTAATTTACTAGAATTAAATGTGGATAAAGTTCTGATGACCATTCCTTCATATCTTGCTTGATTAGGGATTGATTTGTATTTAAAGCTGGGACTTCTGCCAGCTGTACATTAGGGCTCATTAAACCTTGATCAATATATGTTTGGATTAATTTAGATTGTGCACCTAATTTTCGTAATGATGAGGAAATATCCATGCTTTCCTGTTGAGTTTCTGCATGAACGATTGGTATTGCGAGAGTATTGATAGGAATAGTCGCCCCAGTTACAATTGATGTTATAAAAAATCCTGAAATTATTTTATTTTTCATTCCGTACGCCCCTTTACTATTGTCTATTTACAATCTTATACATACATCTTGAACGACCTAACGCTAGGCTCTTTTTGTCACATGCTCTAGGAAGGAGAAATCTTTCGGATAGAGTGTTAAACCTCGTTATTATTTACTTCTCATAGAAAGTAAGGATGTTACTTTATGATAATTTTAATATTAAGTTTTTGGGATTTAATAATAAAATTTCATCACCTATATTTGAATTAACTGCCCAATGAAAAGTAAAATATTTATTTTTCTCTTGAGTTGCTGCTGGATTTACAGGAGTCCAGATAGATAGACTCATTGATTCTACTGCTACCCCTGCCATGACCTTTTTGATAATAATTTCATAATATCTCTCCTAGTTTTGTCGACAGGGTCCTACAAGATTACAAAAGATGAATTTATACTGTACATTGCTTATACTTTTATTACGGAATAAAATCATTTTTGCTATGTAGAAACTTAAAACACTTTTTTCAAATGTTATACTTTCGAGATTATAGATCTTTTTAGAAGTGACGCAACATTAAGAAAATTAACTTTAACATAATGTTACTTGCAACTTTACTGCACATTTATTAGTGCAATCTTCTCTCCCCTTGAGTGGTCATACCATTTACACCTTTATTAAAACATTAAATTTTTAATACGTAACTAGTAGAATTTTGTCGATTATATTCGATAATTTAACTATTAAGTATTAACACAAACGAAAATGTTATACTTATAAAATGATTTTTTAATTTCATTTAAGTAATTATAGCAGTTACAACTTGATATACTTAGTTAAAAGGAGTCATTTTTAATATATATAAAATAGTTAATATAATTTGAATTTTGTTTAATATAATTTAATCACACTCTGCATATCGATCCCCTTTATTTAGATATGCATCATTACATATTTCTCCATAGATAAAAACAACAAATAAACAATAAACACAAGACGAATAAACAACAAATAAAAAACAAATAAGCAACAAATAACAACAAATCCAAAAATCTGAGAACAGTACAGTAATAACTTCTACATTCATTTTCCCGAAAGGATTATCACCATTTATTAACCTAAGTGGTTTATATAAACACAATGTAGAAGAAATGAGTCAGTTCAGCAAATTTTTACCGAAACTTTTTGAAGAAAATTTGTAAGGCAAGTTAACAGCTTTACTTTTAATAAGTGATTAACAAGAAAACAAATCGGTCCCCAACATTTTAGATATGTCTAAAATGTTGGGGGCCTTTCAATATCAAATCAATCACTTTCCACTTTGCTTCTTCCTGGTAATGTACTCTTCCCTTCAAATGAAAAACACCGCCGTTGAATTGACATACTTAGTATGCGAATTCAGGAGGTGTTTTTTTCATGTACCACTATTCGGGTTCACTTCATTAAAATGGTATATTTTCTAGTCAATTATTATTTTCTATCCTTTATTTCCTCTTCAATACTTGCCACAAATATATCCAGCGAAACAACTTCCGACTTCTCTTCCCCATATTTTCGTACATTTATAGATTCGCTTTCCATTTCCTTATCACCAACAACAAGAACATACGGTACTTTTTGCATTTGCGCTTCTCTTATTTTATATCCTAACTTTTCATCTCGCATATCTCGTTCAACCCGAATTCCAGCTTGTGCCAATTTGTCTGCAACCTCATCTGCGTATTGTACATGCACTGCTTTTGAAACTGGAATTACTTTCACTTGAGCTGGTGCTACCCATGCCGGGAACGCGCCTCCAAAGTGCTCAATTAATATCGCTAAGAATCGGTCTAACGAGCCTAAAACTGCCCTGTGAATGACAACTGGTCTTCTCTTTTCATTCTTCTCATCTATATAATTTAAATCGAATTTCTCTGGCATTTGGAAATCGAGCTGGATTGTTCCGCACTGATGACTTCTATTTAAAGCATCTTTAATATGGAAATCAATTTTCGGTCCATAAAATGCGCCGTCACCTTCATTTAGTCTATATTTATAATTCAATGAATGTAATACATTTTCTAATGCCGCTTCTGCTTGCTCCCACAATTTATCATCACCCATTGAATCTTCTGGACGAGTAGAAAGCTCTACTTCATACTGAAATCCAAAAGTTTTATATACGTAATCAATTTGCGCCATTACTGATTTAATTTCATCTTCAATTTGTTCTGGAGTTACAAATAAATGAGCATCATCTTGGCAGAAAGTACGAACTCTTAATAATCCGTTTAAAGCGCCACTAAATTCATGTCGATGCACTTGACCGAACTCACACATACGAATCGGTAACTCACGATAAGAATGTAATTTATTTTTAAACATAAGCATATGGCCTGGGCAATTCATCGGTTTTAACGCAAAACTTTTATGATCTACTTCTGAGAAATACATATTGTCTTTGTAATGTCCCCAGTGTCCTGATTTCTCCCATAATTCTTGATTCATCATAAATGGAGTACGCACTTCTTGATAATTGTACTCATTTTGAATTTCTCTTAAAAATGCTTCTAATTCATTGCGAATAATCTGTCCTTTTGGCAAGTAAAAGGGCATTCCCGGAGCCTCTTCCGAAAACATAAACAATTCAAGTTCACTACCTAATTTCCGATGATTTCTCTTCGCAGCCTCTTCAACAAAATGCAAATAATTTTCTAATTCTCTTTGTGAAGCAAATGCAACGCCATATATACGCTGAAGCACTTGATTGTTACTATCGCCTCGCCAATATGCACCAGAAACATGAGTTAATTGAAATGCTTTCAAATAACCAGTAGATGGCAAATGTGGTCCTCTACATAAATCTACAAATTCACCTTGTTTATAAAGTGTTACACTCTCATCATTAGGAATTGCTTCTAAAAGCTCTAATTTCAAACTATCATTCATTTCTTGAAACAGTTTTTTTGCTTCTTCTCGAGAGATTTCAACTCGTTCTATCTTTACATTTTCATTTATAATATTTTTCATTTCTTTTTCGATTTCCGGTAAATCTTCAACATTTACACTACTTGCAAGATCCATATCATAATAAAATCCATTTTCAATAACTGGCCCTACTCCAAGCTTCACATCACCATAAATTCTTTTCACAGCTTGCGCTAATATATGTGCCGCAGAGTGTCTTGCAATTTTTACCCCTTCATCTGAATCCATAGTAATGATTTCTACTTTCGCACTTTCTTCAATGTTTCGTCGTAAATCAAAAGACTGCTCATTAACTTTTCCTGCGACTGCTTTCTTTTTTAAACTACTACTAATCAAACCAGCAATTTCTTCCAAAGTAATACCTTTCACAAATTCTTTAACGCTACCATCTGGAAATTTAATTTCAATCATCTGTTCTTTCATTTTTCATCTCTCCATTTCATAATAAAAAGCACACTCATCCCTAAAATAGGGACGAGTGTGCTTTTACCCGTGGTTCCACCCAGATTCCCATCGCAAACATGCAATGGCTTCTTTTACGGTAACGTCGTTTACACGGCACTAGATACTTGATTTCCCCAGTGCAGCTCTAAGGTGGTAAGTTATTTTTCTGCGTTAGGAAGTTCTCAGCTTTTCTTCCTTCTCTGTATAACCGTTTAAAATAACTCGTGTCCTTTTCTTCGCTTATTATGAAATTAAATATAAAAAAGCATATTCATCCCTAGTAAATAGGGACGAATATGCTTATATTCGTGGTTCCACCCAGATTCCCATCACAAAAAACATAATGGCTTCTTTTGCGGGTAACGTCGCTTACACGGCACTAGATACTTGATTTCCCCAGTGCAGCTCTAAGGTGGTAAGTTATTTTTCTGCGTTAGGAAGTTCTCAGCTTTTCTTCCTTCTCTGTATAACCGTTTAAAATAACTCGTGTCCTTTTCTTTGCTTTTGTAAAAAATCCATTTATTGTTATTTAATATATCCTATTCATTTTATTTTTACAAGTGTTAAAAATATATTTTTTATTCAAAAAAAGAAACCAAAAACATTTTTGGTTTCCCCTTCTCTTTTTTACCAATCTTGTGGTTCGTAATTTAAGTCTGAAAATAGGCGTTTTTTCTCTTTTTTCGATAAATCTCTCCACTGTCCAACCGGTAAATTATTCAATTCAATATTCATAATTCTCGTACGTTTTAACGTATATACTTGATAACCTAGAGCTTCACACATACGACGAATTTGACGATTTAGCCCCTGTGTTAAAATAATTTCAAACTCATATTTTGATAACTGTGTTACTTCACAAGGAAGTGTTTTTGTATCTAAAATTTTAACACCTGCTGCCATTTTTTCTAAAAACTCCGGTGTAATCGGCTTATCTACTGAAACGATATATTCTTTCTCATGTTTGTTTTCAGCACGTAAAATCTCATTAACGATATCGCCATCATTCGTTAACAAAATTAAACCGTCTGAGTCTTTGTCGAGACGTCCGATGTGATTAATTCGTAAAGGATGATTCACTAAATCGATAATGTTACCTTTTACGGCTTTTTCACTTGTACATGTAATACCTACTGGTTTATTTAAAGCGATATACACATGGTCTCGAGCAATACGAAGTTGCTCTCCATTTACTCGTACGTCATCACCTGGATTTACTTGGTCACCAATTTTTGCAACCTTACCGTTAATAATTACTTTTCTCTCGTTAATTAACTTATCTGCTCCACGTCGAGACGCTTTTCCAGCTTCACTAATAAATTTATTGATACGCAAGTTAGGCACATCCTTTTCATAAAAAATTTCAAGCTCACACTGCTTCTACCGTACAATACAAAAGGGTAAGCCTCCTATTATAACTTAAATATATTAACATGAAAGGGTATATGACGTCTTCACTTAATTACATGTTTACAAGAAAATAAGTGGTCCTCTTTTCCTTTTCACCTCAAACTGTTTAGCAGTCAATAGATTAACCCTTGAATATAACATCATTTATTTACTTTTTTCATAGATAATATACCGATATAAGTTTGATTAATAATGCCTAAATAACTCACAATATGTGAAAAGCAAAAAGAATCCTTTTGAAAATATTCAAAATGGATCCTTCTTCAGCTAAAATAATACTAGTTTTTATACAAAAGTGTTCAATAATTATAATCTTTGATAGAAAACATCGTTCAACAAACAAAATAATCTCGAACTCCCTAATTTTTTACGCTTCAATATTTTCTTCACATACTCCAAAAAGAAGCCCTTGATTATCTATACAATAAGCAAAGTAGCCCATATTAGGAATAGCAGTTTTAGGTACAACTACTTGTCCACCATTTTCAATAACTTTATTTATGTACTCATCAACTGAAGATACTTCAATAGAATTAGTCGTCCTAGTAGCACCATCAGGGGATTTCATTAATCCACCATCGATACCGGGTCTATCACTCTCACCTGTAATTATGAACCAATATTCATGTGGCCCAGGCATTTTTTCAAACTTCCATCCAAAACTATTTGTATAAAATTGAATAGCTTCTTGAGGGTTTGGGACTTGCAATTCAAATCTTAAAACTCTACTCATTTAAATATCTCCCCTCTTATTCTTGTACAAAGTAATTATACAAGAACTAATGTTCTGTATCATTTTTTTCGAAACTAGCTACTTTAATAAGTTCTAACTTTATTTAGAAGCGGCAACAGACCATTCTTCCTTCCGAATAACTTTCTTTCCATTTATATTTTCAACATACTCATTTACATTTGCCAACTGATATAACTCTGGGAAAATTTCTTTCATATAACGTCCATGTACTATTTCATCTTGCCAATAAGTTAATACTACGTAACGATTTTCATTCTTTAAAGACTTCCCTACAACTCCACCTAATATCCCTTTTGCATTTTCCATTCCTTTATTCCAAATTGTTTCTTGCGTATGTAAAAAATTCTTTTCTTTTCCTTCTTTCACATCGCAAATTGCAACTCTTACAAATGACCCTTGTGCAATTACGTCTTTCAAAGGAGTTTCTGTTATATCATACAACGTTTGAAATAGTTCAATTTCACATGAAAGAAACGTATCTTTTTGATTACTATTTAAATAAATTGTATCGTGAGCCTCATTCATAAACGATTGATATGCATTTCGATCTTCCCATAAAGTATACACACAGGCTTCAGCTTCATTCCACCCACCAAATTGTCCATAGAATCCGTCTAAATACTGTAAATCACGCCATTTTTCTTGCGCATCAGAAAACAATTCCCTTTTCTCTTCTTCCACCTTACAAAATATTGTTTTTAATAGCATTTCTACTCCCCCTTATGATAAGACCCATTTCCCTCTTGTAATAATTTGTTTACATAATAAAATTATGTAAACAAATTATATCTGCTGTTATACTCCATACACAAATAACCATTTTTAGTCACTCTAAATCTATCAAACCACCAAATTGATTTTATTTCAAATAATTCGGAATTTAAAGGGGGTATAATCCTATACAGATTACATCTCACTCTTAACTCATTTACTATTTCAAAATAAAAAATGATTGCATTTCACTAATTGTATCTCTATAATGTTTTTATTGATTCTATACACAATCAATGCGTTTAAGTTTTTAATTTTATAATTCGGATGAACCATTCAGGAGAAGGTCTATTGATCTACCGACGGGGCAAAAAGTTGCTGAACCAACTTTGAAACTCTCAGGTCTTGTTTACAAGTAGAACTGCATGGGGACGAATCTCTGGAGAGACTCCCTCTCGCTTAATATAGCGCGGAGGAAAACGAGCACCGAAGGAGCAAATCCGCTAATCTAGCGGATAATCTCTCAGGTAAAAGGACAGAGACAAGCGAAAGAAAATGCCGATTTGTATCGGTTTATTTTTCTATCCCTTGTTTCTCCAGAGACCATTTCATTTCCTTGAAGTGGTTTTTATTTTTTCTAAAAAAGGAGAATACAGATGGAGACAGTAAGTAAAGTATTAGAACAAATTAATCAGTATGTGTGGGGGTTACCAACTTTGTTGCTACTCGTTGGAACTGGTATCATTCTCACAGTGCGCTTAAAAGGTTTACAGTTTAGTAAACTAATATACGCTCACAAACTAGCTTTTAAAAAATCAGAGGATACATCATCTTCTGGAGATATTAGTCACTTCCAAGCACTGATGACAGCTATGGCTGCAACGATTGGTATGGGAAATATAGCAGGTGTCGCAACTGCTGTGACAATCGGTGGACCCGGCGCAATCTTTTGGATGTGGATTACTGCTTTATTTGGAATGGCAACAAAGTATGCCGAAGCAATCCTTGCGGTGAAATACCGTGTTAGTAATGAAAATGGTGAATACTCCGGTGGACCAATGTATTATTTAGAACGTGGTTTAGGGAAAAAATGGCTGGCTGTTTTATTCGCTATATTCGGCACAGCTGCTTCTTTCGGTATCGGTAATATGGTTCAATCTAATTCAGTTGCAGAGGCAATGCGAATCAATTTTGCTTTCCCTCCTGCATTAACTGGTATACTCATGTCATTCTTAATCGCCATCGTTATTTTGGGCGGTGTAAAAAAGATTGGTAGAGTTACTGGATATATCGTTCCTATTAAAGCATTCTTTTATATAATCACTGGCCTTATTATTATTTTCTATCACTTTGATCAAATTCCAGAAGCATTTTCACTTATTTTTTCTGGTGCATTTCAAGGTACTGCAGCTGCTGGTGGTTTTATCGGAGCAACAGTTGCATCTGCAATTCAAATCGGAATGGCACGTGGTGTATTTGCTAACGAGGCTGGTTTAGGAAGTGCTCCTATTGCTGCGGCTGCTGCCAAAACAGATTCACCTGCAAAACAAGCTTTAGTTTCTATGACTGGTACTTTTCTAGATACATTTATTGTATGTACAATTACGGGGCTAGTATTAATTACTACAGGCGCATGGAAATCAGGTAAAACTGGTGTTGAAGCTACAACATTAGCATTCCAATCCGTATTCGGTACTGCTGGTAGTATGATTCTTGGTATCGCCATTATATTATTCGCCTACTCTACTATTTTAGGTTGGTCGTATTACGGAGAGAAGTGTGTTGCTTATTTATTCGGGCAAGGTGCTGTACGATATTATAAAGCAATCTTTATCGTTATGATTGCAATAGGTGCTAATTTAAAGCTAGGTGTCGTATGGACATTTGCCGATATTGCGAATGGACTTATGGCGATTCCAAACTTAATTGGTCTAATTGGATTAAGTGGTGTAGTTGTCGCTGAAACGAATCGCTTTTTACAAGCAGAGAAATTGAAAGAAAGTCATAAAAAACAGGCAAGTTAATCACTAAAAAAAGGAATGGCTCATTTATAATAAGCCATTCCTTTTTTCTCTATTTCAATTCCTTTCCCTCCTGAACCATATGTAAATAAAGTACAAAATCCATCATTGTAGATGAATAACCAAGTTGACGGATCATTGCTGTTATATTCCCTCTATGATATGTACCATGATTTACGACATGTTGCACTAACTCTAAAATGGAAGTGTCTAATGCACCTGCATATGGGTTCTCAATAACAAATACAGTATTTACGTCTTGTATTCTACTTAAAAATTCTTTATATTGATTTGCCATGTTTTCAAACATTTTTTCTAATTCATGTAACGATTTAGTTTCGATTTGTTTTCGTAATTTTTCTCGGTCTTGTATTACTTCACTCATACTTTTACCACGCAATATGTGTAACCACACTTGATCTGTAATATAAATATGTACAAAAGTATCCTTAATTGATGGGAATACACTCTGTATCTGTTCATTAAAAATTGTCTCATAGTTTGGTAACTCTTTTAGTCGGTTGAATAATCGTGTATTAGCCCAAGCATGGTAATCAAACTGTTTTAACATGTAATCTTTCAATCTAAATCGCCTCCTTATTGTATGAAACGAATGTTTTGCTTCTTCATTTCCGATTCTCTATCAGCTTTTACAATCCCTTTTTCATTCATTTCATGTTTATTTATAGTTTTATATTTTACATACGTATGAAATTCCGTTTTAAATGGAAACGATGTTATTTGAATTGTTTCTTCATCCACCCATTCAGCTTGAATAGGCTTCTCCCCCTTACTATTAAACATTTCTGTTCCTTCAAAACCCTCTTTAAATAAATCAATTTCATCTTTCTTTTTTACACCAGGTTTATTCATACATACATATAAAGAAAGTTCATCACAAAACTTTAATAATCTATAATGTTTATCAAACATCGCATATTGTTCTTTTGTTAGCGTTTTCAAAATTCTTTTTTGTCGTTCCAATTCATGTTTATAAAAAGACATCATCTCTTCATCTTCCTCATTTAATGAAAATGATAAAAAGTGCTTACTACAAAGTAGCGCCCCGTATGGATTTGACTCTTCAATTGCATTCAAACCAATCGTATAAAAAACAAAGCGTAATGAACTTGGACAATCCATAAATGTATATGGAATATTTTTAGCATCATTCAAAATTGGTACTTTATCAAGCTCTATCCATCCTCTATCATGCTCATATATAGCATCAATTGTCTCTTTTAAGTATATTTTATCTTCAAAAAAATCTTCTATTATATGTCTTGCAATTTCACCAGCTAAAAAACCATGATCATGTTGACGAATTAATATACTTTCTTTCTCATTCTTTTCACGAAAAATCATCCGTATATTCCCCCTCATCCTCATATTACAGCTTGTTGTATGCATCAATTCTTAATTAATCCCTAATTATTAGCAGGGATTCAGTTTCTTTCAACGAAATTAACATAAATATACAGCATTCTTTCTAATCACAAAGTTAGCTTTATCTTTACTAACCATTATACTAAAACATTCATTCTAAAAAAATTTTTATGAGGTGAAAACATGAACAAAACAGAATTAGTTAAAAATGTAGCACAATCAGCTGATATTTCTCAAAAGGATGCTTCTGCAGCTGTACAATCCGTATTTGATACAATTGCTAATGCATTACAATCTGGCGATAAAGTGCAACTAATCGGCTTTGGAACTTTTGAAGTGCGTGAAAGATCTGCTCGTACAGGGCGTAATCCGCAAACTGGAGAAGAAATTCAGATTGCTGCTGGTAAAGTTCCAGCATTTAAAGCAGGAAAAGAATTAAAAGAAGCTGTTAAATAAACAAGAAACCAGCCATTTTATAGGCTGGTTTCTTGTTTATTGTTTATTTAAGCAGTTCCTTTATATTCTCTGCATGATACACTTCACAAATATAAAATACACATTTGCAGTTACTTACAATTTGATATTTTCTAGTTGGATAAACATTCGCCGCAACAGAACATCCATCAAACAATTCGATAATATTTCCAGATGGCTGATATCCTTCATATAATACGTTTCTTCTTATTTCCATCTTTTCTATAAGGTTTTCAACAGGAATATTTCCACTCTCTAATTCACTCTTTATTGTATCCGGTAAAAACGAAGTGTCCGCAAAAATTAGATTTTCAGATAATACCTTACCTTTATAACTAACATTGGATACGCGGTAAAGAAATGTTCCATTATTATCAAAGAAATTCTTTGCTTCTTTCGGAATGTATTGTCTATCAAGAGCTTCCTGTTCAAGTACATCAAACTGAACTGTATCTTTTACAAGTTTTTCTAAAGCTAGAATAGATGACGTATTTCTAGAAAACAACATATCTTTAATTGCCTGTACATTATAAGTTAATTCAGTTTTTCTATTTTCCGCTACTAACATGAGGAACACCTCTTCTATAAGAATTTTTATTAAAAATTAACGATGATTTAATAGCAATCCCGCGTCTAACTGCGTAATTTCAGTTACTTCTTTACTAAATATTGCAATGGAAGCCATATAATCTAAACTAGGTCTTACATCTTCCATCATTGTATTTTCTGCTAACTCTTGTCTATCTTTAAAAACCAACAATTTTGGAGGGTCATTTGGAGCTGATACTGTAATTTCTACTGGTGGGATCAATAGTCCTTCACCTGTCGCTTTCAGCACTGCTTCTTTTCGAGTCCAATATGTTAAAAATCCTTCTAGTCGCTGCTCATCAGGTAACTTCATAACTTGTGCTATTTCAATGTCTGTTAATACGCCCTCTGCCATTTTCATAACATCTACATTTGGATTCATTTGCTCAACATCAACACCAACAGGTGCAGATTTAGTAAATGCAACAACAACCCACTCACCCGAATGTGAGACTGATATTTGCGGCATACCTTCTGGTAATTGAGGTCTACCGTGTTGTAACTTACATACTGGACACATTCGATCAATCGGTACTTGAACTGGCGACATAGAAAGTATCTTTCCAAGAACTAACCTACTAATTACACAACCTATTATAAAACGTGCACGATCTGCTGAATGGTGATATGAATTTGCTTTCTCTCGCTCTACATCATTTAGTAAATTGTTATGCCATAATTGTAAATCTGAAATTTTCGCCCACCATATTTGACAACTATTCTCATTAAGAGTTAGTACAGAATCTACAACTTTACTCTCTATCATGTAAACTCTCTCCTTTTAAATGCCAATATCACTTTATTTTAAAAGAGTATTAGCATGCTACAACTCATTCATTTACAACTTCTTTCTCTTTTTGTAATACAGATAACGGCTTTTTATTCTTCTTTGACATTACCTCTTTATCGGAAATACGTAAAGAAAATAGTAATGCTATGAGTAAAAATATTGCTGATCCAATTAATGCTGCTTGATATGGTAAGAAATCTGACTGTGCATTATTCTGTACGCTATTACTTCCAAAACCAGATAGTATACTAGCTAAAATAGCAACTCCTATTGCAGATCCTAATCGGTTTTGCACATTGAATATAGTAGTTGCTCTCCCCATAGAAGGTGGTGCAATATTGTTAAAAGCAGAAAATTGAACCGCACCGACAGATTGACCTAAGAAAATACCAATGCCAAACAATAGTGCCCGAATTTGCCATGGATTCGTATCATGATTTACAAAACTTAATAAAATAAAGATAACCGCCGTACTTACTAATCCAATAGAGATTACCTTTCGAGCTCCTAATTTCTTATATGACCATGGCACAATCTGTGAAGAAATCATTAATCCAATCGCCTCTGGGAATGTCGTAAGACCGGATTCCAGCGCGGAAACTCCTATTACATTTTGATACATAAGCGGAAAAATAAATAACATTCCTAGTAAACCAGCTGATGAAAACAACGAAATAAGACTCATTTTTCTAAAGACCGGTTCTTTTAATAAGCGTAAATCTAACATCGGTTGCTTTACTTTCAGTTCTACAATAATAAACAATGTAATGAACACAATCCCAGCTATCCCAGTACTTATTATTTCTGGAGAAACCCAACCTTTTGACGGGCCTTGACTGAGTGCATAGATGAGCATCGCAAAACCTGGTGCTGAAAGAACAAAACCGAGAGAATCAAAACGACCAGCCGATTTTTCAATATGCTCTGCTAAAAATAGAAGTCCAAAGAGCAACGCAATGATACCAAACGGCAGATTAATATAAAATGCCCAGCGCCAAGACATTTGATCTACAAAGAAACCACCAATAATTGGTCCGATCGCTGGTGCTACAGCAATTGGAAGTACAATAAATCGAGAAATTTTTGGTCTTTCCTCTGGTGAAAATGTTCGGAATAACATCGCCATCCCGACTGGTGTTAAAAGCCCGCCGCCAGCACCTTGAATGATACGAAAAATGTTTAATGAAGTAATATCATTCGCAATTCCACATAATGCAGATGCAATTGTAAAAACGAAAAGGGCAGTTAAAAATACTTTTTTCGTACCAAAACGATCGCCTAACCAACCAGAAATCGGAAGAAAAACAGCTAAGCTAACTAAATACCCAACATTTACTGTCCCCATTGCAGATGGGGGCACTTGCAGTTCTTTACTTATCGTTTGCAGTGCTACATTCACAATCGTTGCATCCATCGCAGCCATAAACATCGCTGTTATATAAACGATGCTTACAACTACTTTTGGATTTATTTTTACTTTCATTATTGTTTTCCTACTAATATTTTTTCGCTAATTTGATTTTTTTTCGGCTCTAAATCATTCCAGTTAACTTCAACGTAGTCTAAGCAAACTTGTCTGCTAGCTTCTTCATGTACGACATTCCATCCAATTGGTACATCAAGAAAGGCAGGCCAGAGAGAATACTGGCCCTCCTCATTCATTAATACTTTATATGTGTAATTATCATTTTCAAATGGATTCGTCATACTTTACTTACCCCTTTCTTATTCTGCAAATATTTCGCTAGCACTTGTCCAATTTCTGTAAGTGGACCTGGCTGACATAAATCTTTATGTCTACAATCAATATCATGCTGCACGATTTCCCCGTCTAAATAATTTAGCCACGTATTTGGAGAAATAGGGTCAAACCAGTCTGGTATAACAGTAGATCTAAAGAATAAAATATCCCCGTTATAAACTTTTGGCACGTATTTCCCTAACAACCCTACTGAATTCACATATGTCTCTTTCAAGTTTAAAATAGTCTCTTCCTCAAGACTTGCTAATGCACTTCCATCTTTGCGAAGTATTGCAACCGCACTTTCCATAGTAAGTGGTTTACCATCCATGTTATCTGGATCATATCCACCTAAAGCAAGTAATGCGATTAACGCTTCTTCTTCAGTAGGTGCTTCCGTATTCGGTAAGAAGTGACCAGGATACGAATCCAGCATAACGAGTAATTCTACTTCTTCCCCTTCATTTTGAAGTTGCGCCGCCATAGCATGAACAACATTTCCTCCAAGCGACCATCCGAGTAAACGATACGGTCCGTGAGGCTGTATTTCACGAACGTGTTTTAAATAATCCGCTGCCATCTCCTCTAAGCTTTTTGGAAGTTCTTCATTTTCAGCGATACCACGTGCTTGTACACCATAGATTGGATAATCTGTTCCTAAAGATTTCATAAGTCCTGCATAACACCAACTTAATCCACCTGCTGGATGTACACAAAATAGTGGTAATTGATCTCCGCTTGCTCGTAATGGAAGCAACACATCAAGTGCACTTTGACCATTCCCCATTTCAAGTCTTTCAGCAAGACCTGCAACAGTAGGTGCTGCAAATAAAGTTCCGATATTCAGTTCAACCCCAAGTGCCTCTTTAATACGGCTCATCAGCTGCACCGCAAGAAGTGAATGACCACCAAGATCAAAGAATCCATCATCAATTCCAATTTGAGACACACTTAAAACTTCTGTAAACAAGTCGCATAGCATTTCTTCTTGCGGCGTTCTTGGTCCGCGGCTAGAAGATGATGCAATAAATTCTGGAGCTGGCAATGCCTTTCTATCTAATTTACCGTTTGGAGTTAAAGGTAACTCATTTACTACTACAAAAGCGTACGGAACCATGTAATCTGGTAAACTACCTCCTGCATGCTGACGCATTTCATTCGTATCAATCGTTTCATTATTTGATGCGACGATATAAGAAACTAATCGTTTATCCCCTGGTTGATCTTCCCGTACAATAACTGCTACTTGTTCAACTTTAGGATGTTTCATTATGACCGCTTCTATTTCCCCTAATTCAATTCGGAATCCACGAATTTTAATTTGATGATCTGCACGTCCTATATAATCTAACGTCCCATCTTGACGCCAGCGCGCTAGGTCCCCTGTACGATACATTCTTGTACCTGGCTTCCCAAATGGATCTGCGATAAAACGTTCAGCAGTTAATCCTGCTCTTCCTAAATATCCACGAGCCAGTCCAGCGCCTGCAACATACATTTCTCCAACTACTCCAGGTGGCATCGGTTGTAAATAGTTATCTAATACGTATACTTTAAGATCCGGTATACTGCACCCGATTAAACTATTTGCCCGTAAAGAGACGATGCTCTCATCTAATTCAATATAACTAACATGTACCGTCGTCTCCGTTATACCGTACATATTAATAAGCTTCGGTGAGTTTTGAGGATGACGACTATACCAATCTTCTAATCGACTTAGTTCAAGTGCTTCTCCTCCAAACACAACATATCGTAAAGATAATTTCTGACCAATCTCTTCATTTTCGCGATCGGCTTGCATCAATTGATAGAACGCTGATGGCGTTTGGTTTAAAACAGTCACCTTTTCCTTAACAAGCAGTTGTAAAAATTCTTTCGGCGAGCGACTTACAGTATGTGGTACTACGACTAGACGCCCTCCATATAATAAAGGTCCCCAAATTTCCCAAACTGAGAAATCAAAAGCGTATGAATGGAACATCGTCCACACATCTTCTGCGTCAAATTGGAACCAATGATCAGTTGCTCCTAAAAGTCTTACTACATTTTGATGAGGTATCATAACGCCTTTCGGTCTACCTGTTGAGCCTGACGTATAAATAACATAAGCAATATGTGAAGGAGATAACGGCTTAATGCGCTCCATTTCATCAATATTATCTTCACTATATTTCTCAATTTCTTCTATTACTTTCACATCATCAACTAAAATCTGTAGTGCCTCATCACATTCAACTTCCACATCTGAATTTGTTAAAACACATGATGGTTTCGCATCGCGTAGCATAAATGAAATACGATCTGACGGATAATCCGGATCTAACGGAAGGTATCCCGCACCAGCTTTAAGAACAGCTAGTAAGCTTACAACCATGTTTAAAGATCTCGGCATCGCTAAAGCAACGAGTTGATCAGGACCGATTCCTTTCGCTATTAACAAACGAGCTATTTTATTCGCTTTTCTATTTAACTCTTCATAAGTTAGCTTTTCATCTTCAAAGACGACAGCAATAGAATTTTGATTTACATGAGCCTGCTTTTCAAATAATTGTGGCAATGTCATTTCAGGTACAATTTGAAAACCACCATTCCACTTTTCTAAAACTGTATTTCGCTCTGCTAAAGTTAATATTTCTAATCTACCAATTGATTGATCCGGATGTTTCTCTGCATCATCTAATAATAGAATGAATCGTTCTATTAGTTTTTGAACCGTTTCACGTTTATATAAATCGGTACTAAACTCTAACAATCCGTGTAAGCCATTTGGCGTACCATCAGCTCCATTACTTTCACTAATCTCAAATGTTAAATCAAATTTTGCAGAACCAACACTTTGAATTTCAAGGCTCGCTTCTAAATCCGGTACATCAAACGTTGCTTCTGGCGTATTTTGGAAAGCTAACATAACTTGAAACAGCGGATGACTATTTCGAGTTCGTACTGGGTTTAACACTTCAACAAGTCGTTCAAATGGAACATCTTGATTTTCATAAGCTGCAAGGTTTACCTGCTTCACTCTATCCAATAATTCTTTAAAGCTTGGATCTCCTGATGTATTTGTACGTAACACTAATGTATTTACAAATAAACCGACTATATCCGAGAGTACATCGTCGTTTCTTCCAGCAATCGGGCTACCTAATGGTATATCAGTTCCAGCACCTAATCTTGTAAATAGTGCACTAAGTCCCGCTTGTAACACCATAAACAAACTAACTCCATTTTTACGACCAAGCTCTACTAACCTACTATGCATACCTTTATCTATATGAAAATGAATTGTTTCTCCGCGATAACTTGTTTCAATTGGACGCTGATAATCTATAGGCAACTCCATTTGATCTGGTAAACCTTTTAATTCCTCTTTCCAAAAATCTAATTGTGTTGAAATAAGACTTTCTGGTGTCTTTTCATCACCTAGTAATTGCTGTTGCCAAAGTGAATAATCTGCGTATTGAACTGGAAGGGTTTCTAATTGAACACTATCACCTTGACATCGTGCTTTATAAGCTACTGTAAAGTCTTTCGTTAACGGTTGTAATGACCAGCCATCTCCTACAATATGATGTAAAAGAATTAGTAATACATGCTCATTTTCACTCACTTTAAAAAGTTGCAAACGAATTGCTGGTTCGATATCAAGATCAAAGCTATATCTTACAGCTTCAGACAGTGTACTTTCTAATTCATCCTTACATGTATTTGTTATAATCATTTTTAAATTCAATTTATCCATTTCTAGAATTCTTTGATATGAACTGCCAAGTGAATTCGGGAAAATCGTTCTAAGTGTTTCGTGTTTCTCAACTACATCATAAAAGGCACCTTGCAGTGCTTCCTCATTCAATTTTCCAGACATACGAATGACTAACGGAATATTATAAGTAGGACTTGGACCTTCTAAACAATTTAAGAACCATAACCTGCGCTGTGCAAATGAAAGTGGAACTTCATTTGGCCTACTTACTTTCTTAATAGCTGGTCTTGCGCTTTTTGCACGATCTAATTGTTTCGCTAATTCAGCAACAGTTGGTGATTCAAATAGCTTTCCGATCCCTAATTCTACACTTAACGTTTCACGAATTCTTGCCATTAAACGAGATGCAAGAAGCGAATGGCCACCCATTTCAAAGAAATTATCATCTATACTAATTCGCGAAACACCAAGTACTTCTGCAAATAAATCACATAGTATTTCTTCTTTCGGATTTCTAGCAACTCTCTCATTGTTCATTCCATTAAAATCAGGAGCAGGTAATTTCTTTCTATCAACCTTACCATTTGGTGTTAATGGTAATTCTTCTAGCACAACAAATGCTGATGGTACCATATAATTCGCTAAACTTTCTGAAACATAAGAGCGAATTTCTGAAAGATGAATCGTTTCCTTCTCTTCGGCAACGATATACGCAATGATTCGTTTATCATTTGGACGATTTTCTCGTACCATTACCACTGCTTGTTGTATATTTTCATGTTGTTGTAAAACCGTTTCAATTTCAGCTAATTCAATCCGGAAACCACGAATTTTAATTTGATGATCTGCACGACTAATGTACTCTAGCACACCATCGTTACGCCATTTCACAAAATCACCGGTGCGATACATACGTGCTCCTGGTTCTCCATAAGGATTTGCAACAAACCGTTCAGCCGTTAACGCTGGTTTTCCTAAATATCCGTTCGCAAGTCCTTCTCCTGCAATATATAATTCACCGATAACTCCAGGTGGAACAGGCTGTAACCCTGCATCCAAAGCGTACACCTCTGTATTCCAAATTGGTCTTCCAATAGGAGGTATACCATTTTCACTGTCATCAATGTTCATGAAAGTAGACCAAATAGTCGTTTCAGTTGGTCCATATAAGTTAGTTATAGAGCAACCTAATTCTTTTAATTTATTTGCTAAATGTGCTGGAAGTGCTTCACCACCAACGAGCAAATTTAACCCTCGTAACCTCTCTGGATATTCAGTTACTAACGCTTGCCAGAGCGTCGGTGTAGCTTGCATAATTGTCGCTCTTTCTTCTAGTAAAAGTGTAGTTAACGCAAAAGGCTCTTGGATTACCTCTTTTTGAGCAATTGTTATACTTGCACCACTAATAAGAGGTAAATAAATTTCTAGAGCAGAAATATCAAACGCAAACGTTGTAACTGCTAATAAATGATCGTTTTCATTTAATGAAAACATATTGTCCATAGCCAATAAAAAGTTACTTAAAGCTCTCATAGGAACAATTACACCTTTTGGATTTCCGGTTGATCCTGAAGTGTAAATTGTATAAGCTGGGTTTAAAAGTGATTCATCATTTTTAAATGGTAGATTCATATGAAAATATGCTTTTAATGCTAGTTCTGTTTCTTCGCTATCTAATTCGATTTTTTTTATATCATTTTCTATAACTAAAGCAGCTGAATGTGTGATGATACACACTGGTTTTGCATCATTTACAATATAATTGATTCGTTCAGCTGGATATTCTGGATCTATCGGTAAATACGCTGCACCAGCCTTTAAAACTGCTAGCATACTAACTACCATTTCTATTGATCGTGGAAACACTAAAGCTACGATCTGATTTGCCCCTATTCCTTCTTCTAATAAATAGTGTGCTAGTTCATTCACTCGTTCATTTAGCTCTTTATACGTAAGTTTTATCCCGTTACAAGTAACTGCTATTTTATTTGAATTTTTTTGTACTTGTTTTTCAAATAATATAGGTAGATTAATTAGCTCTTCAGCTTTCTTCGTTTCATTCCATTCCAATAAAACTTTATGATTTTCTTCGGGAAGAGTAATGTTTATTTTTCCAATCGGCTCGTCTTTGTGATAATTATTTATCACTAATTCTAATAGACTCATAAATCTTTCTTTATGCAATGCTAGTTCCGCGCCGTTATATACTTCCGGATTCGCATCAAAATGAATCATTAACTCATTTTCATCGAAACGTTTATATACATTTATCGATAAATCATCAACAGGTCCTGCTGATAAATTATGTGTAATACCACGATTTCCAGCAAAGTTAAGCCCATAATCAAAAGGCATAACATTCACTAACGGCCCAAACAACCTTTGATTTTCACCTAGTAGCTTTAAGTCTCTTCTTAATTCCTCATGACGGTATTTATGATGACGACGTACGTCTCGAATTTCTTTAGAAACTTGCTGTATTAATTCCGCAAGAGTTATATTTGGAGTTACAGTGAGACGAAGTGGAACTAAATTCATTACCATGCTTGGTGTATGAATAGATACAGAACCAAGACGCCCCATCATCGGTAAACCTAAAACAATATCATTTGCACCTGTTAATTTATGCATGTAAATACTTGTTACGGCTACAACAAATTCGGGCCAACTCGTTAACGAAATATTAATATCTTCTAGTAAAGTTTTCGTACTAGCATTTGATAGATAAGCAGTTTCTCGTAAAAATCCATTTGATGTTCTCGGCGCTCGTTCTGCTAAACTTATAACTTCCGGTTCATCTGCAAACTTTTCTAGCCAAAAAGTACGATCTTCCTGAAATTGTTTAGATTCACGATACTCATTATCTTCTTGTACAATTTTTGCAAGAAAACCAAATGGCTTTTCATTCTTGTTTGTTTCTTCTATAAGTGATGTATACTTATTCGCTACCTTTTGGCTAAGAAGTGAAAATCCATAGCCATCCATCACAATGTGATGGATGCGCTGATACCAAAAGAAACGATTATTTTCAACTTGAATAAGTACTTCAGTAAATAATTTATCCTCTGTTAAATCCACGGGCATAGATAAATCATTTTTCATCCATACTTTAGCAGCTTCTTCAGGATTTTCCTCTTTACGAACGTCAATAAAATGCATATGAAACTTTGACGATTCCTCAATAACTTGCCATGGGCCAATTTCATCCTCTTCGAAACGAACATGAAGTGCTTCTGCTTCTTTTACCACTTTACGTACAGCTAACTCGAAAATTTCTTGATTAATATTTCCGTTTATTTCTATATATTCCCCAGTATTATAAATCGGATTAAGCGGATCTAATTGCTGCGCAAACCACATACCAAACTGCGCAGATGATAACGAATGACGAATCTTTTGACTGTTAGGCATTCTTTACTACCCCTTTATTATGTAGTCTATTTGTTACAGCACTTGTGCTGCTTGTGAAGATAGTAAACGGTACCAATCATCAACAGTTGGACGTTCTGCTAAATCTGCAAAAGTGATTTCTTTCCCTTCGCGACGCCATTTCTCTACTAAACTCATAATTCTGACCGAATCAAGTCCTCTATTTAATAAGTCTTCATCAACTTCAATACTCTCTACTGGCTCACGGAGTAGTTGTGCAACTAGTTCATGTACTTCCTGTAAAGTGATTCCTTCACTGTCATCGCCTTTTACACTTTGTAAATCTTTTAATAGTAAGTTTGTTGATGTCGTTACTGCACATCTATTAGATGCATACTCCAATGCTTGTTTATGATGCTCTAGTGAAAAATCAGCAACTGCATCTGCTACAAAAAATGGCTGGATACCATCCATAAAAGCTTCACAAGCTGTTAAAAGGCAGCCAATATGCGCATAAATACCGCAAATAATAAGTTGATCTCTTCCCTGTTCATTTAAAATTTCTAATAGATTCGTCTTTTTAAATGCACTATATCTCCATTTTGTTAGGAATATATCATCCTCATCTGGAGTAAGTTCATCGACAATTTTCTTTTTATCTGGCCCAGCAGGAATACCGTCACCCCAAAAGTCTTGTAATAACCCTCGTTGTTCCAACGTTTGTCCACCAGGTTGTGCTGTATAAACAACTGGTATACCTAGTTCCTTACATCTTTCTCTTATCACCTTAATATTTGAAATTAGTTCTACTTTTGGCGATTCTGTATCGCTATATGCATCAAGAAAGTATTCTTGCATGTCATGGATTAGAAGAACCGCACGTTTCGGATTTGGCGTCCAATTCACTTTATTTTTTGGTAGTTCTGATTCAATTGGCATTTTATATACTGAAATAGATGGGATAGCCATCTAATCACTTCCTTCCAAATTTTAATAGTTTTTTATCGTTTTACTGTAATAAGTTTTTCAGCAATGGCTTTACGTAATTCTTTTTTGCTTACTTTTCCAACACCTGTTTGCGGGAATGATTCAATAAATTCAATTCGATCTGGAATCTTATAAGCCGCTATACCACGTGCTCTTAAAAACGTTTTTAATTCACTTACAGTTGGAGATTGTCCGCGAGCTATAACAAAAGCGCAAGTACGTTCTCCTAAATAATCGTCAGGCATAGATACAATTGCTACATCATGTACTGCATCATGCGCTAATAGATGATTTTCAACCTCTTCCGCAGCAACCTTCTCACCGCCACGATTAATTTGATCTTTATCTCTGCCTTCTACAATGATGTAACCTTGTTCATTTACTTTCACAAGATCTCCTGTACGATAAAATCCATCCTTTGTAAATGATCTTGCATTATGCTCTTCCGCTTTATAATAGCCACGAATTGTATATGGCCCTCTTGTTAATAAACTTCCTACTTCACCGGGCTTTACATCGTTATCATTTTCATCAACAACCCTTACTTCATCGAATGTAGACATCGGTCTACCTTGTGTATGAATAATGATTTCTTCAGGATCATTTAATCTTGTGTAATTTACTAACCCTTCTGCCATACCGAACACTTGCTGTAACGTACATCCAAATGTAGGGCGTATACGCTTCGCAACTTCGGCACTAAATTTCGCACCGCCTACTTGAATAACTTGCAAGCTCGATAAATCGTCGTTACGAGAAGATACCGCATCAAGCCAAATCATTGCTAATGGTGGAACGAGCGCTGTAATCGTAACTTTTTCTTTTTCTATAAGAGCAAATGACTCATCTGGACTACCTCCAGTTGCCAATACTACTTTTCCAGCCGCATAGAAAGTTCCAAATGTTCCTGGAGAACTCATCGGGTAATTGTGTGCTACTGGAAGAACTGCCATATAGACGCTTTCTGCATTTAAATTACAAATGTCAGCGCTAATACGTAAACTATAAATATAGTCATCATGTGTTCTAGGAATTAATTTAGAAAGTCCTGTCGTCCCTCCTGATAATTGGAGAAACGCAACATCACTTGGCTGAACTTCTGGTAACGGAACGGGATTCATGTAAAGTTCATTTATACTCACAAACTCTTCTTCTTCCCCTACTACGATTACATGTTGTAAAGTAGGCACTTTTTCTTTTACTTCTCTTGCTAGTTTTCGGTAATCAAAGCCGAGAGCCTTGTCTGAAATAACGTAAGCACTCGCCTCACCAAACTCACAAAAATAACTAATTTCACTGCTTCGATGTGAAGGTAGTGCAAAAACAGGAAGCGCTCCAATTCGAAATAGTGCAAAGCATATTTCGAAAAACTCTATAATATTAGGTAACTGGATTACAACTCGATTCTCTTTCTTTATTCCTAAATTCAGTAAACCTGAAGCTAAGCGATCTACCTGTTTATCAAGTTCACTATAGGTTATTTGTGAATTACCACTTACAATCGCAATTTGATCTCCATGTTTTTCAGCGCGTTCTTTTAACATCGAACCAAATGTTTCTCCAAGCCAACACCCTTCTTCTCGATAGCGATTGGCAAATTCTTTTGGCCATTCCGTATAACCTATTAACATTCTTTCTTCCCCCTATTTTTCATTCAGCGAATTATCTCTTAACCCTAAAGCCTTCAACATTGTTTGGAACTTAGCTGATGTTTCTGCTAACTCATCTTCTGGCTTTGATTCAGCAACAACTCCAGCACCTGCATATAAGCGAAGTGTATTCTCTTGCACTTCAGCACAACGAATTGTAACAATCCATTCGCCATCTCCATTTAGATCGCTCCACCCTAACATTCCTGTAAAGAATTCACGGTCAAATGGCTCAATTTTTTGAATAGCCTCTCTTGCTTCTTCCATTGGAGTTCCGCAAACTGCTGGCGTAGGATGAAGAGCAATTGCTAATTGTAAAGAAGAAGTATTTGGATCCTTAAGTTCACCTTTCACTTCTGTAGACAAATGCCACATTGCTTCACTATGAATAACTGATGGTTTTTCTGGCACATGCAATGTATGACAGTACGGACGAAGCGCAGCAGCAACCGCTTCAACTACTACCGCATGTTCATGTAAATCTTTTGGAGAAGAAAGTAATTCTTCTGCTCTTCTTTTATCTTCTACTGGATCCTCACTTCGTGGTCTTGAGCCAGCCAACGGATTTGAAATTACTTGCATACCACTACGTGAAACAAGCAATTCAGGGCTTGCTCCAATTAACGTCTTATTGTTCTCGTTTTCATCTTTCGGTAAATTCACAGCAAATGTATAACCGTGCTTATTATGCTCTGCTAATTCGCGAAGTAGTTTTTGTTGATCAATTTTCTCGGAAAACTTAACATCCAACGATCTAGATAGAACGATTTTCCTTAAATCTCCATCCTGAATTTTTGCTATTCCTTGCTTCACACCATCCATATAAACTTCAGGAGCTGGAACCGGTGTCATTTCAAATGTTAGTTTCTCATTTCGTTTTATCTCATTTGTTGTCTCTAACTGTAAACGCTCAGTAATTCTACTATGTTCTGATACGATAAGTTGAACTTCTTTTCTACGATCAAAAGGCAAAGCACCAACAACGATAGGATTCGGATTTCCGGCTTGTTTTGCATTACTTAATACCGCTTGTACAAGTTCTGGAAAGCTTTCAATTTCACGATGTTTTACTGTAGTAAACTCTCCTTCTGCTAATATTGTTCGAGTTGGTGAAGCGAAAAAGAATGAAGATTCTGTCTTATAATCTTCTAAAAGTTCTTCTGACAGTTCCTTTACGGCTGTAAGTTCATTCATAGTATAATAACCTCCTGAATTTTTTATTAAGCTCCTAATGTAGCTCCGCCATCGACACATAAATTGTGCATTGTAATATGACTTGCTTTATCAGAAGCTAAAAACAATACTGCTTCAGCAATTTCTGAAGGTTGTGCAATTTTTTGTAACGGAATACCGAGTCTATATGTATTTTGAGAACCAGCAATTATATTTTCAGCTCCATTCTCATCAGCCCATAGTAATCTTTGCATTTCAGTTTCAGTAGAACCAGGAGAAACTAAGTTGCAGCGAATATTGTATGCTGCAAGCTCTAATCCTAAACACTTCATAAACATTGTCGTTGCGGCTTTTGATGCAGCGTACGCAGCCATTTCCATTCTCGGAGTATTTGCCGCATTTGAACCAACTGTAACAATTGCCCCTGACTTTCTTTGCATCATATGTTTACTTACTGCTCGAGACATATAGAAAACTCCTGTAGAATTTACAGAGAAGGTTTTATTCCAATCTTCATCACTTAAAGAGTGAATTGGTCCCATACGTAATACCCCTGCAACATTTATTAATATATCTATTGGTGCTATATCATTTTCAATACCGTTTACCATATCTTCAACAGCGGTACTATCACTCACATCTAAATGAAATGTTTTCATACGTGTTTCATTTAATTCATTTCCATTTAATTCATTTTCATTTAAGAGTACGTTTAACCCCTCTTCATTTTGATCAACCGCAATAACTGTAGCTCCTCTTTCTAAAAACATTTTGGCAACAACACTGCCTATACCTTGAGCTGCACCTGTTACTAAAACCGTTTTTCCATCAAATTCCCCTAAGTTCATTTCCTCTATCCTTTCATTTGAAAATTAATTTAATTAAACAAATAGCTATAATGATAACGATTATCACTATCAATGTAAAAAATAATACACTTACTAAACTAATTGGTCAAGTGTACTTTTCATCAAAATATTATTCATTGATAATGTTTTTCATTTAATATTCTTACATCGAAATGATAATCTTTCTCAATAAACTTGTCAACCTATTTTTATTTTTCAGATAAAATATTTTAGTACTTCTCAATACAATTACATCTAAAAGCCTTAATAAGTACTTACATTAAAAAATTTAATTCGTACTCCTCTTTTTAAAATTGAAGAAGATAAACTGTAGATACCTTCATTTACAAAGCCTTACCAAAAACTCAAGTATATATTTTCTCAACATTTTTCTGAAAATATCGAGAAAGTATATCTTGCAATTACCGATGCATGTCGTGTTTATAATTTAAGATTTAATAAGTATTTCGAATATAATATATCAATTTATGATATTCCAATATAATCCAAACGGATACTTTACTCATTTTTTTGCCTCTAGAAAATTCCACATGTTGTAATTCATAAAAAAGCACCCTATTAAATAGGGTGCTTTTTAGTAAACATAGTGTTAAAGAAGATTTATATACTTACGCTACACTGCGATACTCTTCTTCTTTTTCTTTTTTCTGCTTAGGCACTTGGATTAAAAGTGCGATAATAAATGATACGACACATAATACGCCGATCACCATGAAAGTTGGTTTGAATCCACCTAGAACTGCACCGATAAAGGAACCAGCGAGCGCTCCAAATCCAAATCCTTGATACACAATTCCGTAGTTTTTACTATGGTTTTTCATACCGTAGAAATCACCAACGATAGCTGGGAAAATAGTGATATTTCCACCAAAGCAAAACGCTACACTTGCTACACATACGAAGTAGATACCATAATTTAAATCTACGAAACTTAAAACCAAGACTGAAGCTGCCATAGCAACAAATGTACCAGTAACGATTTTTAAACGGCCGATTTTATCTGATAACGGTCCTAAAATAATACGACCTAATGTATTGAAGATTGCAACCATAGCCACCGCATTAGCTGCTGTCGCTGCGCTAAGCCCTACAAGTTGAACACCAATGTCTTTTACCATACCAATTAAGTATAAGCCACTCATACATGATGTAAATAACATAATAAATAATAAGTATACTTGTTTTGTGCCTAACATTTCTTTCGTTGTATATTCCTGAGTTTTTGTTTCATGAACTGCTCCTTGATCTGCAGCTTGATGGATTAAACAAGCGCCAAGGACAATCATAGCTGTAACAATTAACCCCCAGTATATAAACGCTTGTGATACACCAACTGATTCAATTAACTGTGCGTTAATATATTTAAAAATTAAGCTACCCGAACCATATGCAGAGACAGAAATACCAGCAATTAAACCTTTACGCTTTGGAAACCACTTTATTAAATTGGATAATGAAGTGATATATGCTGTACCATCTGCATAACCTACAACAACCCCTGCTAGTACATAAAGCAATATTAATGAGGAAGCTTGTGAACTAAGTATTAATCCTAGTCCTAATGCTAGTCCAGCTATCATAATAAGTTTTCGAAGTCCCCACTTTTCTTGCAATTTACTCGCAAATAAAGTTGAAAACGCTAAGGAAAGACTAGTAATTGAGAAAGTTATAGCAACAGCGTTTAGACTCCAACCATATTTACTAACTAAAGGCTGATTGAATAAACTCCATGTATATATCGTCCCAAGTCCCATTTGTACTATGACTGTGCCAAGGACAACAAGCCATGGATTAACATTTGATTTTTTCATATCATTCCGCCCCCTCTTTCTATTTCAATGCTATTCGCTAAATATGCTTTTTTTATTTTTATTTTCGCCACCTCATTCGACTTAACAACTTCATTGTATAGGATGTTTTCGCTTATGTAAGCACTTACAAGACGGAGCGTCAAAAATATGGAATCAGTTACAGAAAACGAAGGGTGAAATACAAAAAACTACTTGTTAAATACGTAGTAGTTTTTATAATGTTTTACATCAATACGACTTATGTGTGTTTTCATATCCTCTTTTATACAAAGTTATGCGCCCTGTTACACCATGGCTGGACTTCAAAATTTTGATTATCCTATACAAACAAAAAAACACCATATTCTTTTTAACTCTCCAGCTTTATAACATGTTGCGTCTATATTTCTTAATAGAAATCATTTAATAGTCTTGTAATCTGGCTTCTCATTACAATGCTTGTAATCAAAATTCCATCTTTTATACATTTTAACTTCCATATATCTTGTTTTTTTAACGAAACATACAGAATTACAACGTTTTTTTACAATTTTCTACATAAAAACGGAAAATATATAATTCATTTACATAATGTTGCACTTAAATTTTTATTAAACAACAAATATTTTATTGATAAATAAAACTAAACATTCACTAATATATCTATACGTGGTTTAATATATATAATAAACAAACATTTCTGACTTTTATAAGGAGGTACTATGAAAGCAAACGTAGGCGATACTATACTATTTCAACGAAATAACTTAAAGATCACAGCATCTGTACTAAAACTATACACTGAATCGGTCTTAGTTGAAGTTACAGATGTAAGCGGTGGTACTTTTGAATTTGACCGAACAATTGTAAATCATAAAAACTATAAAATTTTAAATGCAAATAAATAAAACAATACAAAATAGCCCCTGCTTAACAGCGGAGGCTATTTTGTATAATAACAATTCATTAATTTATATATCCTAAAACACTAACAATCTTGCTTGCTTTTAAATTATTAATATAATAATAAATTTCTAACCCTCTTCTCTCAGCTCTTAGCACTTTACCTTTCATTTTTGATAAATGCTGCGAAACAGTCGATTGAGGAATATTTAATATTTCTGTTAATTGTGTTACATTACAAGTTTTGCGTGCACTTAATTCATTTACAATTTGTAATCGTATTGGATGTGCCATTATTTTTAAAATATCCACATCTTCTTCAGTTACTAAACTTTTTTTTATCTCGCTCGTATATGTTGTCATAAGACATTCCCCTTTTATTTGAATTCCTTTTTATTAAAATCTGCTTCTAAATAAAATATTATCTCTAATATACAATTAAGACCCTTATATAGAAATAATAGGATTTTGATTATTTAAAAACAGCAATACTATACAATTTCATCTATTTGGTACATATACATAATACAATTTCAATTTGTGCTCTATGTGAAGTTAGCATAAATTTATAATGAAGATTTTTCAAACAATTCACATCTAACTATATACTTCCTCATAATACTATCCAGTGATTTTAACATATTTTAGGCATTTGTATATACTATCTACAAAAGAAATGTTGTTTAGGGGGAATTCAAATGCCAACAATGTTACAAGAAGAAGTTGAAGAAGCGCGCGAAACATATGTCAGTCGTATCATATTGGTCGGCGGATCAGCTTTATTTCTAGTAGGTGGTGTTATATCAGCAATTTCGGCCTTTAAAACGTATAATCGCTTAGAAAATACACCGCCTTCTACAGATAACTCGTAGGTGAATTATGTAGTTTTGAATAAAAAACAAATGCCATCTCTATAATGAGGCGGCATTTGTTTTTTCGTAAGTTCTATACTAGAAAATTGCAAACAATACTTTGAGCATGAATTATAATTGAACTTACTTCACCACAAATCTCGTCTGACTACACCCATCCTTCTGCTTCGTTACTTCTAATACAGCTGGCATTGCGTTTTTCAGTTCTTGAACGTGTGAAATTACACCGATAAATCGGCCTGATTTTTGTAAGTCAATTAAGGCGTCGACTGCTTTCGTTAATGACTCTTCATCTAATGAGCCGAATCCTTCATCGATAAACATCGTTTCGATGGAAATACCACCCTCATACGCTTGAATTACATCTGCCATTCCAAGCGCTAAGCAAAGCGATGCATTAAATTTCTCACCGCCAGATAATGTTTTTACATCGCGTGTTTGGCCAGTGTATGCGTCGTATACATCTAATCCTAATCCACTTTGTCGATTTCTCTTTTCAACTCGTTCGCTTCGTTTTAAATAAAATTGTCCATTTGATAATTTACGTAGTCGTTCGTTCGCAATTTGAACAATTTGTTCTAAATACTCAATTAAGATGTAACGTTCAAAGGATATACGACTATCGTTATCCCCTTTCATTACTTCATATAAATCAACAAGTTCTTGGAATGCTTTTTCTTCCTCATGAATTTGTTCATCAATTCGTTTAATATTTTCATGTAAATCCGTAATATATGATACGGCGTTTTGAGCACGTTGTCGTTTTTCTTTAATAATATCAAGGCTAATTTCCAATTCTTTCACTTGCTCATCTAATGAAGAAATGTCCATATACTCTTTATCTTTTAAGTCTGCTTTTAATTCTTCAATTTGTTTTGTAAGTACTTCTAGAGATGAGTAATAACTTTGGATTTCTTGTTGTAACTTATCCATCTCAGCATCATTTAATTTGGATTCTTTATATGTTAATTGATCTGTAAATCCGCTTTGTTCTAGCTCTTTCATAAAGCGTGTGAACGTCTCTTCTTTCTTCTCTTTTGCACTATTAAATTGATTAGAAGCATTATCATGTTCTGCTTGAATACGTATATTTTCATTTTGCCAATGTTGATACGCCTCTTGTACTTTCTCCCATTCATCTTCCATTAACCTAAGTTCTTGCAGAGCTTGGTCAAACTGTACTTTCCAAGCTTGTACCGTTTGCAAGCTTTCCGGAATATTTTGCTTATCATGTTCATATGACGTACGAAGCTGCATACACTCCATTTCAGTACGGTGCTGCACAGTTTCTACTTCACGCTTTTGTTTCTGGAGTTCTTCTACTTTTTCTTCTACGCTTTTTATATTCACAGCAATTTGCTTACGCGTTTCTTCACTTGCTTTTAACGCATTAACTTCTGCTGCTAATTGCTTTCCTTTTTGAACGAGCGCACTATATGTTTCTACTAATTCTTCTGAGCGATAGCCTCGCTTTAGCACTTCTTCTATCACTTGTTCATATTGAACTCGATAGAAATTCCACTTTTCTTCTAATTGAACATGTAATTTTTCCGCAATATTTTTCTTTTCTCTTAGCTCATTTAACTCTTTTTCATCAATTGCATTACTTTGCTCTGTAGCTTTTTTCGGGTGGTCCATACTACCACATACTGGACAAGATTCACCATCATGTAAATGAAGAGCTAATATACCAGCTTGTTCACTTAACCAGCGGCGTTCCATATTTTCATATGTACTAACTGCCTGTTGCATCTTATGAAACGCACTTTCTTTTTCTAGCTCGTATTTTTGTTTTTCTTGCCATACATCATATGCCTGCTTTAATACTTTTGCATCTTCTCGCATATTCGTTAGTTCTTCTACTTTAGCTACATATTGTTCAAGCGCTGCTTCTAATTGCTGTAATTCGCCAGACATTCTTTGTTTTTCATTTTTATGCGCTTCTAGTTGTTCATCTAACTTTTGCATACCTTCTTTTAATTTTCCTATTTGAATTTCAGCATTTTGCAAATTTAACTTTTTCTCAGCTAATGATGCAATAATTGGCTGTAACTCTTCTAGTCTTTGAACTTGTTTTTTAGCATTTTCTCGCTCGGATGCCTTATTCTTTAATGCTTCATATTTCTCCTGAGCAAGTGCAAAACTGTTCATTATATGCTCTTTTTTTGCGATTATCTGTTTTAACAAACTTTCAGACTGCTGTTCATATTGCATCGCTTCCTCATACCATTGCTCAAATGGTAATAATCGCTTCGCCTGTTCCGCATGTTTAAAAGATTTTTCTTTCATTTCGATTACGGCACGGTTTTCTTGTAAAATACTGTACTTCTCATTCTTTTGTTCTAAATCTTTGAATTTCTCATTTACAGCTTTTGCTGCATGAAAACGTTCCTCTGCTTCTTTTAATTGTTTCGTTTTGTCATTTTGTTCTAAGTGTAATTGCTCAACCTCTGCATTGTACCAAATTGTTTCTTGTTCTAATGCCTCTACTACTTGATGTGTATTTACATGCTCTTGCTCCACTAATGCCTCTAATAATGCTCCATCACGTATTGGTAATTTAAATACATTACGGAAATATAGCTCACGTTCTTTTTGTTTTTCTTGTAAGACGTCTTTCCATTGTTTACGCTTTTGATCTAATATCTCACGCATTAATTTATAACGATCTGTTTTAAAAATACGGCGTAGTATTTCTTCTTTATTTTCCGTTTCAGATGTTAATAATTTTCGGAACTCTCCTTGCGGTAACATGACAATTTGGCTAAATTGATGTTTACTTAACCCAATTAAATCTTCAACTTTTTTATTTACATCCGTTACATGAAAACGATCGACACATGGAACTTTTTCCTCATCAATTACTTCATATAATTCGACTGCATGTCCTGTAATTGTTTTATTTCCTTGTTTTTTATGGCCTAGTTGTCGTTTAATTTCATAACTTTTTCCTTTTAATTGAAAAGTTAATTCCACACTTGTATAAACATCATCATCAGCAAATTGGCTACGAAGCATGTTAGTATCACTGCGCTCTTCTCCACTAGCTTCTCCATATAATACATAACAAATTGCATCAAAAATCGTTGTCTTTCCAGCTCCTGTATTTCCAGAAATAGCGAAAATACGATGCTCACCAAGATCTTTAAAATCGATTATTTCTTTCTGTTTATATGGACCAAACGCGGTCATTATAAGCTGAATCGGTCTCACCCTCGCTCACCTTCCCGTTCTTGCACTGTTTGCAAAACATCTAAAAATAGACGTTCTTTCTCTTCTGATAAATCTAGCCCTTTCATTTCTTTATAAAATGCTTTTAAAAGAGATAAATCATCCGTTTTATGTCTTGAAACAGTTACTTCATTTTCATCTGTGAACTCTCGTCTTTGAATAGATCTTTCAACATGCATTGCATTTGGGTATACAGAACGTATTTTTTCCATTGGCTGCAAGACAGGATTTTCATCTAATAATTTCACAAACACATAATCTTCACTCACTGGATGAAGCAATAAATCGTCTATTTTCGCTTCTACTGTACGCATTTTACGACGTGGTGTAAGTAAACGTTTTTCAATTGTTGTTTCACCTTTTTCATCCAGTTCCACAATATAATATCCTTTTTTATGCTTTTCTTCAGAAATAGAATATGCAAGTGGTGAACCTGAATAACGAATTGTCTCATTACGTACAAAATGCGCTTGATGTAAATGGCCAAGCGCCGTGTAATGAAACTTATCAAAATAATGGCTATTTACATATTCAGCACCACCAATTGAAAGTGGTCGTTCCGCATCACTCGTATTTTCCTCTGCCTCTCCTGAAGAAGTTACAAATGCATGTCCTACAAATATGTGTCTCGCTTCTTTATCCATCGTTTCAGAGAGTTCGTTCATAAAAATACGCATCGCATCATCATGAGAACGAACATCTTCATTTTTCAATATATGTCTAACAATACTTGGATCTGCATACGGAACGAGATGGAAATGGACCTCTCCGTATTCATCATTTAAAACAACAGGATTGTATGGAAACTGGAATTGTCCAACAATATGTAATCCTTGTTTTTTCATTAAATTACTACCAAAATGTATGCGGTCCGGACTATCGTGGTTTCCTGCAACTGCAATTATTGGTGTTTGTAAATCAATAACTATCTTTTGTAATACATCATTTAATAAGTCTACTGCTTCTGTAGGTGGAATTGCTCGGTCATATAAATCTCCTGCAATAATTACAGCATCCGGTTTTTCCTCTTCAACAGCTTGTACAAACTGATCTAACACAATTTTTTGATCTTCAGTCATATATACACCATGAACAAGCTTACCTAAATGCCAATCCGCTGTATGAAAAAACTTCATATTACCCTTCTCCTTTTAGTTTACTGATTGTAGTGAAACAAGCTGATAGTTTAGTGTAGTTTTTCCGTTCTCCCATTCTAACTTTTGGACAATTGCACTACCGATTCTTTCTTCGTTTGATTTATATAAAGACAATATTTCTTGAATAGTAAATAGATGATAACCATCTAAAATTAATTGAAATAAATTATCTTCTATATGTAATCTTACTTCTTTTTCATTTGAAATAATTTTTGTATGCATCTCAAATTTCATGCTAGATACAACCCCTTTTTTCTAATCTCTACATTTTAATAGTATAGTGGTCATGCAAGATTGACAAGTAAATACACCGCGATGTACATACTTTTTTAATTATAAATATTTTATGTTTTTTTGTATAAAATACGGTATGTGAAATTATCATTTTACAAAAAATAAAAATACCCTTTCAGGCATCCTTATTTTTGTAAGTACTCTTTCATAACGTAGTACAATACAGTTATTAAGACAATCGCTACAAAAAACGCGAATACGGCCACAACATACCCATCTTTATTTAATAAAAAACATATGGAAATAGATATTATAAAAATCGGAAACACGAGACGTACCTTATCTTTCACTTCTTCTGTCGTATCTGTATGATGAAAATACTGTGTAATTCCTACCATAAGAGATGACAAAATAATTACCGACAATAGTAAAGGTCCTGGCATTCCGATCTCTCCTTTCTCTATTTCTAATTATATACAAACCCCTCGCTCTTTAAAAGTTAGATAATTCAGCCTTTTGATCTTTTCTACATCCACTCTTTAATGCATTGTTACGCCACGTATACTAACTCAATTTAAGTTATACATATAATAGCGCCTTCAACACTATGATTTCAAATAATTGCGCTTACAGTAATGTTGTAATATTCCTCTTCATTCTCTGAAATCCTGCAAATATAACTCGTCAAAATATGCGATAAATACTAACATTAAGCACCTAATTTAGACAAAAATTATAGAGGACATTTCAGCATGTATCAAGAAATAAGAATAGAAAGATAAGTAAGGGAGGATTTATAATGACTGAACACGTTTTATTTTCTGTTAGCGAAAACGGCGTTGCATCTATTACTTTAAACCGTCCAAAAGCACTTAATTCTTTATCCTATGACATGTTACAACCAATTGGGCAAAAACTTAAAGAATGGGAGCAAGATGAGTCTATTGAACTCATCGTTTTAAAAGGAGCTGGTACGAAAGGTTTTTGTGCAGGTGGTGATATTAAAACGCTATACGAAGCACGTTCTAACGAAGTTGCATTACAACATGCAGAGCAGTTTTTTGAAGAAGAATATGAAATTGATACATTTATTTATCAATACAAAAAACCAATTATCGCTTGTTTAGATGGAATTGTAATGGGCGGTGGTGTCGGTCTGACAAATGGAGCAACGTATCGAATTGTAACAGAGCGTACGAAGTGGGCAATGCCTGAAATGAACATCGGTTTCTTCCCTGATGTCGGTGCTGCTTATTTCTTAAATAAAGCGCCTGGATATACTGGTCGATATGTTGCTTTAACGGCATCTATTTTAAAAGCTCCTGATGTATTATATATTAACGCTGCTGATTACTTTATGACATCAGATTCATTACCAAATTTCCTTACCGCACTTGAAAATGTAAATTGGAAAAAAGAAGATGTACATACTCATTTAAAAGAAGTTATTCGTACATTTGCAACTGCTCCAAACTTAGATGGCAATCTTTCTTCTTCAGTAGAAGAAATTAATTCGCATTTTGCATTCGATACAATTGAGGGAATCATTCAATCGTTAGAGAAAGATCAAAGTCCATTTGCCCAAACAACGAAAGAAAAGCTATTATCCAAATCGCCTGTTTCATTAAAGGTAACATTAAAACAGTTTATTGATGGCCAAGAAAAGTCAGTTGAAGAATGTTTCGCGACAGATCTTATACTCGCTAAAAACTTCATGCGACATGAAGATTTCTTTGAAGGAGTACGCTCCGTTGTAGTTGATAAAGACCAAAATCCAAATTATAAATATAAACAATTAAGTGATGTTTCAGAAGAAGATGTAAATCGATTCTTTAACTTACTTAACGCTTAAACAAAGAGGCCATATATTGTAGCACACTCTCAGCTACTCTATATGGCCTCTTCTTTTTAGTTAAATAATTTTAAATATAATTTAATTTTATTTAACTAAAATGTATGTTAAACTAACGTTAATCGAATTTTCTAAAAACAACAAAGGAAGGCGGATAACATTATGGAAAATTTTTTTCTGTTTATTATTATGTCTATATGTCTTATTATTCTACCCGGTCCTGATACAGCAATGGCTACGAAAAACACATTGATTGCCGGCAAAATCGGCGGCGTAAGAACTGTTTTTGGTACTTGTGTTGCGCTTTTAATTCACACTTTAGCTGCTGTAATTGGTCTTTCAGCACTTATTGTAAAGTCTGCTCTTTTATTTTCTATTTTTAAATATGTTGGTGCTGTATATTTAGTCTATATTGGTATCAAAGCCCTTTTAGCAGTAAGAAACACAGAAGACTTAAATACAGATGACATTCCAATAAATAATGATAAACATACTTCTTGCTTTCGCCAAGGGTTTCTTACAAATTTACTAAACCCTAAGGTTGCAGTCTTCTTTTTAACTTTTTTACCACAGTTTTTAAATCCAAATCATAATACATTTATACAACTTCTCGTTATGGGACTTACTTATCTCATTTTAACAGTCATTTGGTTTGCTTTTTATATATTTTTAATTGATAAAATTAGTGCTTTTATGAAAAAACCGAAGACACAGCGTTATATTCAAGGGATTACAGGAATCGTCTTAATTGGGTTTGGTATTAAATTAGCCTTTGAAAGAAATAGTTAACACAATACAAACGAAAATACACTACTCATAATGAAGTAGTGTATTTTCGTTTGTATTATTTTGATAATGAGTGGGAATGCACCCCACTCATTATCATTTCACTTTATTAAAACCAGCGCTCAGTTACAACTTTTTTACGTGTATAAAATTGAACGCCATCCGTACCATTTGTACCAAGATCTCCAAAGAATGAAGCTTTGTTTCCTGCAAATGCGAAGAATGCCATTGGTGCTGGAACATTAACGTTTACACCAATCATACCAGCATCAATATTGTCTCGGAATGTTTGTGCATGTTTTCCATTTGATGTATAAATAACAGCACCATTCGCAAATTTCGATTGATTTGTCAGCTTAATACCTTCTTCTAAATCTTTTACTCTTACAATACTTAATACCGGAGCGAAAATTTCATCTTGCCAAATTTTCATTTCTTGATTTACACCATCAAAGATTGTTGCACCAACAAAGTAACCTTCTCCAACTTCTTCATTGATTTTACGGCCATCTACTAGTAAAGTTGCTCCATCTGCTACACCACTATTAATATAGCCTAAAACACGTTCTTTATGAGATTCACGGATTAATGGTCCAACATAATTATCTTCGTTGAAACCGTCACCTACTTTTAACTTCTTCGTTTCCGCTACTAATACATCAATGAATTCATCAGCAATTTCATCAACTACTGCTACTACTGAACATGCCATGCAGCGCTCTCCACTACTTGCAAACGCAGACCCAATTACACCTTGTACTGTTTTCTCAAGGTTGCAATCTGGCATTACAATCGCATGGTTTTTCGCACCTGCTAACGCTTGTACACGTTTACCATTTTTTGTACCAGTTTCATATACGTAGCGTGCCACTGGCTCAGAGCCAACAAACGAAACTGCTTGAATATCTTTATTTTCTAAAATACTATTTACAACATCTTTTCCGCCTTGTACTAAATTTAATACCCCTTTTGGAAAACCAGCTTCATAGAATAACTCTACAAGTCGCTCAGCTAAAAGTGGCGTTCTTTCAGATGTTTTTAATACGAATGTATTACCGCAAGCAATTGCAAGTGGAAACATCCATAATGGAATCATCATCGGGAAGTTAAACGGTGTAATACCAGCAACAACTCCGATTGGGTAGCGCCAAATCGATCCATCAATTCCACTAGCAATATTCGGAAGAGCTTGTCCCATCATTAAATTTGGTGCTGATGTTGCAAGTTCTACCGCTTCAATACCACGCTGTACTTCACCAGTTGCATCCGTTAGCGTTTTACCGTTTTCTAGCGTAATGATTTTTGCAAGCTCTTCTTTATTTTCTTGTAACAGTTGTAGATATTTGTATAGTTGTCTTGAACGATTTGGAACTGGCACTTTAGACCATGTTTTGTATGCCGCTTTTGCCGCTTCAACAGCTTTTTCAACATCTTCTTTTGGAGAAAGTGGAACGTAAGCGATGATTTTTCCAGTTGCCGGATTCGGAACCGCTTCTACTTCCGTACCAGTAGATTCTACCCATTCGCCATTAATATGATTTTTCACTCGTTTAATTTCAGTTGTAATCATTATATTCTCTCCTTTTTTATCATGGTTTTTATAAGTGCACTATTTTTGATTAGAAATTAATTGTTCGCTAACTTTCTTATATAAAGCAGCCATATCGTTTTCACCATATCCTGCCTCACTCGCTTCTTCATATACGTTTAATAGCATCTCACTTACTGGTAAGTGAAGTTCACTTTCTTTAGCTAAATCTACTGCAAATCCTAAATCTTTCTTCAATAAATTTACAGTAAAGCCTGGCTCATAATTTTCTGATGCAATGAAACTTTTATAATTACGCTCATAAATTCTACTTTGACCGTAACTTACATTTAAAATATCAAACATTTTATCTAAATCCATATTGTTCTTTTTCGCTAATGTTAAAGCTTCACTCACACCAGCTGTATAAAAACCAATTAATAGATTGTTAATTAATTTAACAGTTGTACCACTATCAATCTGCTCACTAACATGGAAAACATTCGCTCCAAGCACTTCCATGACAGATTCAGTTTTCTCATATACTTCTTTCGATCCACCAACCATAAACGTTAATGTACGGTTTTCTGCACCAATTACCCCACCACTAACAGGTGCTGCTAAAAAGTCTACTTTCTTTTCCTTCGCCGATTCCTCTAATTGTTTGTTTAATTGTGGAGATACTGTACTTGTATCAATTAAAACTACATTCGAGTGGCTATTTTCAAATAATCCTTCTTCCCCAAAATATACCGCTTCCACAGCACGAGGTGAAGGCAAACTTGTAAAAATCACATCGCATGTCTCTGCTAGTTTTGAGATCGATAGGCCGATAATTCCTCCTTCTTTTTCAAAGGAAGCTTCCGCCTCTTTATTCAAGTCCACTCCATATACTGTGTAGCTAGATTTAACTAAATTTTTAGACATTGGAAGACCCATGTTACCTAAACCGATAAAACCAATCTTTTTCATATCGCTTTCCTCCTATTTACACAATATATTTCCCGCGATTTATAATAACTTTCGCAATATCTCTCTTTTTCGTAAATAAGTTTGAGTATAAAGGCACTAATAATTGACGGATTTCAGCTAATATTTCTTGTCTATTTTGTTCTTCTGTGACAGCTGCTGAAAGAATGGAAATCGCGGATTCTTCTACTTTACGATATCCTTCTTCACAAATAACATCTGTTATCATTTGCTTCGTACGCTCTTTTTCCTCACCATTTTTACTAACTGCTTTCCTCGTACGTAAAAATGCTGATTCCATGACGTACACGTCCGTCAACATATTTGATAATACGCGTGAATATTCTTGCTCTTGCTCAATTTTTATTCCTGGAGTTTTAGAGAGCGTTTTCAAAGATTGTTTCAACAATTTTTTCGCTAATAAAATGTAACGATGGTTTCTTTCTACATTTGCTACATCAATTTCTACTTCAGCATCTTCTATTTTCTCGATTTGCTTCATTAACATTTTTGCAACTGTTAATCTATTAATTTCATTCGTTCCTTCAAAAATACGACTAATTCTAGCATCACGATATAATCGTTCTACTTCGTATTCTTGCATATAACCGTAACCACCATGAATTTGTACAGCTTCATCTACGATATAAGCAAGTGTTTCAGAAGCGTTTACTTTATTCAGTGCACATTCAATTGCAAATTGGGACATTTTTTTCATAAGATCTTCATCACTCTCATGAATTGCTTCATCAATTACACCCGCTGTACGGTAAGCTGCACTTTCTGCTCCATATGTAGAAATAATCATATTGGCAATTTTCTCTTGAATCATCGTAAAATCTACTAATTCCGTTTGGAACTGTTTTCGCTCTTTTCCATATTGAACTGACAAACCGATTGCTTGTTTTGCTGTTCCAATATTTCCAAAAGCAAGTTTTAGTCTAGCGAAGTTAAGAATATTAAGAGCTACGTGATGCCCTTTCCCAACTTCCCCTAAAATATTTTCAGCGGGGATGACAACATCTTCTAAAATAAGCGTCGCTGTTGAAGAACCTTTAATCCCCATCTTCTTTTCTTCTAATCCTATTGATACACCTTCACATGTTCTTTCGACAATAAACGCTGTCATTCCTTTATTTGTCTTCGCAAAAACAACGTATACATCTGCCATATGAGCATTTGTAATCCACTGCTTCTCACCATTCAACTTCCAAGCAGTACCCTCTTCATTCAATACTGCACTCGTTTTTGCACTTAATGCATCAGAACCAGCATTTGGCTCAGTTAAAGCATAAGCCCCAATCCATTCTCCCGATGCGATTTTCGGTAAATATTTTTCTTTCTGTTCTTTCGTTCCATAATATATGTAAGGCAATGTACCTACACCGGCATGTATATTAAAAGAAACGCTAAATGCACCAGCGTAACCCATTTTCTCTGCTACAAGACCTGAGACAGCCTTTCCTAACTCGAATCCGCCATAATCTTCTGGTACCTCAATGCCTAATAATCCAAGTTCCCCAGCTTTCTCAAATAATTGACGAGAAACTTTATAGTTATGTTGTTCAATATTCTCAATTTGCGGGACAATTTCTTGTTTAACGAATTGTTCTGTCGTTTTTGCAATTAAATCTTCATCCCCTGAAAAATCTTCTGGTGTAAAGAAAGTATTATTCACATCTTTATTGAGTGAAAAAAATTCATCCCATGGTAACTTTGTTTTCTCCATCTGAATCCCCCTATCATTTCGGCCTTCGTTGCTCTTTGCATATGCTCGTCTACGATGAGTGGAATATCTTATTATTGAAAACAGAAGGCGATGATTTTTCACATCAAGCAGTTCGTTTTGCCAAAGATGTATTTTCATCGCCTAAATCCTTCTACCTATTGATCTTCAGATAATACTGTTTTTGCAATTCCAGTATCTAACTCTTCAAAGTCATGATATGAAATTGTTTCATATAATTCACTTCTCGTTTGCATATTAGAAAGTGCATCTTTTTGAGAACCCGTTTCCTTAATTAGCGTAAACACATTCTCATATGCTTTTGCGGCAACACGAAGTGAAGTTACAGGATAAATTACCATTTGGAAGCCCATATTCGCAAATTCCTCTGCACTATAATATGGTGTTTTTCCGAACTCAGTCATATTTGCTAGTAAAGGTGCATTCACTTTGCTAGTAAATAAACGGAATTCTTCTTCCGATTGAAGCGCTTCTGGGAATATTGCATCTGCCCCTGCTTTTACATATGCATTCGCTCTTTCAATCGCTGCATCTAATCCTTCCACGCCGCGAGCATCTGTGCGTGCTACAATATATAAACTTGGCGCAACTTCTTTAATCGCTTTAATTTTTTGAACTAATTCTTCTGTAGTAACAAGTTTCTTACCGTTTAAATGGCCACATTTTTTTGGTAATTGTTGATCTTCAATTTGAACAGCCGCTACTTTCGCTTCTACCATTTCTACAGCTGTTCTCGCTACGTTTAGTACTCCACCAAATCCTGTATCAATATCAACAAGAACTGGTAAATCTGTAGCTCTAATTAGATCTCTTGCTCTTTCAGCTACTTCAGTAGATGTCACGATACCTAAATCTGGTAGACCTTTACTTGCAGTGTAAGCAGCTCCCGATAAATATAGAGCTGAAAAACCTGTATTTTTCGCAACAAGAGCCGCCATTGCATCATGAGCACCTGGAATTTGCAAAATTTCATTTGCTTCTACTAAAGCTCGGAAGCGATTCGCAAGCTCCTCTTGTGTTGACTGTTTATTCACAACCCAAGCCATTATAAATTCCTCCTATTATTAAATTAAGAATAGATCTACAAATTCGTTTACATTCATATTTTCTAGTTTTTCTTCATTTAGACAAGCTTCATGGATTTTTTCTTGTTGCTTACTAGAATAATGACCTGCCATATTTGCAGTGAATTTCCCAACAACTTTTGGAATTGCTTCGTCTCTACGGAAACGGTGGCCAAGTGGGTATTCACATTCCACATTTTCTGTTACAGTACCATCTTTAAAATGAACTTGAACAGCGTTGGCGATTGAGCGCTTGTTCGGGTCAAGGTAATCTAAACTGTACTGTTTGTTTTCAACAACAACCATCTTATTACGTAATTCATCTACACGTGGATCATTCGCTACTACATCCTCATAATCATCCGCAACAATATCTCCTTTTAATAAACCTATTGCAGTAATGTATTGTAAGCAATGATCGCGATCAGCTGGGTTATTTAATGGACCTTCTTTATCGATAATACGAATTGCTGACTCATGAGTTGTAATTGTAATACGATCAATTTCATCTAATCTTTCTTTAAGTTCCGGATGTAATTTCACAGCACATTCTGCAGCTGTTTGTGCATGGAATTCTGCTGGGAATGACACTTTGAATAATACATTTTCCATTACATAAGATTCTAGCGGTCTTGCTAATTTTAATTCCTGTTTATTAAATAATACATCTTGGAATCCCCATCCTGGCGCAGATAATGCTGTTGGGTAACCCATTTCACCTTTTAGAGCAGTCATTGCAAGATGAACACCGCGGCTCGTCGCATCTCCTGCTGCCCATGATTTACGTGAACCAGTATTTGGAGCATGACGATATGTACGAAGACTAGAATTATCAATCCACGCATGTGATAATGCATTAAAGATTTCTTCACGCGTTCCGCCAAGCATTTTCGCAACTACTGCAGTTGTTGCTACTTTTACGTATAATACATGGTCAAGACCAACACGGTTTAAGCTGTTTTCTAAAGCAAGTACACCTTGAATTTCATGTGCTTTAATCATCATTTCTAGTACTTCACGTACTTTTAATGGTTCTTTTCCTTCTGAAATACGAACACGGCTAATATAATCTGCTACTGCTAAAATTCCGCCTAAGTTATCAGATGGATGTCCCCATTCTGCTGCAAGCCAAGTATCGTTATAGTCTAACCAACGGATCATACATCCGATATTAAATGCGCCTTTTACTGGATCTAGCACATAAGATGTTCCTGGTACACGTGTACCATTTGGCACGATTGTTCCTGGTACAACTGGTCCTAATAATTTCGTACACTCTGGGTATTGTAGTGCTAAAATTCCACATCCAAGTGTATCAAGTAATACGTAGCGAGCCGTACTGAATGCCTCTGCACTTGTAACCTCTTTATTTAATACATAGTCCGTAATTTCTTCTAATAATGCATCTTTTTGTTTAATTTCATTTGTTTTAATCATGCTATTCTTCCCTTTCTGTCGAAAATTCGTTATTATTAATGATGGGTGTCGGTCAAACACCCATCAGGCGGGCGGCGCTAACAACTCCCCAGTTGTTTTTATTTACTAAATGCATGTCGCTCGCCAATATAATTTACACGTGGACGGAACAAACGATTGTTCGCATGTTGCTCAATTACGTGTGCACATAGCCCTACTGTTCTAGAACTAAAGAAGATTGGTGTGTAAAGTTGAATTGGAATACCAAGCATCCAATATACTGGAGCAGCATAATAATCAAGATTCGGATAAATTCCTTTTTCCTTCTCCATAATTTTTTCTCCAGCTTCACACATTTCATATAGTGTATAATCGCCTTTCACATCACATAACTGCTTTAATGCTTCCTTCATCATAAGTGCTCTTGGATCCATCTTTTTCATATAAACACGGTGTCCAAAGCCCATAATTTTTTCTTTGTTATATAGTTTCTTCTGTAATAACTCTTCAAATTTCTCAACATTACCAGCTTCTAAAAGCATGTACATAACCGCTTCATTCGCACCGCCATGAAGACTTCCTTTTAAGGATGCAACTGCTCCTGTTAAAGCACCGTATAAGTCGGATTGCGTTGATGCAATAACGCGTGCTGTAAATGTAGAGTTTGGCATTTCATGTTCACTATATAAAACAAGGGAACGATCAAAGATTTTCTCTTCAAGTTCAGTTGGTTTCTTTCCAGTTAACATATAGAAGAAATTCGCACTATATGACAATTCTTGAAGAGGCTCAATTGGTTCCTCATTATTTAAAATATGGTAGCTATTCGCTACAATATTTGGCACTTTACTTAAAAGCTTGTATCCTCGACTTTTATTCACTTCTAACGAGCGGTTTTCGATATCACTATCGTAACCAGCTAATGCGGACACACCTGTACGTAGCCCATCCATAGGATGCGTTTCCTTAGGCAATGCCTTTAGAACATTGAATACACCTTCTGGCACTGCATATTCTTCTTTTAATTTCTTTTCAATTGTTGCTTTCTCATCCTCATTCGGTAAACGTTCTTCTAATAAAAGGTGCACAATGTCTAAATACTCTTTTGTTTTTGAGAGTTCGATTAAATCATACCCTTGAATTACAATTTCACCTTTTACTGTGTCAAGAAACGAAATTTTCGTTTCCGCTGCTACTACACCATCTAATCCCGGGGAAAATTTTTCTTCAGCTTTCATCATTATTTCCTCCAATCCTAATAGATCTTCGTGCACATAACTGTAAGCCTTTACAATAATATGAAACTACATTTCTATTTCAATGTATCAGAGTTTTTAGAAGATTTCAATTTATTTTATAATAATAAGTATCCTATACTTTTACCGATGTAATAATACTATTTTTCAAAAATAACTTTCATCTTTTATAAAGAAAGGACAGACATCCTTTTACAATTTTTTAAAACGAAATATAACAATTATCCATATAATCCCACTAAATATACCTTTAATCCCTTTTTCTTCAACAAACATAAAAAACCGAGCTGCACTCATGCACAGCTCGGTTTTTTATAATATTTATTTCATATTCCCATAAATATAATTCTTATATAAAATTTATTTATTTTTAATAAAATTATTATTTTACATAATTAAATTAAATTTCTTCCGTTTCTTTACGATAGCTTACAACTAATTCATAGTTTTGAAAGTACGAAAGATCATCAAAATCTATAAAAATAAACTACCGTCTTTCTCAACTGGCACTATTTCCCGAACTGGTTTCTCAGAAACAATCCCTAAAGAATATCCGGGCTGAATTGAGCTATTTCCTCCGTACCTTACAATACATCAAATAGATTCATCATGCTTTATACGCAAAATCTTTTTTGCCTAATCGTTGTTTTACAAAAATGACAAATATAATTAAAGCTATTAATCCTGAAATTGCACTACCTGCGAATAAAATACGGTAACCAAACATTTGTGAAACAACTCCAAGTAAAATCGCACCTAATCCAATCCCTAAATCAAAAGCGGTAAAGAATGAAGCGTTAGCAACTCCTCTTTTACTAGGATCAACAATTGTCAGCATCGCTGCTTGTAAAGCGGGCTGTGCTGAACCGAATCCAACACCATATAATGCCGCTGCAATCATTACACCTATCAAACCATTTGAAATCGTTAGTACAACTATCGCTAAAATAGTAATACATAGTGCCGGAAGTATGATAAAAACTTCTCCATACTTATCTAATAGTTTTCCTGAAATAGGTCGTACAATTGTTAAAGCAATTGCATATACAAGAAAGAATGTCCCAGGATTCACATCAATTGATGACGCGAATAACGGTAAAAATGTTGTTATTCCTCCATATGCAAATGATAAAAAGAAAACAACAACCGTTATTGATAAAACGGATTTTTCAAACAGCTGAATTTTCCCTTTTTCTTTTTGTGGCGTGAATGGCATTTTCGTTATTAACGATAATACGACTGCCATAAAGGATAAAAGAGTTGCTAACAAGAATAGACCATGAAATGAATAATTTTGTACAACCCATAATCCAATCATCGGGCCAATTGCCATCGCGATTGTCATCGCCATGCCATACCAGCCCATCCCTTCACCACGACGTGAATCTGGAATAATATCAGTTATCGCTGTTCCAACTGCTGTTGTAGAAACAGCCCACGTCACTCCGTGAATAACGCGTAAAACAGCTAAAAGGACAATAGTTGATGCTAAATTATACGAATACATCGTTATTCCAAAAAAGATGAGTCCGAAAATAATAAAAGATCTTCTACCATATTGATCTAACATACCTCCAATAATCGGTCGTATTACAACTGCGGCTATCGTAAACATTCCCATCATCAGCCCAACTTGTGATTCATTTCCACCAATCTCTTTAATAAAGAGCGGGAGCGTTGGAACAAGTAAATAAAACCCTGTAAATAAAAATAACATCGCGATAGTCATTTGTATAAATGATTTCGTCCATAATCGTTCCATTAAAATCCCTCCATAAACACGTAAAATATTACGATTAACACATCCATTGTATATGTTTCATATTCCTTTTCCCTCCGCTAATAGGCGTATCTTTTCGTAATAAATGGTCCACCATCAATTCACATTGGTCTTACGACTTTGTACGTATGTTTTAACCGAAAATCCTATCTATATGTACCTTTATAAGCATTAAAAGAATATACTACTTTATCATTGAAACTTAGGAGTGATCGTTTTCATGTGGGTATCACCAAGAATAACCGCCGTTGTCCCAGCAGCTCCCTCAATACATGTTCCTGCCGTTCATACAGCAAGTTCTGATGTTGGTATCGAACTTCCTGCCGCTTGGCAACAATATCAATCGACTGACCAAGTCACCCCTTCATTTTGGCATCATGGTACACACCCTAGTAGTACTACTTTTTATAGCCCTAGTTATCCAATACCACCAACTCAAATTTTTTATCATTTCCCATCAATTTACTTTCAAAATTTTTATGGTACTTTTAACATTTAAAAATAATATTCTTTATAATACAAAAAGCACCAAAGAAACCGTTTTCCCGGTACCTTTGGTGCTTTTAAAATGCATTATTTATTGTCCATTATTGGAAGGAGCCTCTCCTGTGTTCCCGCCAGTAGTTGGTGGGGTTGGAGTTTCCTGGCCACCTCCAGTGGTTGGTGGATTTGGAGTTCCTTGGCCATTTCCATTAGTTGGCGGATTTGGAGTTCCTTGACCATTTCCATTAGTTGGCGGATTTGGAGTTCCTTGACCATTTCCATTAGTTGGTGGATTTGGAGTTCCTTGGCCATTTCCATTAGTTGGAGGATTTGGAGTTCCTTGGCCATTTCCATTAGTTGGTGGATTTGGAGTTCCTTGACCATTTCCATTATTTTGTTCATTTTGCTTATTCTGTTCATCTTGTTTCTTTTGCTCTTCTTGCTTCTTAAGTTCATCTTGTTTCTTTTGCTCTTCTTGTTTCTTAAGTTCTTCCTGTTTCTTTAATTCCTCTTGATTTTTCTCTTCTTCAGTTTTTTGCTGTTGATCTTGTTTTGGTTGTTCCGTTGTATCCGGTACGCTAGTATTTGGAGATGAATCACGTTTTTCACCTTTTATACGCAATTCACTACCTTCTTGAATAACACTACTTGGCATTTTAAAGCGTGATTTATCTGTAGCCATCTCGCTCATCATTTCTTTAAAGATCAACTGTGCAATTTTCGTATTTTTACTACTAATATACTCGTCTTTACCATCTTTCGTATATCCAGTCCATACTGCCATCGTATATTGCGGTGTATATCCTGCAAACCAACTATCACGAGTTGCACTTTCTGGAATTCCATATTGTGCTAGTTGTTTTGAAGAATAGTTAGTTGTACCTGTTTTACCAGCTACATCTAAAGAGGCCACATTTGCCGATGTACCAGTACCTGATGTAACTACAGAACGAAGCATATCAGTAATCATATATGCTGTAGAATCCGCCATAACTGATTTTGGTTTTTGTCCAAAACTTTGTGACTTGCCGTCTGGATAAACTACTTTCTTAACAAAATGCGGCTTCGTATACTTACCGTCATTCCCAAATGCCGCATAAGCACCTGCAATTTCAGTTGGTGACGCTTCATTTGTACCGATCGCTGTTGATTCTGTCGGTGCTACATTAAATGTAATACCTAATTTCTCAGAGAACTCTTTCGATTTACTAATACCTACCTCTTTAGCTGTTTTAATAGCTGGGATATTACGTGACTTTGTTAGTGCTTCACGCATTGAGATTGGCCCTAAATGACTTCTATCTGCATTTCTAACTTCTTGGCCAGTTGAATACTTAAATGGAGAGTCATCAATTTGATGATAAGTAGCCCATTTTAAATATTCAATTGCAGGAGCGTAATCAAAAATTGGTTTCATCGTTGAACCAGCTGCACGATCTAATTCAATCGCCATATTATGCCCTTTAAATACTGCTTTATTTTCACCGCGCCCACTACCTATAGCGCGAACTTCTCCAGTTTTCGTATCCATAAATGTGAAAGCACCTTGGAATTTATCATTTGGATAATTAATAATATTTGTATTCAAAATATTATCAGCTAATTTCTGTGCTTTTGGATCCAATGTTGTATAAATTTCTAAACCATCAGATCCAATATTAACATCTGGTATTTCCTTTTCTACTTCTTTCACTACTGCATCCATAAATGCAGTATATGGCATCGCTTGTAGTTCAGCTGCACTCTTAATATTTTTATCCACTGGTACTTTCGATGCTTCTTCCATTTCTGCCTTTGTAATATAACCATGTCTATTCATTAAGTTTAGTACAGTATTTCTTCTTTCTGTTGCCCTTTGAACATTTTCTTTTTTCGTTGGGTCATAGTTATTCGGTGCTTTTGGTAAGCCAGCTAGCATCGCAACTTCTGGTAATGTCAAATCTTTCAATTCTTTACCATAGTAGTTTTGTGCTGCTGTTGCGATTCCATATGAACGATTACCTAAATTAATTTTATTTAAATACATCTCTAAAATTTCATGTTTTGAATACTGTTGTTCTAACTTATACGCTAAATATATTTCCTGAACTTTACGTTTTGATGTTTTTTCCATCGATAAGAAGTAGTTTTTAATAACTTGCTGCGTTATCGTACTACCACCTTGAGAGCCATAATCCCCCTTAAGACTAACTAAAACTGCACGAGCAGTACCTTTAAAATCTACTCCGCTATGCTCATAAAAACGCGAATCTTCTGTTGCTAAAAATGCATTTTCTACTAATTTTGGGATTTGATCATACGTAACATTCGTCCGCTTTTCTTTCCCATATTCATATACCAAATTCCCGTCTTTATCATAAATTTTTGAGGATAACGGATTAACAAGTTTTGCTTTCTCAAGTTTTGGTGCATCCTTAATCATTACGAAAAAGGTAGCAACCCCTGCCACTAAACCTACAATACCAAGTAGTAAACAACTGATTAAAAATTTACGAAAAAACGATGTTTTACCTTTTGGTTTTGTTTTTTTAGAAGCTGGCTGTTTTTTCTTTTGAACTTGTCGTCGCTCCTCTCGAGAACGATAATTTTCTGACATGTTACTTTCTCCTGCCTTTCAATTCTCCCGTTGATTTACTTGAAAATATTGAGGTCACTTTCCCAAATACATTTAATCAAGAAAGTATATTGACCTGGAGCATTCAATATTTTCCCAATTCACAGATTATACATTTTAGAATACTTCTTATACAAACTATTTTCACTTCTATTTTTTCTAATAATACTGCCCCTTAAAGCATAGAATGTAAGAAGTGGATTTTTAATACCTCGTATAAATAATATACCTTTTTTTCAAATGGTCAATATTTTCTTATTTATAAATCAAAGGTGAAATAAAAATAGCACAACGATATGTACTTCGTGTGAACTTCCTTATAATTACGTATAACAAACATTTGATATATTGCATATAAGTATAATACTCCTTTAATTATTAGGATTTCAACACGACAATCCCCTTCTCTACAAGAAACCATCTAAAATGAAAAATAAGGAGTTGCGTAATGATGAAGCTATCTCCCGTTATTTCAAAAAAATTAGTTGCTGTTGGCTATAATCCTTTTTCTATGATTTTACGTATTCAACTAAAGAATGGTATGTATGATTTCTTCAATGTGCCAGAAAGCATTTACACCGGTTTATTAAACGCACACTCTAAAAGTTATTATCATAATACTTATATTAAAAATTCTTACCGCTATACTAAAATTTAAACTTGATTGGCATACAAAAAAGAAAGGCGAATCAAATCCCCTTTCTTTTTTGTATGCCAATCGCAATTTATCTTCTATTTCTTTTATTAATTTCATCATACGCCTGAACTTGTTTTTTAAGTCGCCTGTCGGCTTTTTTATCATGTACGACAAGAACTGCGTGTATCGCTCCTGGAACCCAAAAAATTAAGGTTAAAATGAAATTAATAATCGCTTGAAACGGCTTTCCGCAAAATAAAACAGCTACCGGCGGAAGTAGAATTGCTAATAAGTACATCATGTCTGAAAAACTCCTTAATGTTTATTTTTCGCTTCTTCCCCATCCATCTCCTACACTATCAAACCTATGAAATCATGTTATTTCTAAAAGCGTATATAAGAACTCATCATTACAAAAATCACATATAATAGTATAACTAAATAAGAAGCCTCTCACTAACGTTAACAAGTTATTTTCACCTGTTCGTTTATATGTATATTCTACGCCTATATGAAAAAGCCTACAAAAACAATTAACACATCCATCTTGTCCTACTTCTAAAATTGAAATACTCCAAACTTCATTGAAATGAGTATTTCATCACCTTTTCTTAGATTCCAATCGTTGTTCCTCTACTATTTCGGTTAATCCAATTGCTGAAATTACAGTACCTATTGCCTGTATCCAAATACCTATTAGCCCTAGTATACGTTGATCTTCTTTATCTATATTACTGTCTTCTTTTCCCTTTTCTTCTTTTGATATATTTTTAATACCTTCATATGCTTGTAATCCCGCACCTAAACTTTGCATTGAATTCCCTAATACGATAATCCACTGTATTCCATTTATCTCATTCAATGCTACTTCTACTCCTAAAAAAGCGCCAATTGATTGCAAACTATTTCCAGTAATTATAAGGAAATCATTTTCTTTCATTTGTTCATTGAGATTAAAATACGTTCCTATTACATTTGAAATATTACCTAAAGCTAATAACTCAATCCCCGTTTTCGCTAGCGCTTTATTTTTATTATCTATAGTTACCTCTTGCTTCTCACATTTATCTTCATCCTTCGCATCATTAGTTGCTATAATTTGTAATATATATCCGAGAGCTTGTAATGAACTCCCTACAATAACGAGATCCGACTCAATCTTTTCTTCCCCTGCAAACCCTCTAGTTGTTCCAATTGCTGCTATAAGATTTCCTCCTACTTGAAACCAGGCACCTGTCAATTCTAAATCGCGTAGGTTCATTTCCCATCACCTATATTTAAATTTTCTAGTACATTCAAAACAAACAAATATCACCTTTAATTCATTATTCTATTTTTCATATGTAATTTTGTGCATCACATAATGTACTAATATACAAAAGAGCACCTTTCAGGCGCTCTTTTTGACAAGGAGTTTCTCAATGAATGTATGCCGGACATGTCAATGACTCACCGTTTTTATCTATTGATATATTTAATATATAATGAATTGCTTTATGTGACCACATTTCAGGTGTAGGAGATACTTTTACATATTGAGGTGCACATAAGTCAAGCATTGGAGTGCTAATACTGCCACCTGGATCTAAAGCAACTACTGCCATACCATTTGGTAGTTCCATTGCCATTGACTGCGTGATACCTTCAACAGCAAACTTCGAGGCACAATATGGCGCAAGTTCAGCCTCGCCTTCTCTTCCCCAACTAGAGCTCATGTTAATAATAATTCCTTCTTTCCTAGCTATCATCGCCGGGACGAACGCCCTAATGACATTTACTACCCCGTTCACATTTACACTCATTACACTTTCAAATTCTTGTGCAGTAACTTTCCATAGAGGTGCATTTTTATTAACAATCGATGCATTATTTATTAACATATCGGGAGCCCTATACTTATTAAGAATACGACTTGCCCATTTACTAACTTGGTGATGATTTGAAACATCAATTATTTGAAAATCATGTGAAGCACCGTAATATTTATTAAGCTCTTCAATTTTATTTTTTGAGCGTCCACACCCTACTATGTTCCACCCCAATTCATGAAACCTATCAACCATTGCACGTCCTAACCCTTGCGTTACTCCAGTAATAATTACAAGTTTCCCAATGTCGTTTCGCTCCAACTTCATCTCCTCCTTTCCATTAATATTACTCTTTTTATTCTTATTCAACTTCTCACTTAAGTATCAATTCATTTCATACTTTAGAAGTATTTTTAATATTACATATTACAAACAAAAAGAGTAACCATCATAGTTACTCTTTTTGTTTGTATCGCTATTATTTTTAAATTGTATCTTCTATTCCCTACATTTCTCACATCGATAAATATAGGTTACACCTTAATGAAAGTATATTTATGTTTACGGTTCGATTTATCCAAATACTTTTCAATCCACTTTTTCAACTTAACAGATCCCACCTCTATCAAAGAATTTCCACCTAGTCTTATAACATACTTTTATTTAAATTCTCAATCTCATTTTGCAACTTTTTAAATTGCTCAAAATGCATTGTTATAGATTGAATACTATTCCTTTCAACATTTTGCTTTACTAATAAAACGCCTGTATCGTGAAAAATCGCTTCAAGTTCTTTCCTTATAGATACTTTCGTAATATATGCGGTTTTAATTGCCGATAAAATTGCTATTTCATTAAAATTTAATTTTATTTCATTAGGACAAAATGCTTTTTCGATCAATGTGACATCATTACTATAAATAAAAGCAACAAGTTTACTTGATTCTGCATCTGTTAAATCCACTGTTTTTATAACATTATCCATTACATTTTGCCACCTTTAATTCCATATATATTAATTATTCAAATTTATTCTTTTTAAAATTCAGCTCTTCATTAATTTTAACATACTTTTTGCTCGATTGATTAAACAAAGCTTCAAACATTTTTCTATTCCGGAATATTTGTCAAATGAACCAATTAGACTGTACCTTCATATAGTAATGCAAACAATTACTTATAAAGTAGGTGAAAATTATGCCCTCAGTTGTTGGGAATTTAGTTGTACAAAATAGTAACGGATCTTTCAACTTAGGTGATTTCTACAATGTTTCCCCAAAAGAGAATACGAAAGCTTATAACGGCTCTGGCGCATCTAACGTTGGTTTCGTAGTGAACACTTTTAGTGGGGTTAGCGCGACTAATACATTTGATTCTGATCTAGCAGATCAAAACCAAGTTGGTACGGCCTAAACAACTCTGTAATCATTTTTGTATAACATTTTAAAATTTGTCTATACTATACTCAGGCTGATACACAGCTATCGTCGATTTTTTGAGTGCCAATCTTTTTCTCCCTTTCCCTGGGACTAAGCAGCTAGCTTGCATCTAGCTGCTTTTTCATTTAGTTCTTCACCTCTTCAAAAAATTAGGTTTTTACAGATAGCCTGACTCACAGCCGAATTTTGAGGTGTAAATCTAATTGTCCGCAAATAGCTGGCTAAATTAAAGAAGCTAAACTTCAAAATTCAGCTTCTTTTAGGTTACATCAATTATGTCCATTGCAGAAAATATATATGTTTTATAAAATGCATCTGTACATTTTACAATTTGTTGAATCGGATTTATATGAACCACTGTCATATAACTCGTAAGTATGTATCCTTCTTCAAAATATGTCACTAACATCTCTTCTTCAGACAATAATGAAGTTAATAATTTGTCTGAAATGCTGTCTTTCGCTTCATTTGTTATTAGCGGTCTTTGGACTTTTAATTTCTCTCCAATAATTTTTTTCATACTTAATAATTGCTCCGACATTACTGTAAACGGAACCCACTCTCTTCCTTTTTCCTGTACCTTTACATAATTCATTTTCTTTACTCCTCAATTTTCTACATCTATCCATTCATAAGAATAGAAATTCCACTTCTAGATACACTTTATCCATCTCTTATTTATATGTAGCGTAGCTTTCCAATTCAAAACTATTTATGAATTTGTAGAAATCTCCACTCCGAAAGAACATTCGTTCTAATTATACACGAACGAACGTTCTTTCGGAAGTGCAACATGTAAATTTTTCAAACAAAATGCAACTTTAATATATGAAGTTTATTCATACTCATTTATTACTCCCTTTTATTAATCAAATTTCTTTGCACTTCCTATCGCATCATAGAATACGTGTAGCAACAATAAAAGCGACTCCACCTAATGTGAAGTCGCTTTTATTGAACTAATTATATTTCTAATTTTACTTTTCTATCCTAACTAACGTTCTTTCTGGAATACAAATTTCAGCTATATCTCATTAACCATCCTTCAACAAAAGCATACACTTTTATTATGAACGAACTCACAAAGCTTTAGAAACTTATGATGTAAAACAATTCATCCCTCATAAGTTTCATACATATCGACAATTACTACCATTTATCCTGCTATTTGCAGGCAGTAAGATTCACACTCATTAATTTTTCACTTTCTTTATTGAATATGCTTGGGTTGCATTATAATATGTAATTCTCTCTCTGTTTCTGTTTTTTTCGGATTCCGATAATATTCCAGTTTATATTCTAATACTTCATACTCAACCATCCCAATCTTTATCCCTTTTGTTTCTTTTAATACAGCTAATAGAACGCTTACATTTTCATTAGATGATTCAAAAATTTTCCCCCCGCCTTCTCTCTTAAAAATAACTTTCATATATTCTCCCCCAAATTAATTTAATAATCTAGTAAATATAAAAATATTCATCCTATTTTAATAAAGTGAAACTTTAATCAGTGGGGGTTTTGTCCATCGCCCACTGATTATTAGCCTTCACCAATCGGGCTTTTACGAGCAGTTGATGTCCCACCTAATTCCCTCGCATTCGCCGAATTTTGAGGTGGGAGTCTTACTGCCCACAAATAGCGGGATAAATAATTCTTATCATCATTAAGAACATCCTTTTGTACTAAATGTTCAACATGTCACTTCCTATAAAGTTAATTTATACTCCAATAAATATGATATGTACCATTCTTTAAATTATGTCCTCAATTCACTCTCCAAGAAAATATATTTAGTTTATATTTAACAAAATTAATTAACTAAAACATTATCATTTCAGCATTTTGCGAATTTAATTGCTTATTCCTTTTATCTACATCCAAATTTTCCTATTGTAATTCTTAATATTTAAATGTAATATTGTATTGTCTTACTATCTATTTATAACTCACACACTAATGCGAAAAGGGAACTCTATATGAGTTCCCTTTTCTATTGAAAATAAAAAAACAGAAATATAGCATTATGCTAAATCTCTGTTTTTCTTCTAAACCTTATTTCTCATCTAAGAATTTAAATGTATCTTTAAACTCTTTATCTGTTACTTTAATATCTGCTTCTTTCAATAGATCATTGATTACTTGTTGTTTCCATTTACCTGTCGCATCTTGCAGTCTTTGTTGTTCTAAATCTTTTCGAATCGTATCTTTTACTTCATCAAATGGTTTCAATTCTTTTTTATCCGTCACTTTTATTATATGATAACCATAAGATGTTTTTATTGGCTCACTTACTTGTCCTGCATCTAATTTATACGCAGCTTCCTCAAACTCTTTCACAGTTTGACCAGGAGCAAAACCAGCTATTTCTCCGCCCTGTTCCTTTGAACCAGTATCTTCCGAATACTGTTTCGCTAAAGCAGTAAAATCTTCACCATTATTTATTTTCTCTTTTACTTCTTTCGCAGTTTTTTCATCTTTCACTAAAATGTGACTTACCTTCATTTCAGGTTTATGGTTATCTTTCACATCTTTATCTGTGACAGTCGCTCTAATCGCTTTCTCAAGTGCAATTTCTGGCTTCATTCTCTCTTTTAATTCATCTTCATTCTTTAATCCTACTTGCTCTAAAGCCACTTTAAACTTGTCACCCATTTGTTCCTTCGCTGCTTCTACTTGTTTTTTAGCTTCTTCATCTGAAACTTTATATTTATCTAGCAATGCCTTATTTAACATCATTTGAGATAAAGTACTTTTTCCATATGTTTGCCTTAATTCTTTACTTAACTCTTTCTCTGTCACGTTTCCTACTTTTGATGTTGCAACATTTTCTGAGGAACCACACGCAGACAATGTTAGCGCCACACATGCAATAATAGTTCCCATAAATAGCTTTTTCTTTTTCAATTCAAATACCTCACTTTGATAAATGTATATTAGGAACTATACAGCGCTATTGTGAAATCAATGTGTTTTCTGCAAGTATTTCTCTTCATGCCAGAGACAAGCTTTATTAAATAAAAAAGCCGGCATAAAGCCGACTTTTTAACATCATTTAATCTGTACATGTTCTTCTTTGATCCATTTGTTCCCACCTATATCTATATATCCATCCTGACGATTCCAAATACGATAAGGGACCTTCCCATCGACCGCACCTGTATCATTCCCGTTTGGCCCATCGTACGTTCTAATTTCATATCCAGGTGTGTACTTTGAATATGCATAAAACCATTGTACATTAAAATGTTCTAACTTAGCCCACTGTTGTTCACCACCTAAACAAATCATATCTTTTTCGCCACCTCCCCAATAACCTTTATAGATTAAATATGGGATTTTTTTCGTAAGTCTTCCTATAAACTGCGGATTCGCAGGATTTTCATATAAATTAATGCCGTATCCATCATCATATTTTGAAACTGCAATACCAATTCCATTTGGTTGCTTACTGTCTCCAATACTAGATTGATTTGTTTGATTTGAACCTATAAACCAAGAAAGATTTTTATTCCCAATTAATTGATTCAAATCACATTTTCCAATACCAGGAACATTTCCTGAATCAGTATATTGCCAAATATCACAAGGATATGCTGGCTTATTCCCTCCATAACGAGGGATCCAAATAAAATCAGCATCAATATTGCGAGCTCCAAATGATACATACGTGTGATGTCCTACATATAAACCAATTTTTTTTGCTCCTAATCGGCGTAATTCATCAATAAATGCTTGAGTCCCGCCTTGCATATCTACCATTGTTTGAACTTCTACATCTGCCACCCAAAATTTAGCGTTTTTATCGCCACGATTCCAAAAATCTTGCGCTTCTTTTTTTGCATCTGAAATAGATATAAAACGGCAAAATGCATAATTCCCAAATGGGATACTACGTTTCTTCATTTCTTTCACATAACCTTGATACATAAAATCGACCGTATTCGAACCATCTTGAACTCTAGCAATAACTAAATCTAGCTGAGACGCTGCAATATCCCAATTAATATTTCCATTCCATTTCGAAATATCTACAATATAACCCATTACTAATCAACTCCTTTTTATTATCTTATTCAAAGCTTGTATTATTGTTAGACTCATACGCCTAATACAAACTCTCCATAAAATAAATAAATATAATCTCATCATTTTTTCAAAATATATAACCTATCTAGAATATTTTTCTTTAAATTAAATAGACAAATTTAACTTTCTTACTATAAATATCGGGATAAAACTATAAATAGTGTGCATACTATATGTAAGCTATTTTAGCTTATACTCATAACTGACCTCCAATATTTTTCAATCTCCCTGTAACTAGGCAGCTAAATAATAAAAGCTGTCTAGTTATTTTTTTCTTTATGTACAAGAAAAAGACATTTTCGATTCAGGAAAATGTCTTTTCAGATTTTAATAATACAGTTTTGGGGTTATATCCTTATTTTGTATATTCCCTTCAATAACAAATCGTTCATCACTAGTGCTTGTAACGCAGCTTGTAGAGAATAAAATAGGGAAATCGCACACAACGTCGTTCATTACATCATGAAATACATTGGCAGCAACACCTGTAAACGTTTGACAAAGGTTTGAAATATCATCGTTAAAAAATTGAATAACTTTCGCAGCAAAAACTGGAAAAATAACATTCGCTCCACCTGGTAGCTGTGGTTGTACAACAACTTGTTGAAAATAAGGATTATTTTCTAACGCTACTTGAAATAAATGTGCAATTTCAAATGCATCTAGTGGACATGGAAGCGGATTTACAATCACACTTTCTTCGTTACTAACAACAACCGTTACACTTACATTTCCAAATTCCACGAACGGTTTAAGAAGCGTAGCTAATGCTATCGCTTTTTCATTACTCATAGCTTGTACTAAAATAATAAAATTCCCACCAACTGGAATAAGTGGACCAACTGTTACAGTTGGATCAGCACCTATAGAATTTTTAAGCTCATTAAAATACGTAATCCACGGTGGTAAAAGCTCAACTTGTACATTTTCTTGCATTCTTTCATTCTACCTCCTTATACAATTCTTATTACCATAATATGTAACTACTTTAAAATTGCATAAGGCATATATACTATTTTCTTACATTCATTATTTATAGTAATGAAGCAATTTAAGGAAAGTATTCTATGTTTCTTTCCTAGCTTCAAGTAATGTGCTTATTATAGATGCCATGTACTAATATGGCATCTATAATAAGCAACTACACTAAATTTACATATTATATTTAAATGTCTTCACATTCAAAAGAAGATTAACACATAAACCTTCTATAAATAAGGAGTTTATTTAATGAAAAAAATCCCTATCGTATTCAAAGTCCCCCCGAATTCAAAGCTAAAAGTTACATTCTACGGTCCTTGTAACGAAGTAATTACAAATGTATCTTTAATTAATCAACTACTCACCCCTACCTGCAAAACTGTATCTCAATATCCAGACTTTAAGAAATATATAACTGAAGTCCGATCATTATCAAATTATTAATCGTATAATTTTATGATTTATCGTTTCGAACAGTACGATAACGAAGTAATAAAAAGAGCCGCATCTTTCAAAAGAAACGGCTCTTTTTTCATTTCACAAAAACATGACTTCACTAAAAAACTAAAATAACTCATTAATTGATATTCTATTGATATTTTGTTGATATTTTACACATATTAATGAAATGAGCATATATTATCGTATGGAGATTCTCCACTCATAAAGCCTATCTTTTTTTGAGCATACTTTATTTGTATGCTCCTTTTTTATTCTTTACTTAACGGGTTATCCTGTTAGCATTTCCAAATATCCACCTATAAAAACATTGAATATTCCAAAAAACTCTTTTCTTATTATGCACTATGAATATAAGTTTAATAATTTATCTGTAGCTACATTTTCAGTATCACTTAAATCGACAAAATAATGAAGTTGCCACAGTTGACTCTTCTTAGCTTGATTACTAACAGGCTTATCCCAAATAGGGTAAACCCTCATAGCCATTTTCCCTTTTTGGTTTTGAGTTTTTAATATTTTTTCTTTTAGAAGAATCTCTTTTGGAAAAATAAATTGTCCTAGTTTATTATCCGCTATACAAGTGATAACTAAAAGGTTAGGAGCTGAATCATAAGAAAATGCCTGATTGCTCATGGAGGCATTCTTCTCCCAAAAAGAAACAAATTGTCCCATCTTATTAGGCGTAATTTTTGATACCCTAAATCGGATGCTTCTATTATTTAGATGGAATACCCCACCTGCATATTCTGAATTTTGCTTTTCTTCTTTTCTTTTAGTAATTAATAGATTATTAGGTTTGTAAATCATTTCATCTAGTTTTTCAATTATATTACTAAAATTTGTCATGTAAACGCACCTTTTTTATTTTCCAGTATACCAAGAACATTCGTTCTTGTATATTAAACTTAAACAAATGTTGGCTTTGAATAGTCTTTCAAAGATTATTTTATCTACTCCATCCATAACTTCAAATTTTCTTTTATAGTATTTATTACATTACTCTTCCAATTCCTTGTATTTTTCATTATTATATTAATATAATAATATAAAACGAGGTAAATATTACATGAATCCATCCAAAATTGACTTCGGCTCCATAGAGCAACCTTTATTCCTATTAATTTTATATCTTATCGCAATTCTTTTAACACTCGGCATTACATTTAGTATATGTCATTCCCTTTTACTAAATTTAAATGCACCGAGATGGGTAGCACAACTGTTAGCTATCGTATTAACTCTAGGTGTTGCTTATCAAGTATTTATGAACTTATTTTAATATATTACCAATTTAACACCTTTAACTAAAAGGCCCTACCATAAGGTAGAGCCTTTTTTAAAAAAATAGTCCATAAATCACAAACATGTCTTTTATTTTATTGGAGATGGAAATCTTGCAGCTTCAAAATGCGTACTAATAAATCCTGGATCATTTTGTATAATCAGTCCATCTACATCACTCTCAGCAAAAATTTCAACTACATCTCCTGCATGTAATTGAAGTATTGTTGAAACAGCTACGACATTTGCAAAATTGGATGGACCAAAAAAATCATTATCTATCGCTATAGCTGGATTATCATTTACCCGAATTTCTACACGCGCTCTATAATTCGTATTACTATCATTAGGTGCAAAGCTGATTGTACCAATAATAGAATAAACCCCTCTAGTCTTCGGAATAAAATCTGATGTTACTGGATTATATTCATCCGCTAAATCAAACTGTTCATTTTGGAATAATACTTTAACAAAAGTATTTGCAGTGACATTTTGATCTACTGTACTAACCGCTCTAAAAGCAGATGCCCTTACAAGTTTATCTTTCTCATTATCACAACACTTATCGTAATAATCTGTACTCTTCTTACAACAAGTATGCTTTGTCTTTTTATAGCCATTGCAATGCTTACAATAATAATAAGACATATTTATATCCCCTTTCTAAATCTATTGTTGTATACTATGCAAAATAAATTTAAAAAGTTTGGACGAGCTATTGCTATTATGAAATTAAAAAACTCCACCGAAAAGCAGAGTTAATAATTTTTTTCCTTTTTAATATTTATACAATTGGAGATGGGAATCTTGCAGCCTCAAAATGAGAACCGTCTTCTGTACTACTAATAACCCCATCTATACTACTTTGTGCAAAAATCTCGACAATATCACCTGCATGTAATTGAAGTATTGTTGAAACACTTACGACATTACCGAAATTTATTGGACCAAAAAAGTCGTTATCTATAGCAATTGCCGCATTTCCATTCACTCGAACTTCTACACGCGCTCTATAATTTAAATTTGTATCGTTCGGAAAGAAACCAATCGTCCCAATTACGGAATAAACTCCTCTAGTCTTCGGAGTAAAATCTGATGTTGCTGGGTTATATTCGTTCGCTAAATCAAATTGTTCATTTTGAAATAATACTTTAATAAAAGTATTAGCTGGAAGGTTTTGATTAACTGTATTTACAGCTCTAAAAGCAGATGCTCTTACAAGGTTATTCTCCTTATGATCGCAAGAACAGTCATCACATCTTTTACCGTACTTATTATAATAATCACTTCTTTTTTTACAGCAATCATGATTTTTCTTTTGGTAACTCTCACAATTCTTACAGTAGTAATAACAAGACATATATAGTGCTCCTTTCTAATCTACTACTGCATAATATGTATGCTAGACTTGGAAAGTTTGGACAGGTTATTGCGATTACAAAAATAAAAATGCTCCACCATAAGGCAGAGCGAAGAGAAAGTATAACTTTTAAAAACAAAGCACTCATGTAATATTATGGTTAAATCAGTAATACAAATTATCTAGTTTCATCAACTCGGATTTTCAGAAAAAACTCCTCTGTACGATTTTATTATTATTGAATAGATTATATTGTTCAGTGAGATATGCAATATTTCGTATTTTGTTATTTCAATATTCCTTTATTATCGTTGAGTTGTAAACATTCTCTTAAAAACATTTTAAAATCAACACTTACTCTATAACAAATACTTTTTCATCCTTTAGAATTACCTATAAGCATTATATCCAAATATTATTATTGTAAATTATCGACCTGTACAAGCGTATAATTTTTGTGTATTCTATGGACAAGGAGTAAGGTAAGAGTTACTCTTTGCCATTTTAGGAAAGCATCCAAAATTTATAAACGCTTGGCAATAATTTTTGCCAAATTCCGCTCTCATCATTCTTATCGTCACCTTTCATTTTGGAAAAATAATATCCCCCACTTAAGAATCCTTGCGTTGCATATAACTCATGAGGTTGTAACATCCTCATTCCAATATCTAAAATTTTATAATTGTTCCCTAGATACGAATCATTTCTTATAAGGACGCTCTGTACTTGCGCCCTTATATAAATACTTAAATGTATTCCCCCGCATATTTTTATAAATTGTATACAGTTCCATATGGAATTGTTGAAACAGAAATTCCGTATGGTGTAATATGATGCATTGGGTAATAATACTCCATAGATGGATAGTACGGTTGTATGCCTTGCTGTATTTGTTGCATTTGTTGCATTTGCTGCTGTGCTTGTAACGCTTGTTGAACAGCTTGAATTGTAGTTTGTGCTCCGCTATACGTAATACCCGCCGTACCATACGGACGCATTCTATCTCGGGTATCAAAATATGAATAAAACATTATTATTCAACTCACTTCCATATAAGTTATTACAAAGTATGTTATGATTCTTAATTTCAGTGAGTGTTAAAAACTAGTCCACTAGCTTTTATTCAAATAGCATTTTTGTTCACCTTCCTTCTTTTGACCCTCACTCTTTCCTGAAATATTCCGGCGATTTTTCGCATTCAAGGCCAATCTTTTCACCGACAATCAATCGGTCTACATTTGCAAGCATCCACGGGTATTCAGGATGCTGCAGGATTGCATTTCTGCGTTGTACCTTTAAATCCCGTACGCTTGGAATCGACTTATGGCATCATCTTGTAACTTTTCGGCATCGATAGACATTGTCATGATACCTTCTTGCTCCTGTGGATCAGCTTTACCATAGCCATTGTGCATGGACATCTGGTTTTCTAGCATCTAGCTCACATCCTTAAAAAATGCAGGATTTCCCTTTCCATTATCGAATTAGTAATGTTTGGAAAGGGGGTGTAACATGGCAGAAATTAAAGTAGGACTTACACAATTTTTAGACTTCACACTGAAAAGTAGTGCAGCTAAAACAAACTTTGTAAAAAATCTAAAATCTCAACCTGAATACCAACCAGCTTTTGATTACTGGAAACAATTACGAGACACTGTTATTAAATTTCATCAAAATGAACTACCTTTTGAATGTTTCGAAACATTAGTGCAAACGGTTGATCAAAAGAAAAAGCAAAACTATATCGATGTCATAAAGCAGTACAAAAAATTTATTAAAAACAACGACGTCTCTTGGTTCGATCCAGGAAAATCACATTGGATATCAGATAATTTAATCGTCCGCTCATCACCTGAACTCGGTTTGCTCATTAATGATGAGCCGCATCTTATCAAACTATATTTCAAAGGAAAAAAAGAGCGAATTGATAAATACAACATCAACTCAACACTGACATTATTAAATGAATCAACATTTTCAGATGAACATAACGATGTGAATTATACGGTTCTTAACATCCAAAAGAACAGAATGTATACGAATAACTCTATTAATAATGATCATTTAATAGCGCTTGAATCAGAAGCTAACCAGCTTTTTTATATATGGAATAAGGTGTAAAGGGTACTATCCATCTCTTTCAATACCTTTTCCATGCATAATTTGAGCACAATTTTCACAAATCCTATCAGTTTCATTTAATTGAAGCTCACCTTCTTGTTCCTCACAAACAATGCAGGGTGGGCGTTTTTGCGAAAATAGTTTCTTTAACCATTTCCGCATCCTAACTCACCTCCTCCGAAAGAGTGATATAATGAGCTCTCTTCACTAAATCAGCGTTACCCCCCTGGTTTTTTAACCGATGAAGAAGATCTTCGTTTTTTAGAACATGCAAAAGAAAACCGTTATTATATCGCTTATCTTCTTGCTATTACATGTGGAATACGTAAAGGTGAAATCTTAGGTCTACAATGGAAAGAGATTGCTGATTTTACCTGCCATTACTTTAATGGCACTAAATGACCATCTGCAAAAAATCTCTGAGGAAAAAGAGCGATATGATGAAAGCTATAATGACTACGATTTGGTCTGCCGTTTCAGAAGTTTGACACAGCTCTGGAAAAAGCTTATAAAGAAAAGTGAGGTTCCCGATATTCGGTTCCATGATCTGAGGATTATGTTAAAGCAAGGTATACATCCGAAGATTGTGAGTGAACGATTAGGACACAAAAAAGTAGGTATCACCTTGGACACCTACTCACATATTGTACCAGGACTTCAGGAAACTGCGGTGGATCAATTTGCAAACGAATTATTCGGAAAGAAAAACTTTTGTTAGAAGTTTTCGTTTCTAGGCAAAAACACCACCTAAATAACCCCAAATATTATAAGTGAAAAAGGAGAAACAAACATGAAAGAAATCAAAGCTGAACAAGAATTCAAAGACATCATCGCAAGCGAGGAGCCAGTAGTTGTTAAGTTCTTTACTACATGGTGCCCAGATTGCGTGCGTATGGACAACTTTATCGGAGATGTAATGGAAGAGTTCAATAAATTTGAATGGTATTCTATTAATAAAGATGAGTTCCCAAGTATTGCTGAAGAGTATCAAGTAATGGGTATTCCAAGCCTACTTGTATATCAAAATGGCGAAAAGTTAGGTCACTTACATAGTGCAAATGCAAAAACGGAAGAGCAAGTTACTGAGTTTTTAGAAGCATACTAAGAAACGAAAAACCTCTGAAAAATCATCAGAGGTTTTTTCGTTTTCAAATTGTTCTTTACCTTTGTTCTCTTTCTGGAAAGTAAATATTATAATGCTTTCTCCTCTTCTTATTGAAGAATTTTGTTATCATTTCTTATATATTACTCACACGAGGAATTACAAAGAGTCATTTTGCGAAAAATATATATGAAAAAATTTTTGAGAATCGTTATTCTCGCCCTCTTTCCATTTGCCATAATCATCATTACTTGTTTAATAAAGTGAAACTTTAATCAGTGGGGGTTTTGTTCATCCCCCACTGATTATTAGCCTTCACCAATCGGGCGTTTACGGGCAGCCCCACTCCCACCTAACTTCTTTGCTCCAACTGAATTTTGAGGTGGGGGTCTTACTGCCCTCAAATAGCGGGATAAATTTCTACTTTGTACGTTTCAACATATTTTTCCTTAACGAAACTTTGTTATCCCCTTCTTAAAAAGCTATAAAACGTCAACAATGTTTGTATAGACCCACACGAGTTTCGTTTGATACTCTATGTATAGAAAGAAATTCCTTGTAGAAAGGCGAGTGATTAAAATGGATTCTCTTTCTCATAAAGAAGCTGATAAAGGTGCTATTGTCAGCATTATAGCCTACATATTTTTATCCTCTATGAAAATCATCATCAGTTATATTACCCTCTCTAGCGCATTACGTGCTGACGGTTTGAATAACTTAACGGATATTGGTGCTTCTTTAGCAATATTAATTGGCCTGAAAATTTCTCGTAAGCCTCGTGACCCAGATCATCCATATGGGCATTCGCGTGCAGAACAAATCGCATCACTTGTTGCTTCCTTTATTATGGCAACGGTCGGATTAGAAGTTGTTATTAGTGCAATTCAATCGTTTTTCAATCCGAAACAAGCAGCACCTAATGTACTTGCTGCATGGGTGGCTTTATTTTCTGCTGTCGTTATGTACGGTGTATACAAGTATACGAAAAAGATTGCAATGCGAACAAAAAGTAAATCATTAGAGGCTGCTGCAAAAGATAATTTATCAGATGCTCTTGTAAGTATTGGTACAGTAGTAGGTATAGTCGGAGCACAGTTCCAAATGCCTATTTTGGACCCTATTGCTGCTTTACTTGTCGGTCTTATTATTTGTAAGACTGCGTGGGAAATTTTCGTAGAAGCTTCTCATATGCTAACGGATGGAATTGATCCTGAAAAAATGGATGAATACGCTGATGCTATCGGGCATATTTCAGGTGTAGAACATATTGTAGATATTCGCGCTCGTATGTATGGGAATCAAACGTATGTAGATATTACAATTGAAGTAGATGCTCGAATAGATGTTAGAGAAAGCCATTGTATTACTGACAATATTGAAGATATGCTTCGAAAGAAATTCGGGATTTACCATGCTCATATTCATGTGGAGCCCATGCAAAAAGAACCTATTATGACATAGGTTCTTTTTTAATGAACGCCTTATGAAATATAACACATAAAACGAGCCAGCTACCTCCCGCTGCCCATCCGGCTAATATGTCAGATGGATAGTGCACGCCAAGATAAATTCGGCTAACTGAAATAGATAATACAACGAAGCTTGCTATAAAAATAATCAGCAACTTTTTATGCAATGAAATACGATCTTCTGTAATTGTGACGTATGCAATAAATCCTAAAAAAGCAGTAGCATTCATCGTATGACCGCTCGGAAAGCTATATCCAGTTGCTGTAACAAGCTGCGTCACATCAGGTCGTGCTCGTTCATACCATAGTTTGAGCATACTGTTCAAATAACGTGATCCGTAATAATTAATTGTTAGAAGTAATGCACTTAATATTTTTTTTCTAAGAAGAAAATACATTACAAGTATAACGAGTAACGGGAAATATATTCTTTTTGAACCGATAAAGGACACCCAAGTAAAATAGGTTGTCAAATACTCGTTTCGGAAACTTTGAATAAAGTGTGCGACTACATTATCAAATTTTTCAATACAAGCGGTATGATACGAAAGTGATAGTGCGACAAAACAAATGAGTAGTGTACAACTTAACAAGTATAAATGTCGGTATCGTTTCACATACATAACCTCACTATGCAAAAAAATGGAGCGGTTGTTTTAGTTTTCCTCCCCATTTCTTTTTTATGCATAGTTTATTAAAAAATATTATTGTTAATTTTTTGCTGCATCGTTGGAATATCTTCGTTTGTTACTGTAAAGCGAATAACCTTCTCATCAAGATCAAGTGCTTCTGCGAATAAACCAGCCAATCCACGTGATTTTCTATCTACTTCCATAATAATTTCTAATCGATCGTGGGCACTTGGCAAAATTAATAATTCTAATTCATCTAATTTCCCATAATACTCTCCGGAAACTGGAATAAACTCAAATTCTTGTGCGAATGGAACTTGCTTACGTAATCGATACGGTAATTCTTCGCATTCTATATGACGCGCTTTAAAACCTAATTGATTTACACTATTTAATACACTGTTCAATAGCGCATTCGGCAATACTTGAATATAATCACGGTCACTTGGATCAATACTACGTTTAATATCAAGACCTGTATGAACCCAAACCGTTTTCATTCCAAGTGTTAGTGGTGCTTCAATTGGCATTAAAAACGAAAATGGAATTTCCACTTTTTCATTTGGCTCTACAGAAAATGGATCTGTTAAACGAACTCGCTCTAAATCATAGGATGCAGTTACTTTTTTATCATCCACTTCTCTTACATATGACGTCGACAACGTTAAGTAAATGCTTTCAATTTCTTGGCTAACTGAACCTCCAGTTATATGAACCTTCCCTACTATCTCTTCTCCAACTGTATACTCATCTTTTTCAAGAACAGTATCTACTTTTGCACTACCAATACCAACGCTTGCTAAAAACTTTTGAAACATGAAGTCTCCATCCTTTCTAAAGCGTAAGCTACATCTTTTTTCAAATCTTGTACATTTTCATAGTATGGCGCTTTCATTTGTAACATTCGCATTAGCATGTCGCGATTATATTCTTCCAGCGCTAACTCTTCATACCAAGGTTTTTCCTTTTTTTCAGTCGATTCATAACTAGCATACAATAAAAATAATACGAAATGACCGAGCGCATAAAAATCGCTACGAAAGTGAACTTCTCGCATCAAAGCTTGTTCACCTTCATAAGTTATAGCACGCTCATCACCCTCACCTTTCAATTTAGCCAATCCAAAATCAATAATACTAATCTGATTTTCTTTCATTAATATGTTTGGAATACGTAAATCTCGGTGAATGATACCTTTACTATGAAAATACGAAACAATTCCTAGTACTTCATATAAAATTCCAAAAACTTCACGTTCATCATATACTTGGCCATCTAAGAAAATACAATCTTCGAAATTTTCCCCCGGCATATACTCCATCACCAAAAAGTTCTTTTTCTCCCATATGAAATGATCATGTAGGTTAGGAATTGACGCATGATTTAATGTTTGTAAAATCACTTTCTCTTGCTCAAATGATTTTCTACCAGACTCATATCTTTGTTTACTTTGCCTTAATTGTTTTAAGACTTTATATTTATTTATTTGCAAATCATTAACGATATATGTAACCCCATAACTGCCCATTCCAATTACTGATTCAATCTTATAACGCTCTGCAACGATTGTATTTTTTCGCAGTGGTCTATCAAATAAAGCTAGTATACGACGCCATTTCATCAGCTACTTGAAAAGAAACTACGGCTTTTACGTTTTCTTTTATAATGCTGATGCCCATAACCAGATGAACGTCGTTTATTATCGCTACTTGAATATGAGCGCCCTCTATGACGATAATCACTACTTGAATACGAACGATGTTTTTTCTTTCCTAATAAAGAATCAATAATTTTTTTGAACATCCCTTCACCTCTTGTATAAAATTTTCTTTTAATTATACCAACAATTCTTGTCTATATTTGTGACAAGTTTGTAAAGAGTAAAAAACGACGAGTTAAGCCCGCCGTTACTTTCAATCTTCCTCTTCATCAAAAACTTCATCAATCATGCATTTCTCTAATAAATACTCAAATGTAATATCTGCAAGGTCCTCAATTTCTTCTCTTTTTGGAACGTACCCTCTTTCAATTAGTCGCTCATAAAAAAACTCCGCAATCTCTTCCGTGTCAATTACGACTTCAATTTCCTTCATGAGCATCACTCCTTTATTTCTGTTTTATGAAAAAATCTCAAAATTATGTATATGAGATTAGAAAAATAGTTTTTCTTTTTTTATAAGTCATATCATGTAGGTAAAGGGCATACGATGTTAGTACAAGCTATCCAAAGGGGGAAATAATAATGGAATACCAATATGAAGTAGATCAAGAAGTAGGGCAAACAAAAGAAGAGTTCATGCATGAAGATCAATGGGCAGACTCTCTTATTAAATGGCTTTTTATTTTTTTAATAATTGTAGGCATACCTTATACTGCATATGTTGTTGTTCAATTTATTCTCTCTTTCTAGTTAACTATTTTTTCTCTGTCAATTTAACTAAATAATTTTGAACAACATCCATAACAATTTTATATTCTTCATCTTTAAATGTATCGAATAATAAATGATAATCATTATAAATATCTAATAACCCATCAATAATTTCTTGGCGATTCGTCTTTACACTTACTTTTTTCGAATTGTTAATCGACTTCAATTTTCCTAAATCCAATTTATTCATACCAGCTTTATCTTGCTTCATTTTCTTCAAAATTGCATTTGCCGTTTGTGCATTGGCAAGTAATGTTAAATCTGATTCATCAGCTTCTAACCATTCACCATCAGTAATTCGTGACAATTCATATATAGTATCTTCCCATGCATCATTTTTATATCTCCATACTTCTGTACGAAAACCAACAATACGAAAAACATCTTTATCATATCCAGTTACTTGCACGAGATCACCAAAAGTAAAGTTATAATTTAATTCAATCCACTCTGTGTCGCCCTTTTTCATTTCCTGCTCTGTTACATGCTGCAAAGTTTGCTCAACGTAAAACCCATCGTGATTATTTACTTCGTATACGTAAACTCCATCTAAAACTTTCATATTTGTAACTTTCCCAACGGTTCCATATAGCGTAATCACGACTATGTCTCCTACGTTATATTTAGGTTGTTTTTTCCTTGCCATCAATATCTCTCCTTTTTTAAACGTCGTGATTTTGATAACAGTATATGCAACCTACATAAAAACGCTTATCACAGAAGCTTATATTCATAAATTTTTTCAATAAAAAAGTAGAATTTGTATATAACTTAAAAAAGCTAGTATTTAAACTAGCTTTCACTTTTCATTTATGTTCTAACAGCAAGACGTATTGTAAATAAAAAAGCATAATGAATACTTCACTTCTTTCAAAGTAATGTATTCATTATGCTTTCATTTCCCTAAAACTTCATATCGTTATCTCTCTTGTATATATAAATCCCATGCATCATCAAATATAGACATACTTTCTAGCATTCCACTTAACTCTAAGTATGAACTAATTACATCATAGTCTTCAGATTGCTTCGGAAAACTTAAATCATCATACATCGCCTCTGCTAAATCTGATATTTCATTTTTAAATAAAGCTGCACGGTGCTTCATCATATAATGGTAAAATGTCTTTTTCAAAAATATTCCCTACCTTTCTAACTTGGGTACATTATACAAGGCAAAAAAGAAAAAAACCAGCATAAAAGCTGGTTAGAAGTCGAAATAATTCCTTTTTAATAAACGTGGTCTTCCCATTAACTCTTCGTATGTTAGTTGTTTTGGCAAATCTTTCGTATAAATTAAAAACAACTGATCTTCAATTTCTTTTACAGTATGGTCTGCTTGATAGTCCATTCCACATGAGGAACAAGTAATACATGGTGTCTCTTGGATTTCAATGGCTTTCGTACCATCTGGTAATTCCCAATATACAGTATTCAAGCTTTCTTTCGCTTCTGTACTGTCACACCACATACAATTCATACTACGTCACCCTCATTTTTTTTGTCATCATCTAACTTTGCTATTTGTGCTTGATATTTTTTATCTTTTAATTGATCACGCTTATCACGTTTATCTTTTAAAGAAGCATGCGTTTCATTGACTTCATAATCTTTGCGGCGATTCATACGTTGTAAATCATCTGGAACAAGATTAAATTTCTTATCACTCATCAATCCTGCAACGCCGATATCAGAACGTTTTTCTTCATAAGTCGGATAAATTTCTTTAAAGTAGCCTTCTGCTCTTCCTGGGATATAGTTTTCCGGTTCTGGATACGTTGTAATAACCCCTTCAAAGTTACGAAGAACAACTTTATCCGCACTTTGTGAAATTAAATAGTTTGGCTGAAGCGCAATTTTTCCGCCTCCGCCCGGTGCATCGACAACGAAAGTTGGTACTGCATAACCAGACGTATGTCCACGTAAGCCTTCAATAATTTCAAGACCTTTCGAAACTGGTGCACGGAAATGACCGATACCTTCTGATAAATCACATTGATAAATGTAATATGGACGAACACGAATTTTCACTAAATCATGCATAAGTTTTTTCATAATTGGAACGCTGTCATTAATTCCAGCTAAAATTACAGCTTGGTTTCCAATTGGAACACCTGCATTTGCAAGCATTTCACATGCTAGTTTCGATTCTTCTGTAATCTCAATAGAAGTGTTAAAATGCGTATTTAACCATACTGGATGGTATTTTTTAATAATGTTACACAGGTTTTCTGTAATACGCTGCGGGAATACAACTGGTGCTCTCGTTCCGATACGAATAATCTCGACATGCGGGATTGCTCGTAAATTCTTTAATACATATTCTAAAATTTTATCATTAATTAGAAGTCCATCACCGCCAGAAATTAAAACGTCACGTACTTGTGGTGTTTCACTAATATAAGCAATCGCATCATCTAATTGCTTTTTCGGTACGCCCATTCCAATTTGTCCACTAAAACGACGACGTGTACAGTAACGACAATACATAGAACATTGATTCGTTACTAAAAATAGTACACGGTCTGGATAACGATGAGTTAATCCTGGAACTGGTGAATCTTCATCTTCATGAAGAGGATCTTCTAAATCATATTTTGTTTTATATAACTCTTCCGAAATCGGTACTGATTGCATCCGAATCGGACAGCGTGGGTCATCAGGATTCATTAGCCAAGCATAGTACGGTGTAATGTTTAACGGGATCGTTTTCGTTGAAATTTTAACGCCTTCTTCTTCGTCAGGTGTTAAGTTAATTACTTTCTTTAAATCATCTAAAGTTTTGATCGTATTCGTTAATTGCCAAACCCAATCATTCCATTGTTCTTCTGTAACATCTTTCCATAATTCAATATCCTTCCAGTGACGATTTGGTTTGTATACATCATGTAACATTGCTATTCCCCCTTTTTATACGCTCATCCTTTATATAAGCAATAATTATGCCAACTTCATATTCTTGATAAGTAAATGCGAGAAATACCCTATTATATAAGAGAATAAATATTTTTAAGTGCTGTACTAAAACGCTATTTACTATCATATTCATTACTTGTTATATATGTAAACGCTCTTTTATTGGTGCAAACGCACAAAAACCGCCGATTATTCGGCGGTTTTGTCGTACTTGCTCAGTTTATATTGAAGCGTTTGACGCGGAATACCTAACATTTTTGCTGCTTGCAAAATATTACCTTCCGTTTCAATTAACGCTTGATCTATTAATTCTTTTTCCGTTTGATGTAGAGCTTCCCTAAGTGGTAATATACTTTTCTTCTCCTGAATTTTCTCTTTCCGAAATGTTCTTGGCAAGCAATTTGCTGTTAACGAATTCCCTTCTGTAATAATGACGGCATGTTCAATCGTATGCTTTAACTCACGAACATTTCCAGGCCATTGATAAGCTTGTAATCTTTCTTTCGCTTCCTTATCAATTTGAAGTACACCTTTTTTATAACTTTTATTATATTCTTTCAAAAAGTAAGACGCTAATAACAGTACATCCTCAGTTCTTTCGCGAAGCGGCGGGATATATAATGAAAACACATTTAATCGATAGTATAAATCAGTGCGAATTTTATTTTCTCTTAAACATACTTCTGGAGGCTGATTCATTGCAGTAATAACGCGAACATCTACTTTTCTCGTCTTATTATCACCAATGCGACGAATAACTCCATCTTCTAATACACGTAGCATTTTTGCTTGTAAATCAAGCGGCATTGAATTCAGTTCATCTAAAAATAATGTCCCTCCATCTACAAGTTCAAATAATCCTGCCCGTTCGATTGCCCCTGTATAACTACCTTTTGTCGTGCCAAACAGCAAACTTTCTAATAGCGACTCTGGCAAAGCTGCACAGTTTTGTGCAATAAACGGCTTATTTTTTCGTTTAGAAGCTTCATGAATCGCTTGCACAAATAGCTCTTTCCCCGTTCCAGTTTCACCATATATTAAAACATTCGCATCGGTTGGCGCTACTTTTTGTGCTAACTCTTTCGTCTGTTTAAAGCGGGAATCATCAGTTACAATTGTCTCGAATGCAACATGCTTTTTCACCGTTTTTTTGCTAGTCGATCGTTTTATTTTCGATTGTAGATCTACAATCGTATCAGTAAGCTTTTGAATAGTAGAATAATCTTTCGCAATTTCTACAGCACCAGCAATATTTCCATCTATTAAAATAGGTAACGTTGTATTGACTGTACAAACGTCTTCCCCATTTAAATTTTGGTAATGTTGAACTTGGTGTACGATTGATTTTTTTGTATCTAATACTTTCATCAACGTACTTGTTTCTCTGGATAATGACGGGAATGCTTCTAATAAATGCTTTCCTAGTACATTTTCAATTTTAGATCCATCATGTTTTGCAGCAACTGTATTATAAAAGATTGTAATCCCATTTTCATCTACTGCATGTATGGCCTCATCTATACTGCCCAAAATCGCTTCAATGACTTCCTGTGTCGAAACTGCTAGCAATGTCATCCCCCCTTTTGCCGAAAATCCAGCAAATTCATCGCCGAATTTTCGGCACCCTCTGTGCGATTATAAGCATGACGATTCCGTTCTACTATTTTGATGAAATGTGTATATATTTTTATTGCTTATTTATGGTTAAGTGACACTTTAATCAGTGGGGCTTTATTCACCCCACTGATTATTCACCCGACTCCCACCTAACTTCTTTGCTTTACAGCCGAATTTTGAGGCGGGAGTCTTACTGCTTTCGAATAGCTGGATAAATCTTTCACCCATATATTCATATCTTCCAACTTATCAAAAATATAGCAATTATTCGCAAGCCTTCCCGTATATGTATAGCCTAATTGATGAAAGGCTGCATTCATACCGAAAGATAGCGAGCGAGCAATTGTATAAGAACAAAAAATAGATTTTTCTTGGAGCTCTTCCTCCAATTTAATTAACAGACTTTTCATGAAACCATGTTTTCGATATTCAGGTAATGTAGCACAATTCGTTAATTCTGCATTACCTTCTTTCACGTTCATTTCAGCAGATGCTGTACTAATAATTTTCCCCTCGAATTCATAAACATAGTAAATTGTATCGTCTTCCTTCATCGTCTGCTTTACATAATTCCTATCATTTAAAGGTGTCGGATAAACTTCAAATACTTTTCCAAAGACAATTGCTAATTCTTCCGCATCCTCTTCTGTCGCTTTTCTTAACACAAATTCCTCTGGGACTATTTTTTCTTTCACTTCTTTTTCTTTTACACCACTTAAAATAGTATCTTCCTCAGTCCAATGAATACTATTTCGTCTTTCATCATTATGATATTTCACGAAGAAGTGCGCATCGTGCCCTTGAAAATAATGAGGTATCGTTGCTTCCAGTAAGAAACCGAAAGAGAGCCATGTTGAAACATGCTCTCCCTTTCCTTTAATAATACATTTAGTGAAAGAATGTTTCTTTGCTAATTCATCGATTGTTTGTATGATGCTTTCAACATTTCCTGTATAGTGATCAACTCTAATACGTTTATTAAAATAATCTAAAACCCCTTCTACTGTATAATGCTTTGTCTGTTCACTAAAAGATTCATAGTATTTCATTTTTTCACCTCACACCAATCTAGTAATGTACATGCAATTATTTTTGCGGCAGCAATCATTTTATCAACTTCTATATATTCGTTTGGATAGTGTGCTACTTTCGTCTCTCCTGGACCAAATACTATCGTGGGTACGTTAGCGATTTGTGTGAACAAACCTCCATCTGTTCCCCATGGCGAAGCTTCTATAATCGGCTCGTTCCCTTCGATTTCAACAAAGTTATGTTGAAGCGTTGTAATAAGTGGATGATTTTCTTCTAGTTCACCAGGAACCCATCTAGCCCCAAACCATTCTACTTCTACAGGATTTTTTACAAACCAACTATCCACATCTTTTAATTCACCAATCCAGCCCTCAAACTCTTCTTTTGCTGCCTCTATAGTCTCATTCGGCGCAATACCACATCTTCCTTCTAAAATTAATGAATCGGGAACAGAACTTGGCCAGCTTCCCCCTTCAATTTTCCCAACGTTAATTGGAATTGGAATCGGAATCCCCTTAAATAACGGATCTGTAATTCTACCATTTCTCTTCTCTTCTAATTTTCTCAAATGCTCTACAACAAACATACTTTTTTCAATTGCACTTACTCCCTCATAACGTGTACCACCGTGTGCTGCTTTTCCTTTTATATGTAGACGAAACCACATTGATCCTTGTTGTTTCGGAAAAAACTTCATATTCGTCGGCTCAGGAATAATAACGCCATCTGCCTTATATCCTCGTAAAATAGCAGCTAATGTTCCTGCCCCACCGCTCTCTTCTTCTATTACACTTTGAAAATGTATATCACCTTTTAGTTCAATACCAGATTCAATAATCGCTTCCATCGCAAGCATAAGTGAGACATTGCCGCCTTTCATATCTGTTGTTCCACGTCCATATATGCGGTTTCCTATTTTCTCTCCACTATATGGATGATGGTCCCACTGATTTACATCCCCTTCTGGCACGACATCAATATGCCCGTTTAAAATCATAGATTTCCCTTCGCCACTTCCTTTTAAAGTCGCTACAATGTTCGGGCTATCTGTAAAACTTATACGAGGTGATACGAAATAAGGGTGATCTTTCATTTCATTAAAAGCAGGCTCCCAAATATCAAGATCTAGACCTAACTCACGCAACTTTTCAATAACAATTGCCTGCGCACCACTTTCATCACCAGATACGCTCTTTTCTTGAATTAATCGTGTTAAAAATTTTACACTCTCTTCTTCATGACCCTCAATATAATCACAAACTTGTTTTTTTAATTGCTCCATATATTACAACTCCCCTCATTCAATTACTAGTAAATTTGAGCTTATATGAAAATCAGCTGTCGTATGTCGTTTTACATCTTCTACAGTATATGGACTCATTAATTCTTGTAAGACAAGTCCTCTTTGGGTCACTTCCATGACAGCCATGTCTGTAATAATTAAATCTACACATTTTTTCGAAGTTAATGGCAATGTACATTCCGAAACAATCTTTGCATTTCCGTATTTATCAACATGATTCATCACAACAACGACCCGCTTCGCTTTTTGCGCTAAATCCATCGCTCCTCCAATACCTGGAACGCGTTTTCCTGGTACAATCCAGTTCGCTAAATCACCATTTTCACTTACTTGTAACGAACCAAGTATCGTAACATCAAGTAATCCTTTTCGAATCATGCCAAACGCCATGCAGCTATCAAAATAACTTGCTCCTGTAATAAGAGATGTTGGTAAACCAGCTGCGTTACATAAATTCTCATCTTCATTCCCTTTACTTGGCGTTGGTCCCATACCAACAATACCGTTTTCTGCATGAAACATAACATTCATATCTTCTGGCAAATGATTCGGTACAAGCGATGGAATTCCAATACCTAAATTTACAAGCATACCATTCTGAATTTCTTTCGCTGCACGTCTTGCAATCTTATCTCTTACTTCTACGCCCATACCCATTTCCAATTCACTCCTTCCGATGGCACGATATAATTTACAAATACACCTGGGACGACAATTTCTTCTGGATCTAAACTTCCAAGTGGAACAATTTCTTCTGCTTCTACAATCGTTATGTCACCAGCCATAGCTACGTGAGGATTCATATTACGAGCGCTTTTATCAAATACAAGATTTCCAAATGGATCCGCCTTTTTCGCATATACAATTGCGACTTCAGCCGTTAAAGCTGTTTCAACTAAATATGTCTTTCCATTCATTTCAACTGTGCGCTTTCCTTCTTCTACAATCGTATCAACACCAACGTCAACTAAAATACCACCAAGCCCTACACCACCAGCGCGAATACGCTCTGCGAGTGTTCCTTGCGGAGAGAATTCAATTTGCAATCTTCCTTCATTTAATTGTCTTCCCGCATTTGGATTTGACCCAATATGAGAAGTAACTAAAGATTTAACTCTTTCATTCGTAACAAGACGACCGATTCCTACATCAGGAAATCCAGTATCATTTCCTATTAAATTTAAATTTGTAATGCCTTTATCTAAAACAGCTTGAATTAAAGATGGAGGGGATCCGATTCCTCCAAATCCCCCAAACATTAATGTCATATCATCATGGAACAAAGAAATTACTTCCTCTATTTCTTTTAATTTACCGAATGTATTTGTAATAGTTGTCATGCGATACTATGCCCTCCTTTTTGCATCATCTCTTCCACGCTCTTTACAAAAATTGAAAGTAATTCATCTAACTCGGAATATGTAGTTGTCATTGGTGGTGCAACAAGCAGTGCACTATCCTCTTTTCCTGCTTGCCCTGAAACAGCTTGGTATAAGAGAAGTCCATTTTTAGCAGCAACTGAAATAAGCTCCGATGCTTTTGTAAACGGTTGCAATTCTATTCCAATTAGCAATCCTTTTCCACGCACATCGGCAATGATTGTCGATTGTTGCTGAACTTTCTGCAAACCTTTTAATAAATACTCTCCCTTTTCTGCTGTTTTTTCAGGTAAATTATGTTTCTCCATATATTCAATAACAGCTAAAGCCGTTGCTGCAGACAATGGATTTGCACTAAGCGTATGCCCGCTCATTACAGAACGTGATCCATGTAAAATCGGCTCCATAACACGGTCACTTACTATTGTCGCTGCCATTGGTGTATAACCCGCTCCTAGCCCCTTACCAAGCGTCATAATATCCGGTTCTACACCCCAGTGCTCCATAGCAAACCATGCACCAGTACGACCAAGTCCAGTCATTACTTCATCCGCAATAAATAATATATCGTAATGACTACAAATATCTTTAATTACTTTATAGTATTCTTTCGGCGGAACAACCGCGCCTCCAGCAGCTCCGATAATCGGTTCAGCAATAAAAGCTGCAATATGTTCTGCACCAATTCGATCAATCGCTCTTTCTAGTTCAGTCGCACAAGAAAGTTGACATGTTGGATATACCTTTTGTACAGGACATCTAAAACAGTATGGAGCTGGAATAGTCGGATAATCTTCCAAAATAGAAACGAAACGTTGTCTGCGCAGTGGATGCCCAGACATAGATAAAGCTCCCATTGTAATCCCGTGATAGCTCATCCACCGTGACAAAATTTTATGTTTCCCTTGAATGCCACGCTCCTGAAAATGCTGAATTGCGATTTTCATAGCTGTTTCATTTGCTTCCGTACCACTATTCACAAAAAAGCTCCAGTTCAAATCTCCTACACATAAATCACTTAACTTCTTCGCTAATTTTTCAGCTGGTTCACTCGTAAACTGTGATCTATAAACGAAAGCGATCTCCTCTGCCTGTTTTTTAATAACTTCTGCTATCTCTGCTACGCCATGTCCAATACCTGCCGTAATCGCTCCAGACGAACCATCAAAATATTTATTTCCGTTTTGATCATACAAATACACACCTTTTCCATGTGAAATCATCGGATATGGCTGACCAACAAGTGGTTTAATTAAGTAATCGCGCATAGCGCTCCCCCATTTCTCCAATTTGTATATGTATATGAAGAAAATTGACGTTTCTTTCATAAAAAAGAATCCTCTGCAAAAGCAGTGAATTTATCAAAAAACTATTATAAAATATACAAATGATTGCTAAATATTATTTCGAAAACAGAAAATTCAGAACTAAAAATGAAGACCAACCTTACCTGTACGCTTAAATACCCCTTCCTAATTTAAGATAACAGCAAATTGAATATTTTTTTAATATAATATCAACTTCCCTCAATTGCTGACATTGTGTAAACTTCGACGGAACTCCCGTTATTCTCCTTCCTATTATCCTACTTTATATTGCATATTTTCAAACAAAATTCGACATTTTACTCCGCCTCATTTATCGTAACTATTTCTTAACAAATAGTACCACCTGTTTAGAACAATAAAAAAAGAACCGATTAACCACATTAATCAGTTCGGCACGACGCTCTTTTATCGGTATTACCTTATCCAACGCATCACTAAAATTAATAGCAATACTCATAATACAAATCCATAATTCGTCCCACAGCCTATAGCACCAAATCCTCCATAACTTCATTCCAAATAACTATGGGGATATCCCCATCCCAATGGTTCCACTCCTTCCATCAAAGTCAAACTACCTTTCCTTTATAATTTATGTAGGACAATTATCGATTTGTATGTGTGTTTGCCTATAAATAAAAAAATCCCCATTTTAACTTTTCTTTCTAGAAAGGCAAGTTTTTTGCATAACCTCTTTCTAGCTTCGCATATATTTGTAATGATGATAAAGGAGGAATGTTCATGACTCAATCCGAAATTGAAAAATACGGCCAAGAAGCTGCACGTTACGAACAGCTCGCTCGTTACTATCAATATAGCAATCCTAAAAGATATGTAGAACTCTATATGAAATACTATGATGCAATTACAAAACTTGTACAAGCATATGAAAAGAGAGATTCACAAGAAGCGACTTTACCGTCACATATGAGAATCTTCCACACAGCTCCCCATACACCAGCAGTTGATATTATAATAAACGGACAAAAGGTTATTAAAAATATTTCTTTTAAACAATTCAGTCCGTATTTATCATTAGTGCAAGGTAAATACCGTATTGATATTGTCCCTGTCGGAAACGAAACTCCAATATTTTCAGCATTAGTACCGATAATGGGGAATCACACTTATACCCTTGCAGCGGTCAATAGCGATAATCATCTCCAATTACAACCCATTCTTGATAATACTCATTTACCATCTGGTCAAGCAAAAATACGGTTTGCACATTTTTCACCAGACACTCCAGTTGTAAATGTAAATTTAAAAGATGGGGATCATTTATTTGAAAATGTACTCTTTAAGCAAATAACAGATTTTTTACAAGTTAGCCCTGGTACAGCAGATATTGAAGTTTCACTTGCTGATACAAAAAAAGTATTATTAACCATTCCAAAATTCAACGTTGAACCAAATACAATTTACACAATTTCAATAGTTGGTTATTCAACTGAGGATCCAAAATTAGAGACCGTTATACTTACAAATTAAAACAGTCTACACCATTCGTATGGTGTAGACTGTTTACTTTTGAAACGTAATTTGAAATTCTGTCCAATCGTTATCCGAACGACACAATATGGATCCGTTATGTTTTTCTACAATTTGTTTACATACAAATAGTCCAATACCAGTTCCTAGCTTTTTAGTAGTTACAAATGGCTCAAAAATGGTCTCTACATTGTCTGCTGGAATCATAGGTCCATTATTTTTTATAACAATGCGAACAGCCTGATCTTCTTCAAATACATCAATGATAATTTTCCGCTCTTCTTTCACCGATTCAAGAGCATCAATCGAATTCATTAAAATATTTAAAACTACTTGCTTCACTTCACTCCGGTAACCAACGAGTGGAATAGGATACGGCAAATTCTTTTCAATCAAAACATTTGCATTAACTAAACTTGGATATAAGAATTGTATAATATCTTGAAATAAGTCATTTACCCAAAAACGTTCAGATTCATTCCACATTTCTTTTTTCGATACAAGTAAAAATTGCGAAATCCTAAAATTTAATTGATCTAATTCATGTGAAATAATATCTAAATATGATAGATTAGGGTGATCTGTCTTCAATAACTTTACAAATCCCATAATCGAAGTTAGCGGATTACGAAATTCATGCACAAAACTAGCCGACATTTGCCCTAGAATCGTAAGCCTTTCTTTATGTGTTTCATTTATATATTGCTGTTTTTCTTCTAAATTTCTCGATATAATTTCTGAGTATTTTAAAACGGTATAATAAATTAATTTGTCAAAACAAGTATGTATTTTGGCCATAATCGGTTTCAGTTCACGAGCACTTACATCCAATTCGCACATTGCTTCAAAAAGTTCATTTCTTCCCACATTTGCATTGTAAACAAAATCTCCAATATTCGCATCTGCCCCTGCACGCTCAATGGCAATTTTCTCACATAATGGCTGAAGATAATTAATGTCTTTATCTTCCATAATGAGTTCGATAATTAACTCTAATAAATTCGCTCCATTTTGAACTACCTCTTGTTTAAATGGATCTTTTTCGGAAATTATCATTTTGTTTTTCCAGTTCTCTACGAATTGGTGCCTGTTGTTTTTCAAGTGCGAACAAAATACTTCTTTAATATCCTTATCGATTGGAAAAACCTCCATTCCCTCCATTTCCATACGACGAATACCCTTTATATTTTGAATATTAACACAAAAAATACATTTCGTTAATAGATTGTTGTCACATTTTGTTAATTTCTGTTGATAAAATTTATTTTTCCTTTCTTATTTAAATAAGTTTTATTCATATATCCCTTTTCTCTTCTCATTTTTTTAATTATTTTCCTGTTCAAAACTACTTTTTTTTGCATCCTTTTTAATTCTTGCGTACAATAAGAAGTGAAAGGTGTGAAAAATATGGTAAATAAAAATGTGGAAGACTATCTCCAAGAAGGCATATATGGCCAAAAGCAAAACAAACCAGAAGAACGTAATATGTACTTAACTACATTACGTGAGCGTGTAGAAATCGCTTTAACAATCGGTCAAGTAATGCAAAGTAATGTGTATACAGAAGTAACGGGTAACATACGTTCTTCTCAATCATTACAACTATTCCTAAATGGAAGCATTGCTTACCCACATTTATCAAAATACATTAAATTAGCAACTGAAAAAAATATTCCTTTTACAATTGTTCAAAATAAAGGTACTGAAACACCAATCGGTTTAGTACTCTCTCATAGCACTGCTGTAGATAAAGAACATATTTATGTCGAAGATAATATTTTCAAACAAGAAATGAAGTAAAAGGTACACTTGATTAAATGTAATCGTTCCGAGAAACGTAAAACAAACAATAAAAAACGAGTATGGAATCGTAAACATTTCCTGCTCGTTTTTTATTGCGGTGTTTAAGCTCGATCTACTTTATTTTTTAATACACACTAATTTCATTTCTGTCATTTCTTCTATTGCATATTTAATCCCTTCACGGCCTGTTCCACTCTCTTTCACACCGCCATAAGGCATATGATCTACTCTGAACGTTGGAATATCATTAATCATGACACCACCGACTTCTAATTCATCAATTGCACGCATTGCCTTACATAGATTGTTTGTAAATACACCTGCTTGTAATCCATAACGTGAATTATTTACTTGTTCTAAAGCCTCATCAAATTCTTTAAATGTATTTACAGTCATAAGTGGACCAAATACTTCTTGGCACTGAACAGATACATAATCTGGAACATTTGTTAATACAGTTGGTTCAAAAATCCTTGCATCACGTTTGTTACCACCGTATACAACATTAGCTCCTTCCTTAACTGCCTCTTCCACCCATGAATTTATACGTTCTACATCTTTTTTTGAAATAAGTGCTGATACATCTGTTTCTTCATGAAGCGGATCTCCTACTACAACGTTTTCCATTGCTTTCGTTAATTTTGTAATAAACTCTTCCATTTTGCGTTCATGCACAAAAACACGTTGTACTGAAATACAAACTTGTCCATTATTCACAAACGCGCCCCATTTTACACGTTCAATTATTTCGTCTGTCAATTCAACATCTTCATCAATAATTACTGCAGCGTTCGATCCTAATTCTAACGTCACTCGTTTCAACCCGGCTTTTTCCTTAATTCCAATACCTACTTTCGGACTTCCTGTAAAAGTAATACTAGCAACGTTCTCATCTTTTATTAATGCCTCACCTACAACAGATCCAGGTCCAGAAATTATATTGAAAGCTCCCTTTGGTAAACCAGCTTCTTCAAATAATTCTACCAATGCATACGAAGAAAGTGGCGTTTGGTCGGCAGGCTTTAGCACAATAGTATTTCCAGCCGCAATTGCTGGGCCTATCTTATGTGCTACTAAATTAAGTGGAAAATTAAACGGTGTAATAGCACCAATAACCCCGATTGGTTGTCGAATTGTATACGCTATACGGCCACCTGCTCCTGGTGCAGCATCTAATGGTAACGTCTCACCATATATTCGCTTCGCTTCTTCAGCTGCAAACTTATATGTTTGAACAGTGCGATCTACTTCTCCCCGTGCAGCACGAATTGGTTTTGCAGCTTCTTTTGCGATAATCTCTGCAAACTCTTCTCTTCTCTCATCCATTTTTTGTGCAACCTTTTCTAAAATAGTTGCACGGTCGTATGCGGATAATTTTTTCATTTCTTTCATTGCATTTTTGGCCGAAACTATTGCTTCCTTAACATCATCTTCTGTACCTTGCGCAATCTCCGCTAATGTTTCTTCAGAATATGGTGCATACAATGGTTTATACGTCTCTACTGATTTCCATACCCCATTTATATATAAATGTTTTTTCATAGTGGTTCTCCTTCCGAATATATGTATACAATAATACATTTCATTTATTTCACCTGGTGAAAGGTCTGACTTGTGTAATTGTATCATAGCCCTAATACATCAAAAAACATTTTGCTCAAAAAAACTCTGCTACAAAGCAGAGTTTACGAACTAATTTGTTCTTGGAGCGAAATCTTTTTTTCATCTCCTACAATAACAATCGATTCTGAAGGTTTCGTTACTTCTAATCTCTTAATATAGTGTCCATCTAATTTTTTCACGCAAAATTTATAATTTTCAATCTCAATGGTATCGCCCTCGGAAATCTCAATATTTTTTGTTAGGATCCAACCGCCAATCGTATCGACATCATCGTCGTCAATAGCCAAACCTAATAATGCGTTCACTTCACTAACAAGTACTTTTCCCTCTAAAATCGTTTTCGTCTCACTAACTTGTTGGATTTCCGGTTGTTCATCAGTATCGAACTCATCTTGAATATCCCCTACAATTTCTTCTAAAATATCTTCAACGGTTACAAGACCTGATGTACCACCATATTCATCAATTAATATAGCGATATGTGTTCTTTCTCTTTGCATTTTTAAAAATAGATCATGAATTGGGATAGATTCAATAACTAAAATAATTGGCCTAATATATTGCTCCACTGTCTTTTCACTAACAACTCGGTGCTTCACAAAATCTGTAAATATATCTTTAAAATTCACAAAGCCTATTACATGGTCCTTATCACCATCAACAACCGGATACCTCGTATATTTTTCATGAGACATTTTTTGTAAAGCCTCTTCAGCAGGCATTTCTTTATTTAAAATATTCATCTCTGTTCGTGGTACCATTATTTCTTTCGCAATACGATCATCAAATTCAAATATTTTATTCACATACTTATATTCAGATTGATTAATCTCACCATTTTTATAACTTTCTGAAACTAACAACCGCAATTCTTCTTCTGAATGCACTTCATCATGCCCTTTTGGTGGTTTCAACCCAAGAAACTTTGTAATTAACCGAGCTGATCCATTTAAAATCCAAATGAATGGGAATGCAATACGATAAAACAAAATGAGTGGCTTAGCAACAAAGAAACTCACTTGTTCTGCTTTTTGAATCGCAAATGTTTTTGGAGCTAACTCTCCTACTACCACATGGAAAAATGTGATAAACAAAAACACTAAAATTATAGCTATAATGTCTGCGAGTTGAGTAGGGACGTTCCAATTTGCAAACAACACATCAAACATGTGCTTTAGCGCAGGTTTACCCGACCACCCAATCCCAAGAGCTGTAACAGTTATTCCTAATTGACAAGCTGATAAATATTCGTCTAAGTTTGTAATGATTGTTTTGACAGATATTGCACGATTATTTCCTTCTGCAATTAAATAGTCAATTCGTGAACTCCTCACTTTAACAATTGCAAATTCTGCTGCAACGAAAAATGCCGTTAAGGCAATTAAAACAATCACTATACTTATACTATATATGTCCAAATACTTTTCCTTACTTACAGTGTAAGCAAGGAAGCCACCTCCTACTTAAATTTATTCAAGTGAAGTAAGCATTCTTATACTCTAATAAAATTCTACATTAGTAACCACCTTTTTATATATTATATGCATACATAAAAAAGATATTTATAATTATGATAATCTAATTAGCTTATTATCGTCAAACTATAATAAGCCCAATTTTCCGATAACTAAAAATGATTTATATAAATAGTATGTGCTAAACAGCTGAACTTCGTGAAAAAACACTTTCTTTGCCGATTCCACACTTCTTTTGTCACACCTGAAGGGAACTTGCTACATAACTAGAAATCATTCAACAGGATATATATAGGAGGGATTATTTTGGAATATAAAACACCATTTATCGCAAAGAAATTAGGTGTTAGCCCAAAGGCTGTTGTCCGGATTGCACAACAATTAAATCTTACGATTAAAAAAAATAAATATGGTCATTTTATTTTCACACAAGGTGATTTAGATCTAATGCTAGAATACCATCGCTCTCAAATGGACCAGCCTCAAAACTCTCAAACTACTCAAAAACCATCTTCAAATGATGTAGAAAAATTAAAAACTCAAGTAAACACAATTGTTCAAAACACATCATCGAATGATTTTGAGCAATTAACAGCTCAATTTACCACAATTACGAGAAGACTAGATCGAATGGAAGAACAAATGCAAGATAAAGCAAATGATGTCGTTACATACCAACTTTTACAACATCGCCGCGAAATAGAGGAAATGTTAGAACGAATTCAAAAACTAGAAGCTGCCCTAAAAAAAGAAGAACCAATATACATTACTCCTGATGCAAAACCAACATATGAAAGAGAAAAGAAACCGAAGCGTCGTAAAATGATTTTTAGTATATTTGGACTATAATATTGTAGACCCTTATTCTGAGAATAAGGGTCTACTTTTTGTATGAAAACAGATGCCTGTAATAAGTAACTCTTCTTCATACTATACATATTCATATATTTTCATTTTGTTAACATAATATTTTTACTGTATTCTGCAATAAGTGCCTGCGCATGAGCATTCCCTTGAATAATATCACGGAATTCTTTCAAAGAATACAGATGTGTAGCCCCTTTTCGAGCATGAATTCGCACTGGTACACCTTGTAAAGTATCATGAAACTGGAATGGACTATCTATCGGTTCGATTGGAAAACCGAGTGTAAGTAAATACATATACATTCTTTTTGTAACTGCTGCAATATACCATTCCGCTTTCGTCTCTAACGCATGCATAAATAAAATAGCTGCCAGCCTTTTGAAATGTCCTCTCCCCCGAGACGTTTTCGCAATACTTAACTTTCCTATTTCATACACATTTTTCAAATCTTTCACTAAATCATTTTTAGAAAACGGATAGAAAAACTCAGAATTTGATTGTTCAGGTACTGTAAACTTAATACATTCAACTGTACCAATATGATGTTCATCTTCTATTAATAAAAATCGTGATGGATTTAAATTACGTTCTACAAACATTAAGTTTCTTTCTTCACAAAAATCTCCCCACAGTTGCTCGAACCAAAAATGCTCTTCCTTTGTTTGAACACGCTGGAACATATTTAACCGCCTTTCCCATCGCCGCTCTGTTTTTGATAACGCTTTCACTTACTATCATATAAGAACAAATCTTCGTATGCAACTAAAAATATTTATGTCTTATTATATTCTGCAAAATGAATTAAATTCCTACTTATTAGTCATTCATACACATGTAAAAACCCTTAATTCCCAATACTGTTACAAATATAAAAAGATCCAATTACTCTAATAAAAAAATGATAATCACTATCAAGTTCGAACCGTATAATGTGTCTTTCCGTACTGCATATAATTCTTCTTAACCTAAAGAAATCCTTCATTAAAAAGGATTTCTTTTACATTTTATTACTTTTTAACCATTTCTCAAAAATTTGAATCATCCCATGCTTCCCAGCCAACTTCTCTTCTCCTTGTTTCGTTTTATATGGATATAGTTGTAAAAACACTCCACATCCAGATTCAATTTTTTTACTATGCATATGGCTACCTGGATATACACAAATCACTTCATAAATCGCTCTTCGCTTAAAAATTCGTTTACCATTCTGTTCTTCTACATACTTAATAGACCAGTATTTATACATTTGCTCCGTTGCTTTCGTATTACCTACAGGCTGAAAAATATTGTACATAGGGCTATATTTCACTTCGATAATAATAGAAGATTTATATACATACTTCTCTTCTTCCTTTACATAACAATCTAAACGAATATCCGGCTTCTTTGTGTCCTCTCCGTTATAAAAATTACTTCCTTTGCTTAGTGCAATAAGAGGGTGTGTTTCAATTAAATCATTAAACGCGACATGCACTTTTATATCATCTCGATGTAAAATCACTGTCGTTCCATCTTGTAATCCGTCTAAATAAAAATGTTCTTGTATTTGTTCACGGATAGGATTCTTATCTTCAAATCCGATTTGTTCTAATATAGAAATAACGATAAAAAAAGCGTAATACTCATACACTAAAAACGTTGGTTTATATACGAATAATAAAGATGGAGGTTGCTCGGTATGTTGCGGTAACAATTCTAAATGGTGGATTAATTGTTGATGCGGTATAGATAAAGTGTTCGAATTAATGGTAGCTGTTTCAGAAACTTCCCTCCAAAATGGAGAATACAATAAATGTCGAAAGTATTGTACGCTTTCATATACGATATGAGCTAATATTTTATATTCTTGCATTTTCACAGAACTTTTCCGTAAATCTGCTTCTTTCAGTAAATGTAGATTTCTATATTTTTGTTTTTCCCTATCCGTCACGGATCCATTTCGTTCAATCGTTTTAATAATTGTTTTAACAGCTTGAAATTCATCTGACTTTTTCTTCTTTTCTCCTTCTAGTATTTCAATAGTTTTACGTACAAAACTTTCTGCTTCAATTAAATAATAATAGAATTGCATCATTTTAAATTTAAGAAATGCATTTTCAATACTATTTTTTTGCTCCTTAAATTTACGGTTGTAATATTTCGCATAAAGCTTTCTTTCTGTCATAATGGCAGTTTTTCTCGTTGTCTTCCGCGCTTTCGTTTCCCATTCATATTCGTGTACAAATTCCGCATTCGATTCTACTTTTTTTAAAATTTGTTTTATTCTTTTCATTTTTTGTGGCAACTTTCTTAACAATACCAAATAAGAAGAATCTTCAATATCGCTAAGTGCTGAGAAAGTTTTCTTGTAATAACCTCTATCTAAAATTAACTCGTTCAAAATTGACTTCACATAATCTTGAATCATTTCAAATTGGTCATCAAAAAAGTTTTTAGGAACCACTTGAAACGCACCATAATAAGTTTTATCTTCTATACGCACTTCAAAATGGTATAAGCCACAGCGCCACGGATAAAAAAATTCAGTTTTTCCATGTTCATACACTAATACTCTTTGTTTTTTTTCATTTAATTCATATTGTGACTCTTTTATATTCTTTTGTCCCTCATATACTTTATTCCATATGAATGTAATATCCATTGGATTTTGATAATGGAAATGTAATTTCAGTGGTTTTAATTCCTGTACTTTATAAATACATTGAACTAATGCTGTAGTAGACGTACAAAGCCGGTTTAAAAGGATAAAATCGCCTTTCCCCTCAGTACCAATAATTAGCTTCAATACAAACGGGAGCGTTTCTTTCGTATCGACGATTGCTGTTTCATAAGGCTCCTCATTTTGCATAGCCATACAGCTCCAGTTCTCTACGCTTTTGTCTTATATAAGCTAAAGAATGTTCAAATGTAGATACACGATTTGCAAGCGGAGACTGTAAAAGTGGTATCAATGTCGCTCCCCTTTTTGCTTCCTCAAAAAGTAGAGGGCCCACTGTCATTTCTGTCCCCCTTAATTTCGTTAATACACGCTGCTTTATTTGCAAATCAAAACCTTCTTCCCTGCTAATCATATAGGACTGATTATTTTGGAACGGTATATTTTGCAAATACGTAGCGATTGCGCTTGCACATCGGAAAGAAATTCCTTTTGATATATCGTGTGATGATAATACATCATGTAACTTATCCAATAACTCTAATTCCTCTTCAGTATACACTTCGATCATCTCTTTATTCCTAAACCAATTGAGTCGAAATTCTCCCGTTGTTACTTTCAACGGGGGTTGCTGAACAACTTTCTCATGTTCTATACTCATCTCGCAAAACGGAATTTTTTGTAATGTAATCAAATTTGTTCGATCTAATAATCGATCGGAAAGCTCTTTCGTCGTTTCATCAAAATTTACAGTGCCTACGAAAATAATATTCTCACCAATTTCCACTGAAGGTGGAATTTGATTTTCTATTTCTTGTACTTTCTCATACAAACTCAAAATACGATTTTTCTTTTCAAGTTGAAGAACGGATAGAAACGGAGTAAACCAATGCTCAATATGTGACATGTTCATTTCATCGAACACAATTATATACAATTGATTTGGATTTTCTTTAGCCTTTAACAATGTCCGAACTAACTTCGTTTCACTTTCAATAAAATTACCATTCGGATGAAGGTAACCGAGAATATCATGTGGTTCTTGATACGATGGTGAAATCGGAATCCAAATTAATTCTTCCCCATAACGTAACCCAAGTGATTCTGCATAAGCTTGCACAAAGCGTGATTTCCCAACACCTGGTATACTACCAACAATTGTTAACATATTGGTTTTAATACTAATGTGAAAATTATATATATCTGTATCATCCAAATATAACCCTTTATTACGAACCATACTTTGTACATACTGCAAAAAAGAGGATTCACGCTCATCCCATTCCCAGTCATCCTTTTGCATTTTAATATCTTCTACTTCAACTAACTTACCTTCTTCAGCAATTCGTTTATTTAGTTGGTCATACACATTTTCACTTACAAAATATAAATGATCATCTACTGCTATTTCTACATGTTTCATCCAATCGTTTATTTCAATATATTTGCATTCTTTTCTTTGCTCAAAATATGAAATTGAACTTATTGATGATTTTAACGATAAATTTCCATATAGCCTTCCTTCATGCCACAATAATTCTGGAGGCTCAAAGTCTTTTGGTAATTTAGGCATAAGAAATGATAAATAACCGTTGCTTAACTTCCGTTCCAAAGACGCTCTCTTTTTATAATTTGAGACCTTTGGTGAAGGAATCAATTTATATGAAGATGCTATTTCCCGAGGCTCTTCTGTGCATATTAATTCCAGAAATAAATTTCCACGATCATAATAAAGACGAAACATAACCAGTTGCTTTTCTAATTTATGCTTCTTTAAATCAGTAAAGATTTTTTCATTCTTTTTATTACTGCATAATCCTTCAAACAAATATTTTCCAGTCGGAAATAACTCTTGTAAAGTTAAAGGTATTGAAGAAAGACATTGTACAAAGAAATTTTCTCCATTCTTCTCTCCCTCAGCTTTTGCAAACTTCCCAATAAACCTCATATAATACATTCGCTTTATAAAACTTGGATGAAGAGCTTTATGTAATTTCAACGTAGTCACCTTCTTTTTTTCATACTATTCTTATTGTATGAACTACAATCTAAAACTAGAAATAAAAAACCTGACGTCATCCGTCAGGTTCAAAATTAAAACGTATATTAATGAGAAGGAAATGCTTTTTTTTCTTGTAAAATGGCATTATGAGCGATTTTCATTTTAGCAAGTACGTACCGTAATCGATCTTCGGCATTTTCATCTTTATTTTGCTGCAGACTCGCCAAATTCTCTACAGAACTCGCTAAATTTTCAATCACGCCTCGAAGTTCAGGATGATGATTAAAAAAAGATTCTTGTACTAATACTTTCCTTAAATCACTAGCTAAATCCATAATTCTAGACAACTGTTCTTTTTCTTCCATTTTCATCCCTCCTGAATATCTTATGTATTAAATATTCTCTAGACAAGGAAAAAAGCCCTTTAAATTAAAAGGACTTTTACATTTTTATAGTTCCTGTCAGTAACATATAAAGTGATGTAATAGCTGCAATAACAATTGCCCACATCACATATCGCTCTTTGCCTGAAAAACAACGATTCCCTTTTTCTTTTCTTGCAAACATATACACGAGAATCCCAATACCATATACGATTGAAACAAGCAATAAATTCTTTAAACCAGCTGCATAAATTAGCCATACAGAGTATAGGGAAGCAATTAATGCTAACAATCCATTTTTTACTCTCGCAACTTTCAGCTCTTTCGTGATGACTAATTTCAATTGAAATAGCGCTGATAATAAGTACGGCAGTAATATAGATGTTGACGCAATAAAATACATAATTTGATATGTCGATTGTGAAAACAGAACGATTATAAATATAGTTTGGGCAACGATATTTGAAATCCACAATGCCATATGCGGCGTTTGTTTCTTATTTGTTTTCGTAAAGACTTTCGGAAACACGCCGTCTTTTCCTGCTACGTGAGAAATTTCAGAAACAAGTAAAAACCAGCCAATTAATGTACCTACAAGTGACGCAACTAATCCAATATTAATTGCCATTGCACCCCATGGCCCAACAACATGTTCTAATACATGTCCCATTGAAGGAGTCTCTAATACTGAAAGTTCTTTTCTTGTCATGGCTCCCATTGACAGAACAGAAATTAAAATATAAATAGACATTACTAAAATAAGTCCAAGTACTGTCGCTTTTCCAACGTCTCTACTATTTTTAGCTCTTCCTGATAATACAACTGCTCCTTCAACCCCAATGAACACCCAAAGGGTTACAAGCATTGTATTTTTCACTTGACCTAGTACAGAGGAAACTGAGATAGTTCCTTCGCCCCAAAAGTCATGTGTAAATGTATCCCAGCGAAACGCTGTTACCATCACGACAATAAATAATAAGATCGGAACTAATTTCCCAATCGTTGCGATAACATTCATAATGGAAGCTTCACGAATTCCAAATAAAATTAGAAAATGCAATGTCCATAATAAAAGTGATGCACCTACGATTGACGCAACATTATTTCCGCCTTTAAAAATTGGGAAGAAGTAACCTAATGTACTAAACAGTAACATAATTGTTGCAACATTTCCTAAAATCCCTGCTAGCCAGTATCCCCAAGCACTGTTAAAACCAATATATTCACCGAATCCAGCTCGTGCATAACTATAGATTCCGCCCTCAAGCTCCGGTTTTTGTCTTGCTAACGTTTGATATACGAGCGCAAGTGGAATCATTCCCATTGCTGTAATACACCAACCAATTATCGTTGCACCACTATTTGCTCCTACTGCTAAATCATGCGGTAAACTAAAAACACCGCCACCAACCATCGTTCCAACTACTAATGCGATTAACGGAAAAAATCCTAACTTCTTTTCTATTTGTACCACCCCATCTGTCATTCTAGGTGTTATGTTCGTTCAACTATTAAAGTCACCTTTTTCTCTAATAGACGTTTCTCTTATATTTTTTCAGGAAAACATTACTTATTCTAAAAGAAAATGAAGAAAAATGGAATACTTTTTTGAAAAAATGTATAAGTATGCACAAAAAAACCGTTCATTTTGTAATGAACGGTCATTTCATACATATAAAATTGTATATTTATTGTAAAATTAACGAAGTAACTTCTCTTTTTGTAAAAATTGTTTTGCGACTTCTTCGCTACTTTTCCCATTCACATTTACTTCATAATTCATTTTTCTCATTTCTTCATCTGTAATCTTTCCAGATAATTTATTTAATACTTTTTCGAGTTCAGGATATTTCTGTAACGTCTCTGTTCTTAATAATGGTGCTCCTTGATAAGGCGGGAATAGTCCTTTATCATCTTTTAGCACTTTAAGACCATATTGCTCCAATTCACTATCTGTTGAATATGCATCGATTACATTAACATCTCCCGATTGTATTGCACTATAGCGCAGTTTCGGTTCCATCGTTTTAACATTTGAAAACTTATAGTTATATAATTTTTGCATTCCTTTATAACCATCTTCACGATCAGCAAATTCTAATGTAAATCCTACTTTAGCTTCCTGTGCACTTTTTCCTAAATCAGAAATTGTATTTATGTTATTTTGATCTGCTATTTTTTTCGGCATGGCTAGTGCGTATGTATTGTTATACTCCATTGGCTTTAACATAACCATATTATATTTCTTTTCCATTCCAATACGAGCTTGTTCATATACTTCATTACGATTTGTACTTTTCGGTTCTTCTTTCACGAAAGTAGATAAAGCTGTACCTGAAAATTCCGGGTATATATCTACTTCACCTGATTTTAACGCTTCAAATACAAATGCTGTTTTTCCAAGGCCTGGCTTTAATTCCACTTGTAAATCTGTATCCTGTTCAATAAGTTGCTTGTACATTTGAATTAATATTTCTGGTTCAGATCCAAGTTTACCAGCAATAACTATGTCTTTCTTTTCGGTATTCCAAAGAAATGGAGCAGCTATCATTACTACAACTATACATATCGTCAATATAACGCGCTTAGAAGAGCGTTTCGGGCTCTCAAGTATGCGAAGTACTATATCAAAGAATAAAGCGAGTAACGCAGCTGGTACGGCCCCTAAAATGATAAGCGCATGGTCATTTCGATCTATGCCTAATAATATGAGCTTACCGAGCCCACCAGCGCCTATTAAAGCAGCTAATGTAGCCGTTCCAACAATTAATACCATCGCTGTACGAATACCAGCCATAATAATTGGCAATGCGAGCGGAAGCTCTACCTTCCATAATCTTTTCCAGCTATTCATCCCCATAGCTCTCGCCGCTTCTATAAGTGATTCATCTAATTCCCGTATTCCTGTATATGTATTTCGTAAAATAGGTAATAGTGCATACACAACTAATGCGATTATAGCTGGCAGTTTTCCAATTCCTACTAACGGAATTAATAGTCCAAGTAAAGCAAGTGAGGGCACTGTCTGCATAACAGCAGAAGTCCCTATAATAAATTCAGCCATTCGTTCTTTTCTCGTTAATATAATGCCGAGCGGCACTGCAATAATTACTGCAAAAAATAGTGAAATAAGCGATATTTGTAAATGCTCACTTAATGCACTTAGCAATTCTACTTTTCGTTCTTGGAACGTTTGAATAAAATCAGTCACTGTTTAGCCTCTTTCCTTCATTTGTTCAACAATGTAATTGACAATATGACGACTTGTTAACGCTCCAACATATTGACCATGCTCTTCAACCGGCACTGACTCTTCAGTTTGTAAGCGGACTAGTGCTTCTTGTAATGACGAATGTAAAGATAAAGCATTCCCTTCAACTCGTATACCCTCGTCTAGCGGCAATACCTCTTCTATACTCTTCCCCTCATACCAAGGTCGTCCACGATTTCCAATGAACTCCTCTACAAACTCATTTTTCGGGTTATGTATAATTCCTTCTGGCGTATCTAATTGAACAACTTTTCCTTCTTTCATTACACAAATACGATCACCAAGTGATAAAGCCTCTTGCATATCGTGCGTTACGAACACGATTGTTTTTTGAATCTTTTTTTGCAGTTGTACGATATCCTTCTGGAGCTGCTCCCTACTTAACGGATCTAACGCACTAAATGGTTCGTCCATAAGTACAATTTTCGGGTTTGCGGCTAATGCCCGTACGACACCAACACGTTGTTTCTGCCCTCCCGACAATTCATCTGGCATACGATCACGATATACATCTGGATCGAGCCCAACCATCTGTAGCAAGTCATCGACACGTGCTTTTATTTCCTTTTTGGTCCATTTTCTCATTTCAGGGACAACTGCAATATTTTCAGCAATTGTCATATGTGGAAACAGCGCAATCTGCTGCAACACGTACCCTATATTCCAACGTAGTTCGTTTATGTTATATTGTTGAATATCTTTTCCATCGATTAAAATTGATCCTTCCGTCGTTTCAATTAAACGGTTAATCATCTTCATTGTCGTTGTTTTCCCGCAACCACTCGGACCAATGAGAACAAAAAATTCTCCTTTTTTAATTTCTAAATGCAATGAATCCACTGCTTTTGTGCCATCTTCATACGCTTTTGACACATGATTAAATTGAATCACAGACACAACTCCTTTCATGTTGTTTCCTTTATTTTGATGGAATATAGCATTCATTTCAAATGATACGCTTTATTATACAAAAAAAGAGCTCTCATTTGAGCTCTAACGGTCGAACAATATTGTTTTCACAATTGCAGCATATTCACGCACATACGCTTTTTTCTTAGAGCGTCTCGGTGTTTCAGCAGCCAAAGCTTCCATCTTTATCCCTAAACGCTTTGCAATTATTTTCGTTCGATATAAATGATACGTATTACTTACAACTACCGCATGCTTTACATCATATAAATCCATACTAAACTTTAAATTTTCATACGTATTTGTAGAGCGGTCTTCAATTAAAATGCGATTCTCATCTATACCATGTACCATTAAATAGTTTCTCATACTGTGAGCTTCCGGTATATCTTCATCTTCCCCTTGACCACCCGAAACAATTACTTTCACCTCAGGGTGAGCATGTAAATATTCTAGCGCCATATCCAAACGATTTTGAAGAGATAAAGACGGTCTATCTCCAAATAACTTTGCACCTAATATAAGAACGTATGGAGAGTGATTACTCAATGTTTCACGAGCAACTTTATTCATTCGAAACGTCATATAAATGATGTATATCGGAGGTAGTAATAAGATTATAAGCAATATCCATTTGTTCATAAATAAGTTAACACTCCCTTTCTTTTTATTATATAGAAAAAGAAAAGGAGGCAGAAGTATTTTTTAAACAATTGATTTATTAGACACATTCGCTTCCGTTTTACGTTTTGAAATTACATAATAAAAAGCAACCCCTAATGATAGGATCAATATACAGCTCAGTACATAAAACGGGATCATTACCCCTGCTTTAGATACACCTGCCGTAAACAACATTAATAATACAATTCGAATTCCTGTGCCAATTAATCGAAATAAGCTGTCCACACGTCCCATTACTTCGTTTGGGATTTCTTCCATCATCAATACATTTCTCGCCACTCGTGTTCCAGCATTTCCAATCGCATGGAAAATCGCAAGTCCATATAATAACATAATGGAAGGCTCAATAATCATTGCGGTAATTGAAATTACATAAATAACCATCGTCATAACGATTGAAATTTCTATTTTGACATATTTCATCATGATTGGAATACTTATTCCCGCAATAACAGCCCCAACACCATACATCATACCTTCTATCGCGTATACAGAGGCATTAGCTTTGAGTATATCTGAAATATAAACTGGGATTAAATAATTTGCCATCATAACACCGATAAACGGCATATAAGTGGCAAGTAAAAACCAAAAGAACTTAGGGCGAGTTTTCATAAAGTGAATTCCTTCGAACAATTGCTTCTTAAATGTTACTTTCCCTTTTACTTCTTTTTTCTTTACATACGGTATACATAAGAACAGGAAAAATGCTCCTGCAAAAGTTAACATATCCACTAACAAAATCCATTTCAAAGAAATAATCTCAATTAAAAAGCTAGCGGCCGCTCCTGAAATAACTTGCGTTAATTGTCCTTGTATCTCCATCGTGCCACTTAAACTTTTATAATGTTCAGATTGAAATATTTCTTGGTTAAATGCAAAAATTGTAGGATAGAATAATAGATAATAGAAAGAACCTGCTATATAAATAATAATGTAATGAATAGAATTGTATGATTGCCCAGCAAATCCCCAAATGGCCATCATTCCTATAATGGCTATCCCGATACCTTCGTTACATAACAATAAAGATTTTCTTGAAAAACGATCTATGCTTTGCCCAATAAATGGCGTTAATAAAAACATTATGAGAGTCGCAACGATAGAAACATAACCAAACGTTGTCTCTCCTCCACTTTCCTTAATTAACAACCACGGAATCGTTATCATAACAATCCCAGAGCCAATAGCAGATAAACTATTGGCTCCTAGAATGTAATACAAGCGAGAATCATGATAAAGAGAGGACATATCACTCAACTCCTAATTGTTTTTTCACCTCTTTATATACGCTCATATATGCTTTTAATTCTTTAACTAAATCATGAATTAATGGTTTTGCATCTTCTCCAAGTTCACTATCTTGCACATGTAATCCATCAAGCACGACTTGTTTTGGAATTGCGTTTGCGTAAACGCCTCTAGCGACAGTGCGCATACTATTTAATGCGTTTATTCCCCCTTTACCGCCTCCAGCAACTGCTAGTAATGCGACAGGCTTATGGATGAATTCACTGCTACTTAAGTAATCTAACGAATTTTTCAGCGCTCCGCTCATCGCATTATGATATTCTGGTGTACATAGTACTACACCGTCTGCTGCTTTCACTAAAGCTTTTAATTTTTTAACTGCTTCCAATTCACGTTGTGATTCTTCCCCATTATATAAAGGCAATTCCGCTACTGCTAAATCGTATAACTCCCCTTCAAATTGCTCTGCAATATATTTTGCCACAACGCGAGTTCTACCGAATTTTCTTGGTGTACCGTTAATAACGACTAGTTTCATAATTATTTCTCCCCTTTGTTTTCAAGTTATATTTATATATTATCAGAAATTTCTATACAAAATACAGTAAAAAGGGGTAATAGCTTTCATAAAATAGTATGAGAAATAAAAAAAGAACTCATACTTTCGTATGAGTTTCACAAAACTAATATTCCCTATTTTTTCACAACCTCATGTCCACCGAATTGATTACGAAGTGCAGAAACCACTTTTCCGTGGAATGTATCATCTTCTTGTGAACGGTAGCGCATAAATAATGACATAGCGATAACTGGTGCCGCTGCTTGTAATTCAAGTGCAGTTTCAACAGTCCATCTCCCTTCTCCTGAAGAGTTCATTACACCTTTAATACCATCAAGTTTCGGATCATCTGCAAATGCCTTTTCAGTTAAGTCCATTAACCAACCACGGATAACTGATCCATTTGCCCATACTTTTGCAACATCTTCATAATTGAAATCAAAATCACTTTTATCTAGTACTTCAAATCCTTCAGCGATTGCTTGCATCATTCCGTATTCAATACCGTTGTGAACCATTTTTAAGAAATGCCCACTACCGACGCGGCCTGCATATGAATAACCATTTTCTACTGCTAAATCTTTAAATAAAGGTTCTAGTTGATCATAAATTTCTTTTTCTCCACCAACCATTAAGCAAGCACCGTATCTAGCTCCTTCCACACCGCCTGATGTACCGATATCTACGTAATGTAAGCCAAAGCTTTTCGCTTCTTCAGCACGGCGTAACGTATCTTTATAGAATGAATTTCCACCTTCAATAACGATATCGCCTTCCTCTAATAATGGATATACATCTTTTAGTACTGACTCAACAACTTCTCCTGCAGGTACCATTACCCAAATTGTACGAGGTGCTTCTAGTTCAGCGATCATTTCTTTTAACGTATGACGTGCAGTAATCCCTAGTTTTCCTGCCTCTTCAACAAGTTCATTATTTACATCGTATACAACTACTTCATGCTTGTCTTCATATAAGTGTTCAGCTAATGGGAATCCCATTTTTCCTAATCCAATTAAACCTAGTTTCATATTAATCAATCTCCCATTCTATACAAATATATTTAATAACGAAATTAGCCCAAGTGCTACAACAGATAATATTGTCTCCATTGCAGTCCATGTTAATAATGTTTCTTTCACAGTCATTCCAAAATACTCTTTAATCATCCAAAATCCAGAATCATTTACATGCGATAAAATTAATGACCCTGCACCTGTTGAAAGTGCCAGTAACTCTACATTAACTCCTGGTGTACTTGCCGCAATCGGTGCCACTATTCCTGCTGCTGTCATCATGGAAACAGTAGCAGAGCCAGTCGCGATTCGAATAAGTGCAGCAATTCCCCAACCTAATAATATCGGTGAAATATGTGATTCTTTCGCCATCTCCGCAATTGTAGTTCCAATTCCAGAATCTAATAACACTTTATTAAAGGCACCACCTGCACCGATAACTAACAGTATGTTTGCAATTGGGCCTAAACAATCATTTGTAACTTGTAAGACTTTGTCTTTAGAAAACCCTTTTGCATAGCCAAGACTAAAGAAAGAATATATCGTGGCAATTAATAATGCGACTATTGGATCTCCAATAAAATGCAATACTTGTGCAAGTTGGCTTGTTTTATTTAATGCTACTTCCGCTATCGATGCACCTAGCATAAGAAATACTGGAAGTAAAATAGTAAACAATGTATTTCCGAAGCTAGGAAGTTCCTTCTTCTTATCTCTTTCAATAAATTGCTCCGCTATATCTAACGGTACTTCTTTATGTATACGAGCACCAATCCATTTCCCGTAAAGCGGACCTGCAATTATTGCAGTTGGAAGTCCGACAATTAATGCATACAAAATTGTCTTCCCTACATCTGCTTTAAATATACCTACCGCTGCCATAGCTGCTGGATGCGGTGGAACAAGTCCATGTACAACCGAAAGACCTGCTACTAGCGGAATACCGATTGTAATAAGTGATACCCCTGTTTCTAACGCAATTGTAAATACTAACGGAATTAATAGTACAAATCCAACTTGGAAAAATACCGGAATCCCTACTATAAATGCAACGAACATCATTGCCCAGTGAACACGCTTTTTCCCAAAACGTCCAATTAATGTGTTAGCAATTCGTTCAGCACCGCCAGACTCAGCCATCATTTTTCCAAGCATTGTTCCTAAAGCTAAAACAATCGCCAAAAACCCTAACGTATTACCAAGACCTAATTTAATAGAATCGATAATCCCTGGATGTTGTGGTGAAGTTCCAATTAAGGGCATCCCCATTGCTAGCCCTACACCGATTGCTGTTAAAATTAACGCGACAAATGGATGCCATTTTACTACCGTAATTAGTAAAAGTAATATAACAACAGCCGCTAGTACGATTCCAACTACCATTTCTCCCAATCCCCCTATTGTTTACGTTGGAAAGCAGCTATACAATCAAATTCTTCTTTCAAACGATTGTAAAGTCGTTCATACATATAAAACATCTCTAAATATAAAGCCGTATTTTCTTTATTCGGTACATGGTGATGGACAATATCAATCCAATCCTTCACCTCTTCAAGCGAATCAATTTTCCCAATTGCATACAAAGCAAGTGCCGCTGCCCCAAGCGCAGATGCTTCATGACTTTCTGGAACAAGTAATTCTTTCCCCATCATGTCAGATAACATTTGTCTCCAAAATGCAGATTTCGCAAAGCCTCCTGAAACACGTATTTCAGTAAGTGGCCCTGTACAATCTCGAATGGCAAGTGCTACTGAATACACACTCATACAAACACCTTCCATAACTGCTCGTATAAAATGTTCTCGTTTATGCTGAAGGTTTATACCGAAGAATGTACCACGAGCATTTGCATTCCAGTAAGGTGCACGTTCCCCAGATAAAAACGGTAAAAATAGCAATCCTTCTGCTCCAGCTGGTACACTTTCTGCATACTTAATTAATAAATCATAAGGATCAATCCCAAGCTTCCTTGCAACTTCTTGCTCTGGACTACCGAATTCATCACGTAGCCATCTTAATAAAATCCCGCCATTATTCGTCGGTCCACCGATTACCCAGTGCTCATCTGTTAATGCGTAACAAAAGGTTCTTCCTTTTTCATCTGTATTAACACTTGATGAAATTGTTCGAACCGCACCGCTTGTCCCAATCGTAATTGCAGCTGATCCAGGTGATATTGCACCGACACCTACATTTGCAAGAACACCATCACTCGCACCAATAACAACTGGAGTATCTTCATGAATGCCCATCTTTTGTGCTAATTCCGGTTTCATTCCCGATAAAATATATGTAGTTGGTACAGGTGTTGATAATTGTTCTGGTGACATATTTAACATAGTTAAAACATCTTCATCCCAGTTTAATGTTTCTAAATTAAATAACCCAGTAGCTGATGCGATTGAATGATCAACTACATAGCGTGAAAATAATTGATAAATGACATACTCTTTAATGGAAATAAATTTATAAGCAGTTCTGAATAAATCCGTTTCTTCTTCTTTCATCCACAGTAATTTAGAAAGTGGTGACATCGGATGAATTGGTGTACCAGTTCTTCTATAAATGTCATGACCATTCATTTGTTGTAATAGTTTTTCTGATTGCTTTGTGCTTCTATTATCTGCCCAAATAATAGAGCGCGTTAACGGCGCACCGTTTTCATCTACAGCAATTAAGGCATGCATCGCTGTACTAATACCGATTGAAGAAATATCTTCCGGTGACACATTACCATTTTTAATGGCAACGCTTACAGTTTTATATACAGCAGCACATATTACATCAGGATCTTGCTCAGCCCATCCGACGTTCGGTTGAATAATTGGATAATCAATTGCATGTGAAGCAACGACTTTTCCTTTTTCAGTGAATACAACCGTTTTCGTACTTGTGGTACCGATGTCAACCCCGATTACTCTCCCCCTTGTTTCCATGCGAACCTTCCCTTCGTTTCTAGCAAAATACGATCTAGTAAACCGTTTACATGAATTAGTATATAAAATATTTTTTCATAAATCAAGTTATTAGAAGAAAATTTTTTTCAAATCAAAATGTACCTCTCATCTTCTAAATCATTCTCTTTATCTTTTTTAAATAACCTTTTTAATTTATCAAACATTCTTTCCCCTCCACCTAAAGATAATAATATATAAGTTCTCGTTTTCTTAGCTTGATGGACATAGGGCGTGGCTCCCTACTATCACTTTTTTACCTTGTAAATATATGTTCCATACTATAAAATCTAATAGTATTTATATTTTTCAGAAAAGTCAAAACAGAATATGAACTTTATTGTATAATGTTGTAAAAAGATGTCGGAGGGATTTAATGTTAAATACAATATCTCAATTCACAATTAAGCTTTCATCAATTCTTTTATCACTCTTACTGTTATTAAATTTACCTTATTTATTTATCACTCAACAAGGATTTACCTTTCAACCAATTTACTTTTTTAATCAGATCGTTACTATGTTAAAAGAGGTTTTCTCCCCTGAATCATTAGTGGTTATCGGATCAGACCCGAAATTTGGTAGTTTCAAAAAAACACCATTATTTCCAACTGTTTTAGAACCTTACCTATATTCATTTACTGTATTATTTATAGCCTTTTTGCTTGCACTCTTTCTATCATCTAGTATGGCATTTCTTTATTTTTTAGCAAAAGATTATATAAAAAAATGGATAAACCGAATTGTGTTCATATTAGAAGCTGTCCCTGATATGATGATGATGATTTGTTTGCAAATATTTTTCATATGGGTACTTCAGAAATTCGGGGAATCTCCTGTCACCATTATTTCTTTTAATGAAAATCGAGCTTATTTACTCCCTATTTTATCTTTAGCAGTCTTACCTACATTACAAATGTTTCGGATGATGGTGTTATACATAAAAGAAGAACATGAAAAACATTACGTAGAGGTTGCATATGGAAAAGGACTTTCATCAAGTTATATACTATGCATTCATTTATTCAAAAATATATCTATCCACTTCTTTCATCATTTAAAAACGATTTTTGTTTTCTTACTTTCTAACTTATTCATTTTAGAATTTGTTTTTAATATGGAAGGCATTATTCAATTTTTATTTAAGAAGGCGTTTATTTCACCTCCAGCTGCATTTATCATACTTGTTATGATTATCTTACCGTTTTATGCCATTTTTCAAATAATCTCATTCATGATGAATAGATGGCAAAAGCAATTGAAAGGAGCAGCATTATGAAATCTATTTGGAAATCAAAACGATTTTTAATCGGCTTTACTTATCTATTCATACTTGTTTCAGCTAGTTTTATTTATAGTTGGTTCTTTAAAGATAACATCCCAAAACCTCCTCAGTTACTTTACAATGACAATAACGAATTACTTGGAAAGGCCCCCTTTTCGCCATCGTTAATGCCGCCTTTTGGATCTGATCGTTTTGGAGATTCTGTTTTCTTACAAATTGTAGAAGGAGCAAAATTCACCATTTTATTAGCCGTGGCAATTAGCTTCTTTCGAATTTTATTCGGAACATGTATAGGAATCCTCTTAAGTTTATACGCTCCAAAATTCAAGAGATTTTTCCAGTCATGCTCAGAAGTTTTTTATTATATTCCAACTCTATTTATCGCATTTATACTCATCACGCCCGTTAATATTGTAATCACATCAAACGCTGATAGATTAGACCCAAATATTTCATTTATGTTTTATCAAGTACTCGTACTTATTTTCGTCGCTCTACCTACACTTTCTTTATATATATCCTCAGAGGTTGATGAATTTATGAAACAAGATTACATTTTAAGTTCTCAATTGCTGGGTGCTAGCCGCTTTCATATTATCAAAAAACACTTACGAGTCTTATTACTTGATCGCTTATTTGTGTTATTCATGGAACATATCGTCCAAACACTCATACTCGTTATCCATTTAGCGTTGCTTAACATTGTAATTGGCGGGATACAAATGCGGGAACTCTATGACGGAGTGCCCAAACCTGTTTCTCTATCTAATGATTGGGCAGGTCTTATTGGATTAAATCGTTATGAAATGAATCTTTCATGGTGGATTATTTTTTATACTCTCGTTTCATTCTTTATTACGATTCTTTTTATTAAGCTTATGACAATCGGAATTCAAGATGCACTGAAAGCAAGAGATTCGCAAGTTGTAGCAATTCAAACCGTTCCAAATCATAAAAAATTTGTTGAAAATAAAGATTCTTTTTCGTTTGCAAATAAAGTGAATTTTTAATCATGTCTCATCAATCAAGTATTAATTGGCATTGATATTAGTAGAATATAAAAAAGATGATCCCTATTGAATACGAGGGATCATCTTTTTTATGCCGTCTAACTTTTTTACATGTCCTTTGCTAGACTCATGCTTTTTATATTTAAAATGAATTATTTACAATCACAATTATGCTGTTTAAAATCGATTACCATACGTCCTTGAATTCTACCTTGTTCCATTTCTTCGAATACATTTTGTACTTTATCTAGAGAACACGTTTGAACAACCGGCACTACTTTTCCTTCTGCGCCGAACATAAATGCCTCCTCCAGATCCTTACGAGTACCAACTAGAGAACCAACTACTTCAATCCCGTCTAATACAAGTCGTGGAATGTTTAAATCCATAGTTTCTACTGGTAAACCTACCGCAACTACTTTACCGCAAGCACGTACTGCATCAACTGCTGAGTTGAAGGCTACTTTAGAAACTGCTGTTACTACAGCAGCATAAGCACCACCAAACTCCTCTTGAACAATTTTATCAGCAGGACCTTGAGAAATTGGATTGATAGTCATATCAGCACCAACTTCTTTTGCTAAGGCTAATTTGTCGTCATTGATATCTACTGCAATTACCTTTGCACCAAATACGTTTTTAGCATATTGGATAGCTAAGTTTCCTAATCCACCGCAACCATAGATTACGATAGGTTGACCAGGTTTAATGTCTGATACTTTTATAGCTTTATATGTAGTTACGCCCGCACATGTGATTGATGATGCTTGAGCAGGATCTAATCCTTCTGGTACCTTCACCGCATAATCAGCTGTAACAATACATTGTTCAGCCATACCACCATCTACTGAATAACCAGCATTTTTCACTTCACGGCAGAATGTTTCTCTACCCGTTACGCAATATTCACAACGTCCACAAGATTGGAACATCCATGCAATACTTACACGGTCACCTATCTTTAGTGAAGTAACATCATCAGCAATTTTAGTAACAATACCTACACCCTCATGACCAAGGATGCGGCCATCGGTGTTTCCAAAATCATGATTTGCAACGTGTAAATCAGTGTGGCAAACTCCACAATACTCTACATCTACTAGCGCTTCACCCGAATGTAGCGAACGTAATTCCTTTTCAATAACTTCAATGTTTGCTTTGCTGTTTTTATTAACTACTACTGCTTTCATATGTGATCTCCCCTTTAGTGTTTTAGAGTTTTAATGAGTTTATCTCACAACTACTGTCCTCACTATTTTGGCTAATTATTGTGCCAAATTTAAGTGTTCAATCATCATTACAGGTTCATCATAACATGGAATTTCATAAGATTATTGTGAAATATTGAACAATATTTGAATTATTAACCAAGTATTTTCTTACTATATTTGAAAGGAAAACTGAAATTCCATCATATTTACATTGAAATTTATCAGGCATTTCTTTTTGGTTTATATGCAAAGAATATAGAGGTTTAAAAAATATTTTTTAAGCTTGGGAGATTATAAGTAATATATTTCTATAGACAATTAGAACCATTAAATCTAGCGGATATATCAACAACTATTCACCAATATAAAAAGCCTTCTATTATTATATTTAGGTCATACACTTTAGACTCAATAAAATCAAAGACAGGAACATATTTGTTCCTGTCTTTTTATAATGTGGTGGGACCCCGCATCCATCTATTTAAGAAATTTCTCCTATAATCCCTAGTATAGAAACGGAATAATTCGCCAAGTCTTGGACTGATATTGTTTATATTGTTCACCAAACAGCGTAATAAGAATTCTCTCTTCAATTTTTATACGATACGAATACACAAGGAAAAATAAAATAATATTTATGATAATGGCAATGAATGAAGATGAAGATATAGCAAATCCTAAAAAGGTCAAAAAAGACCCTAAATAACCAGGATGGCGAACATATTTATATAGACCGTTTTGAATTAACTTATGTCCCCCTTGCATTCCGACATTCCTACTGTAAAATCTTCCCAAGATTTTCATTGAAGAAAATCTTATCCATACACCAATTAGCCCGATAATAACACCCAAAAACAGCAATGAATTAATCTTATTTACTGTAATGAAATACATAATCTCTGGAATGGTTAACATCAATGCAAAAACTACTCCGATAAAAAAACTAGAACCACGATTTTGTTTTTCCTCTTTAACAGGTGAACTTCTATAAAATTCTAATAATAAATACAGAAAAATAGGTAAATACGCTATGAGAAACATAATTCTTTTTCCCTTCAATAAAAGTATTTTATAATTAACTCACTTATTTTTATCAATTAGGTCACAAAATTTGGAGATTCCTTCAGAAATAGCTAATTACTCTTCCTTGTTCAATGCCTTTATTTTTGCGAGTAATGGCACAAAATAATCAGAGATTAACTTTTCAATATAGTCTTTAACTTGTTCTAAAATGTAAAGACATGTATATCCCCGATCTAATTTATCAGTTTTTCGTTCTACTAAATTTTGTTTTTCTAATCGGTCTATTACTAAGCTACTGATGTAACAGGTACCCCCTCTGAATCCACTAGTAGGAAAGCTTTTCTTTTTACCAATGTTTATTTCTTTAACCCTCATTAAAACACTCTCCGAGGCTTTGTCCCCCTCCCAAAAGCCAAACAAACGATTCAAATTCCATATCTACATTATACTAATCGAATTGAATATTCATTCTTTTTATTCATTATGTAAATAAAAAGGATAATCAGCCCCGTAATGGACTAACTACCCTATAAGTTATTATCTAAATTTAACATTTGAAGAGCCCTTTATATTCGTTTCATCGAAATTGTTTCACGTATACTTTGTAAATTTTGTAGTGTTTCCTCTTGTCGCTGCAATGACAATCCCACATACAAAGTATCTAATAAACTAAGCTGCGCTAATCGTGACGAACTTGCTTCTGTACGAAATTCCGTCTCACGCGTCGAAGTATATAGTGTTATATGAGCAAGTTGGCTTAATGCCGATTTTTGATAGCTTGTAATCGCAATAATGCGAGCCCCTCTTGCTTTCGCTACTTCTAATGCTTCAAGTAATCCTTTATTACTGCCCGAATGAGAAATTGCAATGACCACCGCTTCTTTTGTCAGCAAGCCAGCTCCCATAATTTGAAAATGTGAATCCGTATGAGCAATACAAGAAATACCCGTTCTCATAAACTTATGATAAGCATCCATCGCAATAATACCCGAACCACCATTTCCATAAAACTCAATTCGTTTCGCTTCATTCAGCGCACTTACTGCCTGTTCCAACGCGTCATCATTTAACAAATGTAATGTATCTTGCAGTCCTGTAATATGTGAATGAAAAACTTTTTTAGCAACAGTGACCATATTATCTTCTACCGATACTTCCTCATGAATATTTTGCATCGGGGTATGTACAATCTCACGGGCTAATGTAATTTTCAGGTCTTGAAACCCTTGAAAACCTAGGTGTTTGCATAAGCGGAATATCGTTGCTTCAGAACTATTCGTAACTTCCGCTAACTCCGTAATTGATTTATGTACAACATCTTGTGGATGTTTCAAAATATGTTCGGCAATACTTCGTAATTTCGGTGATAAACCATTTAACGAAGCCTGAATCTTTCCAATCCCACTTTTTGTACCAGGCATATCGTATCTTCCCCTTCCATAGTAGCTATATTGTACCTAATAATCGAAAGAAGAAACACCTTTATTTAGCGATTTTATTTGCTCCTATGTATTCTACCGTAACATATGACACAATTATTCATACTTATTTCTAGTTTTCCCCATGCTTTACTGCGTATAATGCAGCTTGTGTACGATCATCTACTTCTAATTTAGCCAATACGTTAGAAACGTGTGTTTTTACAGTTTGTTCTGTAATATGAAGCTCTGCTGCAATCTCCTTATTGCTTCTTCCTTTCGCAATTTCACGAAGTACTTCTTGTTCCCTTTTTGTTAACATAGAAAAAGGATTCTCTTTTTCTTTCTTGACTGCTGATCGTCCTAATAGTGCTGGTGTTACTTTCGGGTGAAAATTTGCATTTCCTTGATATACCGCAACGATTGACGCAACGAGTTGATCTGGCTGCACTTCTTTTAATTGATAACCATCTGCCCCAGCTTCTAATGCTGGTAAAACGTAATCTTGTTCTGAAAAACTACTGAGCATAAGTATCTTTATCGTCTCATCGTATTGTTTTATACGTTTTGTCGCTTCAATACCATCCATTTTCGGCATTGATAAATCCATTAATACTACATCTGGCTTTTCTGTTTGGACGAATGTTAATGCTTCTTCACCATTTTCTGCTTCCCCAATAATTTCAAATTCTTCTCTCGTCTTCAAAAAAAATACGAGTCCCCTTCGAACGATATGATGATCTTCTACAAGTAATAATTTAATTTTCACAGACGTTCTCCCTCTCAAACCGGTAATTGAATTTCTATCTTCGTTCCCTTTTCTGGTTCTGCTTTTATTCGAAAAATCCCCCTCATTAATTCAATTCGTTCTTTCATACTTTTCAAGCCAAGTGCGGACTCTCTTACTTGATCCTGTATAAATCCTATTCCGTTATCTTCTATGTAAAAGTGCAGCTTATTATCTTCAATCCTTAAATGAACACATACTTTTTCACACGAAGCATGCTTTTTACAATTATGTAATGCCTCTTGGCTTATACGCCATAAAACTTCTTCTATTTCATCTTCAATTAAAACCATTCCATCAATTCGAACTTCCACTTGAATCCCTAACAGTTTTCCGTAATTTTGTATCGCTTCTGCTAAACCTTTCTCTAATCCTTCAGGCCTTAATTGCCAAATCAAAAGTGTCATCTCTTGTAATGCTTCCTGTGATAATTCTCCAATATAACTTAACATCTCTTGCAAGTCTCTATCCTTCGTCATATTTAGAGTCCCTTTCGCTGTTAGCATAATTGAAAATAACAATTGTTTAACGGAATCATGTAAATCACGAGCCAATCGATTTCTTTCAGCTACAACTACATATTTCCGTTCTTTCTCAACTAATTCAATACGTTGTATTGTCGTTCCAATTTGAAATGCAATCGCTTCTAATAACGCTAACTCTTCCTCAGAAAAATGTGTTTTATGGGGCGAGGCAACATTTAATAGACCAAATTTCTCTGATCCAGATCTTAGCGGGATTGTCGCATGATGTGTAACATCTTCTGTCTCGCCCCAATTACATTCAATCGCATCCTCTATTCGTTTACATTCAATAATATTTGTCGCTTTTTCCAATCTTCCATTCACAAAACGTTCTACACACCAACAATCTCCTTCACACATCGGCTTCTTTTCCTGCCACGTAAGGGCTGGGGGTAAGTTTTGGTCTACAAGCATACGATGCTTTCCACTTTCATCAATAAAGAATATCCACCCTGTTTGTAAATTCATAACTTGTAATAATGTATGTAACACTTTTCCTAACATTTCCTGTAAGTTTGTTGCTTCATTTAGTAACTCAGCAATTTCTTTTAATGCCTCTAAACGATGCATCTCTTTTTCATCTATGCTCATTCTCATCACCAACTACCATTATAACATTAAGAAATTTCAAAATACTACAAACAAAAAAGAACCGAATTCCTTCAGCTCTTTTTTCGGAGATATCCCATACAGTACATTCAAATCTGCCGATTTGCAAATCTAAATTCTAAACCAAAACAGAAATTAGCTAGTTTTCATTAACTGTCTGATAAAGATTGTCCCACATGGATATTCTGTAAACTTTCAGTGTTAACGAACATATTCGCTGCTGGCATTTGCACTTGATTTTTATGGAACATAGACATTAATTCAAATCTTACTTGTCTGGAAGTTTCAAAATAATCTTCAGGTTTAATCAAACCTGTAATACAAAATTCATATCCAACATATTTAAGGTTAGGATTTAAGTCTGTAACTCCAACATATTTAAATGGTTCAACAGCTTCATCATCTACTCTATAAAGATTTTGGTCCAATTTTTCATTACAAATAACACATACTTCTTCTAACAATTCCTTAACTCTTGTAGGATCTTCCTGATAATTTACCGTGATGCGTTCAATAACTCGCATCCACCCTTTATTAAAATTCTGTATCGTTCTAATCTCTCCATGTGGTATGGTAAGGAGCTTCCCTGACCATTCACGAATTTGCATAAAACGAATACTAATTTCCTCAATAGTTCCTGAATTTGTTCCATTAAAAGTTACAAAATCGCCAACACGAAACTCTTTGTCCGCTAATCTTGCGAAGCCTAATATGACATCTTTTAGCATCTGTTGTGCAGCAAAACCGATGACAACTCCCGCTATCCCTGCACCTGCAATAATACTTTTTATATCTACAAATTGACTAATTAAATATATGATTAGACTGATGATAATGATATATCTAAAAATAGATCGAATAACACTTTGAATCGTCTGCTCTACCTCTTCATCAAAAAAGCTTGATTTTTTAAAAAACCAATCAATAATGCGGTTTATGACAAAAGAAATAATGATAAGAACTAAAGCAAATAGTAAAAATCTTAAAAGTAAAAATTCCCTTACATAATTAAAAAACTCTTCAGTATACGTTAATAAACTCATCCATCCACTTCCTTACTAATGAAAATTTCATGCAGAGCTACTCTATTTTAAATACACATTTATCATCTCAACACTTGTTTTCGAAACATCTTTTATCCTGATCTTAAATCGTACTTTCTTAACTATGTATTTGTATTCATTGTTCATCTTCAACAATATAACCATTTCATCAATCTTTCAACTTCAGATGTCCTTTTCTATTCACTATAAATATACCCTTTTTAATACCCTAAAGGGAGATTACAATAGAATTTTTTATAAAATGAAACTTTAATCAGTGGGGTTTTTGTTCATCTCCCACTGATTATTAGCCCTCACCAATCGGGCATTTACGGGCAGCAGGGCTTCCACCTAACTTCTTTGCTCCAGCCGAATTTTGAGGTAGAAGTTTTACTGCCCACAAATAGCGGGATAAACGCCTTTTTTTTAAATCCGCAATACTCACTTCATTACAAGGAAAATATTCATATGACACCGAATAGTTCATTTGAATATATTTTTACTCGCGGAGGTTACTAACAATGGGATATATTGAAGAACTAAGAAAAGTTGTTGGATCAAGACCACTCAATCTAGCAGGAGTTGCTGTAGCTGTTTTCAATGAACACGGTCAAATATTACTACAACAAAGACGAAATGGCATTTGGGGAGTTCCTGGAGGCTTTGTGGAACTTGGTGAATCCACAGAAGAAGCTGGGAGACGAGAAGTGCTTGAAGAAACAGGTATTGAAATTGGTACACTTCAGTTAGTAAGTGTATTTTCAGGTAAAGAGTTTTTTGTACAATTACCAAATGGAGATGAATTTTATCCTATTACAATCGCATACCTTTGCAAAGACATTACAGGTGGTTTGTTAAAAGCAGACGAAGCTGAATCATTACATGTACAATTTTTTGATTTAAATGGGCTACAAAAAAAGATTAGCCCGTTCATTAAAAAGTTAATTCAACAGCAAGTCGTCTCTATTCAAATGTGAAAAAGAGACCTTTTGAAGGCCTCTTTTTTTCACTTCACTTCTGCATTTAAACAAGATTTAAAATGTCCAAGTGCATATTCATGCCCTTGCGCATTAAAAGATGCTACTGCTTTTTCATAAACGACAATTTGAAACCCTTTGTTATAAGCATCTACTGCTGTATGAAGGACGCAAATATCTGTACATACACCTACAAGATGCACTTCCTCTATTCCTCTTTCTCTTAGCTTCATTTCTAAATCCGTTCCTGCAAAAGCACTGTAACGTGTTTTGTCCATGTAATATACATTTTCAGCATTTTTATATTTTTCGTATACTTCTTGTAATTCACCGAATAAGTCTCTTCCATTTGTATCTGCTATATTATGAGGTGGAAACAATTTCGCTTCTGGATGATATACATCATTGTCTTCATGTTTATCAATCGCAAACACTACATAATCTCCACCTTCAATATACTGCTTCGTTATATGCACAAGTTCTTGCTCAATTTCTTGACCTGGCTTCCCGCAAGTTAAAGCACCTTTTTCAGCTACAAAATCATATGTATAGTCGATATTAATAAGAGCTCGTTTCATTACTACTATCTCTCCTTCTTCTGTTTCACAGTAAACAATAGAAAATTTGTTATTACGACATCGTATGTACTATTCGACATTTCAAATGAAATCCCTACATTTCCAACTCAATACTTACCTTAATCCGAGTTTATCATAAAGCGAAACTTTAATCATAGGGGGGTATTATCCTTCACCAATCGGGCTTTTACGGACAAATTGATCTCCCACCTAACTTCCTCACATGTGGGTAGGGGCCTTACCGCCCGCAAATAGCGGGATAAAACCGATACACAATGACAAAGCATACAGCTCCAATTAACAAGTCATGAATGTGATAATTGAGCGTAACTTCAACCGCCTCTTGTAAAGTAAACCAAATGACCGAAAACATTATAATAAATAAGAAAATACGAATAACTCGTTTCAAACTTTCAATCCCTTCCTCTTACATGATAGTAAAGAATAAGTTCTTCCTATTCATTCGTACTAGAAAGTGAAACAAATTATTCTCAACAACCTAATCCTATCCAAATTAAAAAGTACACTACCACTTTAAGTAATGTACTTTTTATCCATAATTAAGACGCAGGCTTTGTTTCAAACGTTGCTTGATTAAAGCTAATGACTTTTCCTTTCGGGTCATTGTTTTCAAACTGAGCTGCGGTAATCGTATGACTACCTGTCTCAAGCGTCTTTTCTTTTAATTGTACTGTTGTCTGTGTTGTACTAGTTACTTGATGTTTATCTGCAAATATTTGATCTACAAATACAAATGTTTCTTTATCGTTTTGAAAATTGGAAAGTTCTAATTCGACTTGCTGAATTAAAGTATCCTTTTTTATGAATACAGTTGGTATATTGCCATTTTCAGAAGTACCATCTGGAGTAGTTACTTTTACTTTCCCTTCTCCGATTGGCACTGCTCCTTCAGGAAATACGACCATATTCTCATCACTTGCATTTACAACTTGTTCTTCCTGGTTTGACTGTGCATCCTCTTTTTCCTTTGGAGTACCACAGCCTACTAATAACAATACAGACAATCCAGCGATTATGAATTTCTTCAAAATTCATTCCCCCTGTTATTTCATTATAATTTATTATACAAAAATAACTTCTTGATTTTAAAACTAGTTTTTAACACTTTCATGAACAAATATTAGCTTGCTCACGATTACTGTACCATACTTTCATTTTAAGAACATTAATTTTTTTAAAGAAATAAATAGTAATTCCAATCTATTCATCATTTTAGCCCAATTTACTAAAAAAATATCCATTCAAAATAAAAAGACATTGTCATTTCAATGTCTTTTCTACATAACATTTAGAAAATAAATGTTGTAATCTCATCAACTTCTTTTCGAGAAAGTTTCTTCGGCTTATCTTTCGGAAACCCGAGTGAAATTACCATATTAATTTGTTTTTGAGGCTCAATTTGTAAATATTGTCGCAGTTCATCTTGAGCTAATAATACAGGTCCTGTCATTGGACAAGTACCCAGTCCTCTCGCATGTGCAGCCAACATTAAGTTTTGTGCTGCTAAACAGCTACTCTTAATTCCTTCCTCTTCCCATACTGAATCAGGAACGAAGGCAATTGGATCAAATATCTTTTCACGAAACTTTGATTCATATGGTGTTGCCAAACATACGATTAATACTGGCGCCTCAGAGAAAGCTGTCGCATATGGACCGAAAGAACGTGTAAGTAATTTCCCTGCTTTCTCTTCTCCATTTTCTGCTGCTTTTGCCGCAAGTTTATGTAATGCATCCCATGTCATTTGTTCAATTTCTTTAATTTTCTCTCGGTTCATAATGACCAAGAACTCCCACGTTTGTGAGTTCGTATCACTCGGTGCATAACGAGCACAATCAATAATTTCTTTTATATCACTAGTGGATACTTCTTGTTCTGTAAACTTTCTAACACTTCGTCTACCGTGAATTACTTCTTTAAAATCTTCATAATTCATATATTAAATCCCCTTTTTACAGCGTTTTCAAAACTTGTCCTATGGTTGAATTATATCATGAAAAAAAGCTGGGGGAATACCAGCTTTTTCCCTCATTATTAATTTGTCACTTTAAACAAATTAATACTTTCTTCATATGCAGCTTGTAGTTTTTTCGTAATTGGTCCTCTTTCGCCGCTTCCAAACTTCTCATCACCAATTTGAACAACTGGGAATATTTCAAGTGGTGTCGCTGTAAAGAAACATTCGTCAGCCTCGTATACTTCTTGCAATGAGAATTCACGCTCTTCCACTTCAATATGTAAAGCTTTCGCTAATGTAATAACGTAGTGACGAGTAATGCCGTGTAGAATGAAATTATCGGCCGGATGTGTAATTAATTTATTATTTTTCACCATAAAGAAATTCGAATGACATCCTTCTGTTACAACTCCATCTCGTACTAATATCGCTTCTTGATACCCTTGCTCGTTTATTTTATTTTTAATCATGATATTAGGTAGAAGGTTTAAAGATTTTATATGACAGAACTTCCAGCGTATATCCTCTTCTACAGTAACCTTTATTCCTTGTTCCATAGTAGCGGTAGGTCTTGGAAACAAAACAATATTCGCAAAATATGTTGGCTGTAAATCTTTTTCATACACATGATTTCGAGCTTGAGCTCCACGTGATATTTGAAGATACACATTCCCATCCTCTTGAAATTGATTTCTTTCAATCATTTGATGAAGTTCTTCAACTAACTCTTCCTTTGTAAACGGCGGAACAATATTTATTTCCCTCATAGATTTAAAAAAGCGTTCCAAATGTAAGTCTAATAAATGAGGCTTCCCATCGTATAACCTAAACACCTCATATATACCATCACCAAATTGAAAGCCCCTCTCCTCTAATGGGACCATCGGCTGTTCTTCCTTCGTATTCACAATTCTTCCGTTAAATAAAATCCAATCTTTATGAGTAGCTTTCATTCCTTCCCACTCCTTTATTCCATAATTGATTTTATTGTACAACTTATCCACACTTAAAAGAAGGAATTTTCTGTATTTAACTAAACAAAAAAAGTACATCACCTATTTAAAGTGATGCACTCAACCATTCATTTATTTCAGAAAATATTTTTCAATATCATCTAACATTAAGTTTGCAGCTTTAATACCGCCTGCTGTATTCCAAATTACTTCATCCACTTGGAATACTTTATTGTCTTTAGAAGCCTGCAGCTGCTTAAAGAGTGGGTCTTCTGTCCATTCTTTTGCTAACGTGGTTCCTTCGTTATTCTTATCTGCATCTTTATCAGATGTGAAGTAGAATATGTAGTCCCCATCCATATTCGGAATTTGCTCTTTTGTAATTCCTTTTATCGCAAATTCATCTTTATCTTGTAGTGGTGGTCGCTTAAATCCAATATCATTTAAAACAGCACCTGAGAATGAGTTTTTCTGATAAATACGAACGTCACCTGGTACGAAGCGAATAATAGAAACTTTAGAATTCAATTTATCTCCTAACTTCTCTTTCATTCCTTCAATACGTTTTTTATAATCTTCAAGAGCCTTTTGCCCTTCTTTTTCTTTATTTACAGCTTTTGTATAGAATGTAAAGTTTTCCTTCCAATCCCCGCGCAATGTTTCAGCGTATACAGTTGGCGCTATTTCGTTCAATTGCTCATATATTTTTTCATGACGCATTTTATTCCCGATAATTAAATCCGGCTTAAGCTTCATAACTGCCTCTAAATTAATATCACGCTCAGTTCCTACAACTTTCGTATCTTTTAAATCTTTCGCTAAATGAGGATACCATTCATCACCAGCACGTGGTTTTGTAGTTCCAACTGGCGTTACTCCAACAGCTAAAAGTGCCTCCGCACCCTCATTTGTTAAAACAACTACTTTTTTAGGTGTACCATTTACTGTTGTTTCACCCATTGCATGCTTTACAGTATACGAATCTTTTGCTTTAGCTGATGGATCATTTCCTTTTTTCTCTTCTTTGCTACACCCTGCGATTATTACCATAAGTATCATAATGCATAACATAAATATTTTTTTACTATGTACCATATGTCCTCCTAGATGAAATTGATTATCATTAACAATCAAAGGTTAATGTATATTACATACATTTTAGATTCTATCCGCTATTCAAATGTTTATTTTTAAAATAAAGTATATAAGTATGAAAACAATAAACGTTCTTAAAATGCGTATCTACGTTATACATAAATACGCATTCATATTACATCATAAATTTATTTCCTAATATTGATTATATTTAATATATGATGGATCATTATACACCCACTGATTTCCACCAAGGTTCAACCAACCGTTTTGATTAATATATACTAAATAAGATTCCGGATTATTTAATTTACGAATAACTGAAGAAGATGTTGATGGACCACTTCTTAAATTCACATTTGTTCCTTGTATATATGCAACACCAATTGCGCTTCCATCGCTATTGCTCGTCTTTACAAAATTAATGTACGAAGGGTCATTATACACCCATTGTCCATTTCCTAAGTCTAACCATCCGTTACTTTCCTGATATACGACATACGATTCTGGGGCGTTTAGTTGACGAATAACTGAAGAAGACGTTGATGGGCCACTTCTTAAATTCACATTTTTCCCAAGTATATAGGCAATCCCCTTCGTTTGTGGTGTTGGCTGTGGGTTTGGAGGTTGTGGATTTGGAGGTTGTGGATTTGGAGGATTCGGATTTGGAGCTACTCCAAAAATAGCTGCTATTCCGTTTGCATACGCTTGGCTTAGATCTTCGATAAATTGTGGATTTTTCAATAAATTAGCATCAAACGTTGTATCAATAAAGGCAGTCTCTGTTAAAATTGCATCCATTGCAGTCTCTCTTAGTACCGCATAATTTGCTTTTTTGGCTCCTCGGTCACGAAGACCGTATTTTGTTAATACAGGATTGACTGCTGCATGCATCTTTTGTTGCTTTTCATATGCAGAACTATTATTAGATAGCGCGTTGTAAATATAACTTTCAAATCCAGTTCCACCGCCACTATTAATGTGAAATGAGATAAAATAATCTGCACCAAATGAATTAGCAATATTAGCACGTTCTGATAAAGAGATAAACACATCACTATCACGTGTCATTTTAATATTGATTGGATAATTTGCAGATAAAATATCTCGCACACGTCTAGCAATTTGAAGTGTTAACTCTTTTTCCACTAACCCATTACCAACAGCACCAGAATCATATCCACCATGCCCTGCGTCTATAACAAGTTTCATATATCTTTTTCATTCCTTTCTTTATTGTAATAAGCTTTCATTTCTACTCGTCCTATTTTATGTTAATTGTACAAGTTCCGTTACAAGTACAAATAAAAAAACCCCCTTATGTAAGGCGGTTTCTATCGCTTTGCTTTAGCCAATTTAAAATGAATATATACGATTGATAATGGATGTAACGTATGCAAAATAAAAGAAATAAAAGAAATATCCCCCCGCCGCTATATAGCAACCCAAACTTCAAAAAAATGTTCAAAAGAGGTGGGAAATACGTTATGTTTTGCAATACAAATAGCATACAAAACAAAATTAAAAATACGGGAATATATTGTAATTCATATGGTCTTCTCTTCTTATACATTCTTTTCCGAATAAAAGTCTGGCATAGTTCTGCTACTATAAAACAACCTCCAACTAATACAAGACCAGAAGTTATCGTCATACGTCCACCTACCTTATATTCATATCATCACCTAATCAATATTCACTATATTTTCTTTACATATATTCCATTTCCCTCAATAAAACCAGATCCCTCTATGAAAGATTTAGCTTGTTCAGTAAACATCTCTTGCAATACTTTTATTTCTTTCACATTTCTCTGTTTCATCATTTCTTCAAATGTAAAATACGTATTTGTCCCGTATCCATAACCTTGATAATCAAAATGAATAATTAACTGTGACAAAATAGCACTCTCTTCTTGAACGCTATAATCTATTACGCCAATATATGTATCATCAACTTTTACACAATACTGAACCTTTTTCTCATCTAAGCTGTGTGAGTGAAACATTTCTTTTACAGCGCTTTCATTTTCTGTATTTACTTTCTCAAACGTAATCATATGTTGTCCATCCTTTTACTATTATTGTATCAATAATAAATGCAATTTATGAAAAAAACCTTAAGATCGAATGCGACCTTAAGGTTTTTTATTAAACTAAGCTATACGCACGCTTTGTTTCTTCGTGGAACTTATTCGTATCGTATTTATGCTCAACATAAATTTGATGCCATACCATAAACGCAAGTACAGTCCAAATTTTACGGCTATAATCGCCTTTATCTGCACAATGTGCTTCCAGTAAGTTTAATACATACTGTTTGTCGATTAAATGCTCAGTTTTGCTTTCTTTAATAATATTTACAGCCCAATCGTGCATTTCATCTTTTAACCAGTGACGAATTGGTACTGGGAATCCAAGCTTTTTACGATCTAACACGTGATCCGGAACAATTCCACGAGCAGCTTCACGTAATATAGCTTTCGTTGTTCCGTTTGCAATTTTAAATTCTGTCGGAATTTTAGATGCAACGTCAAATACTTCTTTATCTAAGAACGGTACACGAAGTTCTAATGAATTTGCCATCGTCATTTTATCAGCTTTTAATAAAATATCGCCGCGTAACCATGTGAACATATCAATGTACTGCATTTTACTTACATCATCATAATCTTTAATTTCGTTATACAATGGTTTCGTGATATCCATATAGTTAACACTTTCATCGTAATACTTCATTAATTCAGCTTTCTCTTCTTCACGGAAGATTTTCGCATTTCCATAGTAACGCTCTTCGATTGGCGTACATCCACGCTCTAAGAAGCTTTTTCCTTTAAACCCTTCTTTAAGAGCACCACTTAATGCCTTTAGAACACTCTTTCCTGGGCTAGGAATGTAAGAGAACATTTTTAACGAGTTTGGCTCACGATAAATGTTATATCCACCAAATAGCTCGTCTGCACCTTCACCAGAAAGAACAACCGTTACATGTTTACGCGCTTCTTTCGCAACGAAATACAATGGTACAGCTGCTGGATCCGCTAAAGGATCATCCATATGCCAAATGATTTTTGGGAACTCATCCATAAATTCTTGCGCTGTAATGAATACGTTATGGTTTTTAACTCCTAATTTCTCAGCAGTTTCTTTCGCAACATCAACTTCACTGAAACCACGTTGTTCGAAACCAATAGAGAATGTTAATAGATTTGGATTCATTTCTCTTGCGATAGAAGCAATAATAGATGAATCGATACCACCAGATAAGAAAGAACCTACTGGTACATCACTACGCATATGTACTTTTACAGAATCGTATAATACATCACGAATTGCTTGGATATGCTCCTCTTTCGTTGCGCTTGAAGCGTTGAAATAAGGATTCCAGTAGCGATGGATTTCCATCTCTTTACCGATTTCTTTTACGAAGTAATGACCAGGCTCAATTTTGTTAACATCAATTGTTAATGTTTCTGGCTCTGGACCATATTGGTACGTAAAGTAGTGTTGTAGTGACTTTGGGTTTACCCCTTTGTCTTCCATTACATGCATAATACTTTTCTTCTCAGATGCGAAGAATGTAGTATCACCTTGTTGTGCGATGTATAAAGGCTTAATACCGAAGTGGTCACGTGCACCGAAAAGTGTCTTTTCTTCACGATCCCAAATCATAAATGCGAACATACCACGAAGGTAGTCTACACATTTTTCTTTCATATGTGCATACAATGCAATGATAACTTCTGTATCAGATTGTGTAGCAAAAGTTGCACCTTTTTCAAGTAACATTTCACGTAGTTCTACATAATTGTAAATTTCACCATTAAAAATAATTACATATCGATCATTTTCATAAGTTAACGGCTGATGTCCTGCCTCTAAGTCAATGATACTTAAACGGCGGAAGCCAAATTGTACATGTTCATCACGAAAATATCCTTCGTCATCTGGACCGCGGTGGAAAATCATCGTGTTCATATTTTCAAATTGATGTTTTTCTGTTTCTGAAAACTCTCTAGGGTTTTCACATAAACATCCTACAAAACCACACATACTTCTTACCCTCTTTCAGTTTTCATTCTGTCTCAATACTACTATATCAACCCTATTTATACTAGCATAATCAACTGAATATGGCGACCAAAAACTATAAAAAACTCACTCCATTTCACATTTTTAACATTTTTTTATGAAAACATGAAAACTAGGCACTCACCTTTCTCCGCTTTTGTCATATGATATTGCAAATTGATTTCTAGGAGGTAATACCATGAGTGAAGAAAAAAAAGATTCTTCTCGCCCACCGGTTCGTAATTATTTAAAACAAATTGATGATTTTTTCGAACAAACACCTCTCCGTGGCGTAATTGCTGATTTAAATCATTTTTTCCAAAAGGGAAACCGTTTATTAACATTCCCAGTAGATTTATACGAAGTTGGTGACGAACTCGTCGTTACAGCCGAACTACCAGGTATACAAAAAGAACAAATTCAAATTGAAATACAAAGCGAATACTTAAAAGTCTCTGTAAAAGAAGATATACTTGAAGAGACGGAAGAAGAACAGACATCTCATAACTATTATCGCCGAGAACGTTCCATTTCAGAAGCGTCAAGAATTATTAAGTTACCATATTTAATTAATAAAAAAGCAACGAAAGCTTCTTATCAAAACGGTGTATTAGAAATTCGCGCACCGAAATTACCACAACAGCATGACATATTATCCATAGACTGAATACTAATAAAAGAAGGGTGCTAAGCACCCTTCTTTTTAATCAGCTAATCGCTTCATATCACGTATAATATCTTCGTATGGCGTATTGCTAATGCCGCTATATTTTTTCATTACTTTTCCATTTTGATCGACTAAGAAAAATGATGTACCGTGTATTACTTGCCCATTCTCTGGTTTATCTACAAGCGATTGGAAGTTATCTTTTGAAAACTTTGTAATATCCTCCAGTGAATAACCTGTTAACAAGTTCCAATTACTTGTATCCTCTGTAAACTTTTGAATGAATGCTTTCAAATTTTCTGGTTTATCAAGTTCAGGGTCTACACTAAACGAAACAAACTGAACGTCTAATTTCTCTTCCTTAGCCATTTTCTGTAATTTCGCCATATTAGCAGTCATTGGCGGACAAACTGTTTGACAGTTTGTAAACATGAAATCTGCTACCCAAACTTTCCCTTTTAAATCTTTTGTACCAAACGGCTTTCCTTCTTGATTTGTAAATTGGAAAGTTTCTAAATCCCAGTTTAACGGTTTACGGAGTTTTGCCCCTGAACTGCTACAACCTGCAAGTACAAAGAGACAAAATACAACCATAAGACCAATTAACTTTTGATAACGCTTCATTATTAAACCTCTTTTCTCTATCCTTAATTTATGTAAGTTATGTATATCATAACAAAAGTAAACACTATGAGAAAATTGTTTACATCATTTGTTCACGAAATCGTACGAATTTACGTATGTTACTTCTTTATTTCAAGCGAATTACTAGACAAAATATATTTTACTACTATTATTTCTCTAACCATTATTTGCGAAACGAAGTTCATTGTTAAATTTGTAAATAAATCCCCCTATTTTTTTACAATTACTTAAACATTAATCCATGTTAAACACTGTATTCCTTAACAACATTTCGGTACAATACAACTACAACGATTTTAAATGAGGTGATGTTCATGGCAAAGCGCTATGAAAATATGGATAATGCAAGTACAAAAAAATCAATTCGCTCCTTCTTACGTTGGCGTAAAGAGAGAAAGCAAAACAAAAAAGACTTTTCTTTTCTAGTAGAACAATCACCTGTTAAACAAAGTAAATTTCTACTAAATAACTTTGAAAAAACGACTGTCACATGGATTGGTCATTCAACTTTTCTCATTCAAACGAACGGCTTAAATATTTTAACAGATCCAGTATGGGCTAATAAATTAAAGTTAGTTCCACGACTTACTGAGCCAGGGCTCACTATAAAAGAACTACCTAAAATCGATATCGTTCTTATTTCACACGGTCATTACGATCATTTAGACTTTTCATCTCTTCGTCAACTAAATGATGATACCTTATACCTTGTTCCTATTGGGCTAAAAAAATTATTTACTCGTAAAAAATTCACCAATGTAGAAGAATACAACTGGTGGGAAAGTACAATAATTGATGAAGTCTCTTTTCACTTCGTACCTGCCCAGCACTGGACGAGAAGAACATTATTTGATATGAACACCTCTCACTGGGGAGGATGGATCATTGATAATATGACTTCTTCAGAAACCATTTATTTTTGTGGTGATAGTGGTTATTTCCAAGGATTTAAAGAGATCGGCAAACGTTTTTCAATCGATATTGCACTTATGCCAATTGGTGCCTATGAACCAGAATGGTTTATGAAAGTGTCTCACGTTTCACCAGAAGAAGCTGTGCAAGCGTATCTAGATATAAAAGCTACACATTTCATTCCCATGCACTACGGTACTTTTGCTTTAGCAGATGAAACACCAAGGGAAGCAGTAACACGACTACGAAATAACTGGAATTTACGAATGCTACCGTGGGAACAACTACATGTTCTCTTTTTAGGTCAAACTTTCACGTATAGCCCTATTGTCCCAGTTAAAGAACCAGTAAAAATCACAGAAACTTCTCATGTATAATAGTACTAATTTTTGCGAGTAATTTATCATATACTTTAAAAAATTGAAAAGGGTGTTTTCCATGAAAGATTATTTACAGACTCGCTATATAATTAGCGGTAGCGCCTGTATTGCCCTTCTCATTTCTTATTTTCTGTCCTGAAATAATAAAAAAGCTACTTGAAAATTCATTTCAAGTAGCTTTTTTATTACTCTGCTAAATACATAAAACCAATTGCTCCTGGTCCTGTATGAGTACTGATAACTGGTGTTGTATAGAAAATCTCTGATTGAGTGAATCCATTCACTTTTTCAACAGCAGCTTTTACACTTTCTGCTAAAGGAATTGCTTTAGCATGTGGAATCGCAACAGCTTTCACCACTTTTCCAGCAGTATCTTCCTCGAATAGTTTAGCCAACGTTTTTACAATCTGCCCTTGGCTACGTACTTTCGTTACCGGATTATATACGCCGCCTTCTAAACTTGCAATTGGTTTAATATTAAGTAAAGAACCAATAAGTGCCTTACCTTTACCGATGCGTCCACCTTTTACTAAGTTTTCTAATGTATCTACGATTACGTATAAACGAGTATTTTTTCTCACTTCATCAATACGTTTTAAAATAGCTTCTAATGAGCTTCCTTCTCTTGCCATTTTAGCAGCCTCAATTACTTGATATGCTAACGCATGGCTAATGAATTGAGAGTCAACAACTGTTACTTTCGTATCTGCCATTGATGCAGCGCTATTTGCTGTTGCAACTGTGCCACTCATTCCACCTGTCATATGAATGGAAAGTACTTCACTTCCATCTTCCCCTAACTTTTCATACATTTCTACAAATGTACCCATAGCTGGTTGTGATGTTTTTGGTAATTCTTCTGATTTCGCCATTTCTTCAATAAATTCATCTGGTTGTAAATCAACGCGATCTAAGTATGTTTGTCCATTTACAGAAATAGATAATGGTAAAACATGAATATCATACTTCTCAATTATATCTTTTGATAAATCTGCCGTTGAATCTGTTACAATTTTAATTTTTTGCATATTATATTCTTCCCTTTCCAATACGCTCTCCCTGTTATTATACTAGCATTCCCGATGCTTTCAACAATTTCGAATGAATTTCACTAAATTAATTATATTTTTATACCTAAAATAAAAAAGACAGAGCTTATCTAACTCTGTCCCTGCTGTGTATTATGCATTCTTTTCAAGAGTATTTGTCTTATATACATTTGAATAATCATTCCACTTCAAACAACTTTGTAAATATTCACGGAAAGAGTACGAGAATCTTGGGTTTTTATGTTTTTGAATTTTCGCAATAAACAATTGAAGACGAGACTGAATTAGAAACGCTAATGGATGCTGTGTTTGTAGGACAGGGATTTCAAATATTTTAATACAATTCCCTGTTGCATGAGTGAAATAAAAACTTTTCGTAATCACAATATCAATCCTCTTTTTCGTTGGATTTTTGAACTTCCTCCACTTTATTCTTTAACACGTTTTTTAGTGTAGGTTTCCTATGAATACTAAAATATCCTTAAGCTGCCCCATTTAGAAGTTAATACTTCATTTATATCCACCTAATTCGAACCCTGTCCTATATATCCTTTGAGACGGGAGTCTTATTATCCATATATAGCTTGATAACTTCAGTATAAACTTATAAAAATGAAAAGTTTGTCTAAATTTTGGAGATTCTATAATTTTTCCCTTCTATATATTGTATACAATTATAGCTAGAGTATAACAAATAAATTAAAAAGTGCCTTTATAACGAGGCACTTTTCGACTGTATTTCTTCTTCTCTTTTCTGTTTTCGTTTACTAACTATCTTTGATAAAGCGATACTGATTTCATAAATACAAATAAGCGGTACCGCTACTAAACTATGTGATAAAAAATCTGGCGGTGATATACATGATGCAATTATAATCAACACGACATAAGCATATCTTCTTATTTTCTGAAGAAATTCTGCCGTTAGAAGACCTATACTCGTTAAAAACATAACAACTACAGGTAATTCAAATATAACAGCAAACGGAACTGTTAAATTTAATACGAAATGAAAATATTTTTCCGTTGTAAACATCGTATTAAACATCTCATTACCAATTGTAGTTAGGAAATGAAATAAAAATGGCATGACGATAAAATAACCGAAAGATAGGCCTGCTATAAATAATATAGACAATACCGGTATATACATTAATGTCATTTTTTGTTCATTGGGATGTAAACCTGGTTTTACAAATAACCAAATTTGTATCGCAGCAAAAGGAATTGTACAAACGATAGCAAATACTGTAGCAATCGAGAAAAAAATCCACAACACATCACTTGGACCGAGAACAGTTAATTTCATTGGTAAATCTTTTACAAGCCAAAAATAAATATCCTTCGTAAAAGCAAATCCAATAATTAAAAATAATACAAAGGATAATACTGTATATATTACTCGTTTGCGAAGCTCAACAATATGTTCTACTACGCTCATTTCCCGATCTTCCATCTCGTTCACCACACTTTATTTATCCATTCCGAGAAAAACTTCAGCATATTCTTTTATTTATTTATTTTTTTCTTTCTCTTGAAATGCCTCATCAGTCAATTCTTTTGTTGATTTTTTAAATTCTTTTAACGTTTCCCCTAAAGCTTTCCCAATTTCCGGTAACTTTTTTGGGCCAAATAAAATTAACACTGCTACTAAAATTAAAATTAACCCTGGAAAGCCAATATTTGAAAACATTTCCCCATCCCCTTCATAAGTAGATTCCTTGTCCTACTATTCCATAAGTTCATTTTGTCAAAAAATTTCGTAAACGTCAATGTATCCGTTGTCTTTTGTCAAAAAAATTCGAAAATATAATCAATTGAATATCATTTTCTATTCCTTTTGTATATGATATGGTTAAGGAAAATATAACTTATCTCAATACAGTGAAAGGGATTAACATTATGACGCAAAAAATTAAAAGAATGACCCAATTTGTAAAAGAAGAAATTGCGAATGCAATTACCCATGGTATCGGTGCCATTTTAAGCATCCCTGCCTTAATCATATTAATTATTCATGCTTCCAAACATGGCACAGCATCTGCTGTTGTTGGCTTTACCGTTTATGGCGTAAGCATGTTCTTGCTATACTTATTTTCTACACTGCTACATAGTATCCATCATCCAAAAGTAGAAAAGTTATTTACCATTTTAGATCACTCCGCCATATATTTATTAATTGCCGGCACGTATACACCATTTCTACTCATTACACTGCGTGGCCCGCTCGGTTGGACTTTACTCGCAATTATTTGGACCCTTGCGATTGGTGGCATTATTTTCAAAATCTTCTTTGTTCGTCGCTTTATTAAAACATCAACATTATGTTATATCATTATGGGTTGGCTCATCATCGTTGCCATTAAACCCCTTTATGAAAATTTAACCGGTCACGGCTTCTCACTACTATTAATAGGCGGCATTTTGTATTCTGTCGGAGCTATATTCTTCCTTTGGGAAAAGCTTCCGTTCAATCATGCCATTTGGCATCTCTTCGTACTAGGCGGTAGTACAATGATGTTTTTCTGCGTACTGTTTTATGTCTTACCCGCAGCATAAAAAAAGTTTCAGCTTGTTTAAGCTGAAACTTTTTTTATTACTTATGTAATTGAGATGCAATAATATCTTTTGTATGCTGGGTTAACTCTTTAGCATCCATACTTGCATATTCTTCAGGTGTAATTGGCTTAGAAATTGTTAATGTTGCATGAGCTGGTTTCATACGATTTCCATTAGCCTCAAACATCTTATATGTACCATCTAAAGTTACTGGTAATATAGATACGCCAGATTTTACAGCAAGGTGAAAACTCCCTGCTTTAAACTCACCAATTTCGCCACCCTTACTTCTCGTTCCCTCTGGAAAAATCACGATAGAATGCCCGCTCTTTAACAGTTCAATTCCATCTTTAATTGCCTTAAGAGATTGACGACGATCGCTGCGGTCCATAAACACACAATTCATTAGTTCCATCCATGTTGGCACAACCGGAAACTTTTTAATTTCCGCTTTTGAAACGAATCCAATTGGCTTATTTAAGTAACCTAGTAACACAGGAATATCCATATTACTTTGATGATTACTTACAACTAGCACTGGCTTGTCTTTCGGAACATTTTCAAGTCCCTTTACTTCTACAGTCGATCCTGTTACACGCACCATTTTCTTACCAAACCAGTTTGTTGTTTTATACACAACACTATCTTTTTCTTGCGGTGACATCGCATTTGCTTTTCTTTTTATACGCCACAACCTTGGTGTAATCGCAATTACGATTAAAATTAAATAAAAGATTTTAAAAAACGTTTGAATCATACAGAACCCCCACCTATTATCATTCCGACCTTCATTATACTAGACAAACGAAGGAAAAAGAAGAAAAAATGTCCAAACAACAAGTGTTTGGACATTTTGAAGTTTTCTATATTAGAAACGTTTTGCTAATTCGCGTGCACTTGCAATTGCTGCTTCTTTAATGTCTTGTGCTTTTTCAGGATTTGCATTCATTCCTTCAACTGCAATATATTCAGTGTCTGATACACCCATGAATCCTAATACTGCATTTAAATGATTGCGACCGAAGTCCATAGATGCGTATGCTCCTTCAGAGTAAACGCCGCCTGTAGCTTGAATATGAAGTGCTTTTTTTCCTTCTAGTAAGCCAACTGGACCATTTTCAGTATATTTGAATGTTTTACCTGCGATTGATAAGTTATCTAAGTATGCTTTCACTACTGCTGGGTAGCTGAAGTTCCACATTGGAGTCACGAATACATAACGATCTGCATGCATAAATGTTTCTAAGTTATTGTTCATTGCTGCAACTTTTTGTTGCTGATTTTCACTTAAAGCTTCGAATCCTTCGCCTGCTGCAAATTTACCCCAAGCAGCGAATACGTCTGCATCGATTGCTGGTACAGTTGTATTGAATAAATCAATTGTTACAACTTCGTCTTGTGGATGTTCGTTTTTATATGCTTCGATGAAAGCTTCCCCTACTGCCATACCGAAAGAACCTTCTGCTGAATTTGGATTTGCTGTAATAAATAGTACTTTTGTCATTGTATTATCTCCCTTTTTCTAATTTATCTTTAACTCGAGACTTATTATTTTATAGTAAATAACTTACCTTATGTAAGTATAATACAAAAAGTTTTAATGACTGTCAATAAAAATAGCTACTTTTTTTTCGTAAGTTAATAAGTTATATTATTTCAGTTAGTTTTTGTATACAAATATTAAGGTTTTAATCAAATAAAAAACTATCTCCATATTTCATGGAGATAGTCTTCTTCAATTACTACTTTTGAAAAACATGTTTCACTTTTTCAGCCGGAATATTACTTCCACCTCTACCTTTTACATCTTCAATCATCATTGTAATGACCATATCAGGTGAATTTAAATCAAACGCAGCGAACCAACCTAGTTCTTTTCCTTCTGCCTCTTTTGATACTTTTAATTCTGCTGTTCCTGTTTTACCAGCAAGGGTCATACCATCAATTTTCGCAATTTTCCCCGTACCATCTGGATCGTTAATTACTTTCGTTAAAGCCGTTTTCAATATATCTTGATTTTCTTTAGAAATCACATTCTCTTTCCAAGCTTTTGGTTGTTTATCTGTTTTAATAAGATATGGCGATGGAATCTTTCCATCATTTACAATCGGTGCATACGTTAAAGCTAAATGAAGAGGAGTCATTAAGACTTGTCCTTGTCCATATCCTGTATCTGCCATTTGAATATCATTTTTTATGCCATCATTTGCGATTTTAGAAGCTGGGAATCCGTATTCAATTGGTAATTTCTCATCAAATCCGAATTTTTTCGCCTCAGCCATAAATTTATCTTTTCCAATTTTCAAAGCTTCTTGTGCGAAATAAATATTATCCGAGTATTTCATTGCCTTATCAAAATCAATCGGATTTGCATCTTTTACACGTGTTACGTAATAATTGCCCCAAGAAGAATCTTTCGTCCATTTCAGTCCTTCAATTTTCAATTCTTCTTTTGGATCGATTGTTTTTGTTTCAAGACCAATTGCACCTGTAATTGGCTTAAATACAGAACCTGGTACCGATAATTGTGTAAATCGATTCGTCATCGGTTTTTTCGGGTCATTATTCCAAGCCTCGCGTTGTGCTTTTGATGTTCCTCGTGCAATTAAATTAGGATTATAAGCTGGACTACTTACAAGAGCAATTGTTTCTCCACTTTTCGGATTAATTGCCGCACTTGAACCAGCTTCTCCCTTCATTTCATTATACGTTTTTTCTTGAACAACACTATCGATAGTTAAAGTTACATTTTCTCCATCAACAGCATCTGTTTTCGCTAAATTTTTAATTTCTTTTCCTTGTGCATCTTCCATGAAGACACGGCCACCTTTTTTCCCGCGTAGCTGTTCTTCCAATACTTGCTCTAATCCAGCTTTACCAACTGGATCATCTGCTTGATAGCCTTTCTTTTGAAGCGTCTTTAAATCTTCAGCATTTACTTTTCCGATATAACCAGTTAAATGCGCTGCCGCTTCTCCTAACGGATATGTACGAACATTTACTGGTTTTGTTGAAACACCTGGTAAATCGATGTACGTATTTTGCGTTGCCCCATCAGGTAAAATTCCAATTGGTACGAGATACCCTGGTTTTACCCATTTAGCAGCTAGTTTTTGATCGATTTCTTCTACAGACATATTTAACAACTTCGCTACTGTTTCTTTCGTTTGCGGAGCAGTAGCGTCTAATTTTTCTGGAACGATTCCGATCTCAGAAGCTTTCCCATTCGTCGCAAGACCTTTTCCATTACGATCGTAAACTTCACCACGTTTTGGTTGCGTCGTTTGCATACGCACTTTACTATCTTTTGTCATGCCAGGGAAAATAAAATCAGGAGTCCAATCTATTTTCCAAGATTCTTTATCTCCATCTTTTTCTTTCACCATTTTTGCTTCATGGCCAAAAGAGATATTACCACCAACTGTATCCATACTTACTTTAAAAGGAACAGGGCCGTTCTCTTTCTTATCCTCTTTTACTTCGCCAGTCTCTACTTTTAAGTTTTTCACTTCTATACCTGCATAAATTTTTTCATATTTCTCTGTGAAATCTTTTTTAGAAATATTCTTTTTTGCATTTTCTGATAATTGATCATACATATCAGCAAATTTTTTCTTATTCCATGCTTTTGCATATGTATCAAACGCTTCTTGTGGTTTTTCTTCTTTACCGCATCCGACTAGCATTAATGCAAAGCAAAGAAAAAGAATCCCCCATATTTTTCTCAACCGATTCTCCTCCTCTTTCTATATGAATACTTTTGAAAATTTTAGCATTTTTCACATGCTACCTTTCATTATAGCACTATTGAATATCATCTATAAACTTACATTTATAAATACAAATAAAAAAATTGATGCGAATACTCACATCAATTTTTATTATTATTGTTGTTTCTCGTATACATGGTAATAATACGTATACGGATTTTTTTCATCCGTTAAACCTTTTTCTACAAAAATCTCTTTCCAATTTGTCATATCCATTTCTGGGAAGAATGTGTCCCCTTCAAATGCGTGGTGGATTTTTGTTATATATAACTTGTCTACATAAGGTAAAAAGAGATCATAAATTTGCGCTCCGCCAAAAATAAAAATCTCTTCTTCATTTTTACATAGTTCAAACACTTCCTCTACAGTATGAGCTACTTCGCAGCCTTCTACATGATACCCTTCATTACGAGTTACAATAATATTACGTCTTCCAGGCAATGGTCTACCAATTGCTTCATAGTTCTTTCTCCCCATAATAAGTGGGTGACCCATCGTCGTTTTCTTTACATACTGTAATTCACTCGGTAAACGCCAAGGTAAGTTATTATCTTTACCAATTACTCTATTCTCGTCCATTGCGACCATAAATGAAACAATCATCTTGTCATCTCCTCTACAATTACACTGCAACCGGTGCTTTAATTGCTGGGTGCGGATCATATCCTTCAATCGTTAAATCTTCCATTTCAAAATCAAACACAGATTTTACATCTGGATTTAATGTAAGTTTCGGGAATGGACGTGGTTCACGTGCCAATTGCTTTTCTACTTGTTCAAAATGATTTGTATAAATGTGTGCATCTCCAATTGTATGAACAAATTCTCCTACTTCAAGACCACATTCATGTGCAATTAAATGTGTTAAAAGTGAATAGCTTGCAATGTTAAATGGAATGCCAAGGAATATGTCACCGCTTCTCTGATATAACTGACAAGAAAGCTTTCCATCTGCTACATAAAACTGGAATAGCGTATGACAAGGCGGTAAAGCCATACTTGGTACATCTTCAGGATTCCAAGCAGAAACAATTAGCCGGCGTGAATCTGGTGTTTTCTTAATCATTTCAATTACATCTTTTAATTGATCAAGTGTCTCACCAGCTGTCGTTTTCCAAGCACGCCATTGCTTTCCGTATACGTCTCCTAAATATCCAAATTTCGTTGAGAATTCATCGTCTTCTAAAACGTTCTTTTTAAACAATTCCATTTGCTCATCGTATTGCTTCTTAAATTCCTCATCTTGTTGTGAGCGAAGACCGAAATCTGTCATATCAGGGCCAGTATACTCATCGCTTTCTACCCAGCTCTTAAACGCCCATTCATTCCAAATATTATTATTATGTTGCAATAAATAGCGAATATTTGTATCACCTTTCATAAACCAAAGCAGCTCACTTGCTACTAGGCGAAATGGCACTCTCTTTGTCGTTAATAGAGGAAATCCTTTACTTAAATCGAAACGCATTTGATATCCAAATACAGATACAGTACCTGTCCCTGTACGATCTTCTTTCTTCGTACCGTGCTCCATTACATGACGGCATAAATTTAAGTATTCATATTCAACATGTTTCATATGTAGAAAAACCTTCTTTCAATCGTATATGAGATTTATCATAACATGAAAAACAGCGAATTTAATAATCCAAATTAATAAAAATTCTTTCAATATTTCTTACAAAATTATTAACTTTCAATATTAAAAAAGGTTTTCACTTTTCTATTACAGAAAGTATAGTGCGGAACATAAAATTTATATTTGGAGGTTGGAAGCATGTCTAAAATCAAAACTCCTGTTTTAAGTACGTTACAACATAAGGTTCAAGAGATGATGAAAGATTTACACGTTCCTGGCGCTGCTGTAGCTGTTATAAAAGACGGTGAAGTTATTATTTCGGAAGGTTTCGGCTATCGTAATATAGAGACAAAAGAGGCTGTTACACCGAGTACTCGGTTCGCAATTGGTTCCTCAACGAAAGCTTTTGGCACACTTTCATTGAGTTTATTAGCACAGCAAAAAAAGTTTACTTGGGATACTCCTGTCCAGACTTATATACCTAACTTCTCTTTATCTGAACTACTTGCTAGCTCACAAGTTACAGGACGAGATTTGGCTTCCCATCGTACTGGGGTAAGTCGTCACGATGCTCTTTGGTACAGTTCTTCTTTAACTCGAAAAGATATAGTAGAAAAAATAAAACATTTATCACTTGATGCTCCGTTCCGCACAGCATTTCTTTATAACAACTTAATGTATGCGACAATTAGTTATATTGTGGAAAATATTACGAATCAAACATGGGAGCAATACGTTACAGAACATATTTTAGAGCCTTTAAATATGAGGCATACAAACTTCTCTGTTACAGACTCACAAAATACAGATGATTATGCTTTACCTTATATTGAAAATGACGGTGAAATAAAAGAAATTCCATTCCGAAATATCGATACAGTTGGAGCGGCTGGATGTATTAATTCTACCATTGAAGATATGGTAAAATGGGTTTTGCTTCATTTAAACGAAGGAAAAATAGAAAATCATGATTTGATTTCTACTGAACTACTCCAAGACATGTATACACCACACACTCCAATCCCGGATCAGCCAATGTTATCAACGAGTGAATCACCATTAAATAGCTATGGACTCGGTTGGTTTATTAGTGCTTACCGCGGTTATAAAATGATTCATCACGGCGGTAATATTGATGGGTTTTCTGCACTTGCGTCATTTATGCCAAACGAAAATATCGGTATTATCGTACTAACAAATTCTGGACAAACTTTACTTCCTACTTATATTACAAAGCATATTTACGATGAACTTCTCGGACTAGAATATATCGACTGGCATGAACGTGCTGTAGAAGATAGTGAAAAAATGAAAGAAATGATGAAAGAGGCAACTACATCACTTCCCGAACCAATAAAAGGGACTACCTCTTCTCATGCATTAGATGACTACACTGGAACTTTTGAGCATCCCGCTTATGGAACACTGAAAGTATACAAACAAGATGATTTCCTACATGTACAATTTATGGATATGGAATTTCAGCTTAAACATCATCATTACGACATCTTCTCAGCATCAATTAGTTTGTTCCAAATGAAAATGGGGCTTTTATTCGCTTATGATATGAATGTAAATGGTGAATTCCCGACTCTTCAATTACACGTACCTGCAACTTTAAGTACTCAGCCTCTTACATTTACGAAAATTAAATAACAAATTAAATAGAGGGAAGATTACTCTTCCCTCTATTATTTCGGAATTAGAAATTCACCTTGCAACCAATCCTATTATTGAATTTAATAAATGAAATGAGGATAACCCAAATGCTAAATTATTTATCGTTTTCTGACAGAAGACTCCTTCCTCAAAAATGTGAAGGTGTGAAACACCAATTTTAGGTGGGAGAGGAATGTCAGTAGGCGTAAGCCTACGTTTTTTTGTATACTGTAGATATACGATGAAAAAGTGAGGTGCAACCTATGTTAGTAAATAAAGCATATAAATTTCGTATCTACCCGAATAAGAAACAAGAAATATTAATTGCTAAAACAATCGGTTGCAGTCGCTTTGTATTTAACTATTTCCTTGCTCTTTGGAATGATACGTATAAAGAAGCAAGAAAAGGGTTAACCTACTTTTCTTGCTCTGCCAAGCTTACTCAATTAAAGAAGCAACAGGATACGATTTGGTTAAAAGAAGTAGATAGTATCGCTCTTCAATCCACATTAAAAAACCTCGCAGATGCTTTTTCACGTTTTTTCAAGAAACAGAATGATATGCCTCGATTCAAGTCTAAAAAGAATACAGTTCAATCCTACACAACTAAGCAAACAAACGGAAATATTGGAATTGTAGGCAACACAATAAAATTACCGAAACTTGGCCTTGTTCGCTTTGCTAAAAGTCGTGAAGTAGAAGGGCGTATCTTGCATGCAACGATTCGTCGTAACCCAAGTGGTAAATACTTTGTATCTATCTTTGTTCAAACAAGCGTACAAGAAATGCCTAAAACTGATTCCACTTGTGGAATTGATGTTGGATTAAAAGATTTTGCCATTCTTTCTGATGGCACAACATACAAGAACCCTAAATTCTTCCGTACATTAGAAGAGAAGTTAGCGAAAGCACAACGTATCCTTTCTAGAAGAACAAAAGGTTCTTCGAACTGGAATAAACAACGTGTGAACGTTGCACGAATCCATGAACATATTGCAAATGCAAGAGCTGATTACTTACATAAACTTTCTACTGAAATCATCAAAAACCACGATGTTATCGGTATGGAAGACTTACAAGTCAGTAACATGCTCAAAAATAGAAAGCTTGCAAAGCGATTAGTGAAGTATCTTGGTCACAATTTCGGACTATGTTGGAATATAAAGCAAAATGGTATGGCAAACAAGTTGTTATAGTATCTAAAACATTTGCTTCTAGTCAATTATGCTCCAATTGTGAATACAAAAACAAAGACGTTAAAAATCTAACCATTCGTGAGTGGGATTGCCCTTCTTGTGGCGCACATCACGATAGAGATCGAAATGCAGCACTCAATCTTAGAAATGAAGCAATTCGTCTCTTAACCGTAGGAACTACGGGGATAGCCTAATGAATTAGAAACCGTTAGGTTTCTGTACTTAGGAAACTCCCACTTCAAACAGTCCGTGAGAATGTTAAGTGGTGAGTAGTTCAACAAAACAGCTTAATGAACAAGCCATGCATTAATTATTATATTCCCTCAAAGGAAAAGACTTTCTTATTACCGATTCAATGAATGTGGAAGAACATCATTATTATTTGTGCGTTTATTTTTCTTATCTTTCCATATAAATTTTTTCAAACACATAAAAACAGTAACTGAAATAGCGACTCCAACTGTAACATCTGAAGCAAAATGGGCTCCTACCACAATACGACTCATTGGTACTAGTATCTTATTAGTTGGTTCATATAAACTATTGGATATTTGTAAGTCTGTAAATGCAAAGATACATAGTAAAATAGCGAAGCTGGAAATTAATATCACTTTTCTGTTTCCCATCATTTCTCCTACTTTCCACTATGCTTTAATATAAAATTCCCCATCTCAATTGCTAAATCTTCACTTTGAGGATAGACACCTACATTATCTCCATAAGCGTGCCCTAAACCACGATAAAGGACTGTTTCAGTATCCACTCCTTTTTTAGTCAATTTAGCTGCATACGCTAAACATTCTATCATTAAAAAATCATGCTCTCCTACCGTAATAAATGTACTTGGATAGTCCGGGGATACATCAACATATGGACTTAAATACTTAGAATGAATTTCTTTCGTACCAAGTACTTCTGACATACCTCCAACCATTGAATGCATTATATTAAGCATTTTTTCTAATCCTTTTTTATACTTAGGAGCAATTTCATATTTATCTATACTCCAAGAATAAAATTCATCTTCATAGTCACACATATTAAGTGTAGGATACAAAAGCAACTGTCCCTTCACGTACTTCCTACCATCTTCCATATCTTTAGTTGTACAATACTGTGTTAAGTTCCCTCCTGCACTATCACCTGCCACAAAGATATTATTCTTATCCCCGCCTAATGTATCAGCATTTTCATAAATCCACTTTAAAGTAGTGTAGCAATCTGTATGCCCAGTTGGAAAAGGATTTTCCGGAGCTAATCGATAATCCACAGAAACGGCTAGTATATCTGTTTTTTCTACTATCAATTTCACAAGTTCTTCTACTACATCTGGTGATCCTGCCATAAATCCACCACCATGAATAAAGTATAAAACTGGCGCATTCTCTTGTTTAGAAACACTGTTATAAATTCTTATCGGAATATCATATCCATCTTCCGCTTTCACTGTTTTATGCGTAATATTAACGTCTTTAGTGACAATTGGAACACTCTTAATTCCATTAAATTGTTTTCGCATATTCCTTACTGATTTTTCAGAAGCGTCCATTTTCATCATATTTTTAGGCATAAACCTCATTACATTCATTTGAACCTTCGTGTCCTTGTAAAGACGTGGATCCATCGCTCCTTTTTCATCACAATCTGGTATGTTTTTTACTAAAACTTTCGCCCCCTGTACATTGATGGTTTCTTGTTTTTCTTGCATTTTTTCTAATAAGTCTAAGTCATATTTTCTAGTCATCTAATATTTCTCCCCTCTAAATTCAAACGCTTTCATTATTCAGGATTATATAACTTCCCGTTTACTAAATAAAAATACGTTCCATGTACAAAATGTACCATGGAACGTATTTTTATTGTTGTTCATATTTGATTCGATTATTGTCATTTTTTGATATGATATTTTTCCTATACTGTAATGGTGTATATCCGTATTTTTCTTTAAACTGTGAAATAAATGATTTTACATTTGGAAATCCGTGTTTTACTGCTATATTTTGTATAGAATTTGTACTATTAATAATATCTTCATAAGCTTTATAGAGCCTGTATCTCGTTAAAAAAGTGGTGAAATTTGATCCGAACGATTTTTTGAACATACGGGAAAAATGTTCTTCACTTACAAAAAAATGTTTAGCTACATCTTTCAGTTTAAGTTCTTCATCATAATGTTTATAAATATACGTAATCATTTCTTTCTGTTTATTTCCAAGTTGATAATTATTGTCTATACTCTCTCCATCTTTGCAATATCGCAATAGAATATAAACAATTTCATAAATTAAACTATTAATTTTTATGTAACTTAAATCATCAGAATTTGTGACTAACTCCTTTAATTCATAAAATATTTGCTGGAGGTTAGTTTTCTGAACAACTAATTCTTTTATATTAAATCTATATTTATCAAAATCTCCATTTACCTCTTTAAGAAACTCATAAGAAATAATTAACATCATTACTGCACAACTTGTATTTTCAACTTTTTCGAATTCATGAACATCTCCACTATTCACAAAAATAAATTCGCCAGCGGATACTTTCTTTTTTTGCCCATTCACATACAAGAAAACTTCTCCAAATACGACTAGACTAATTTCAATACTTCTATGCCAGTGAGGAGGAATATAATAGTGAAAACCAGTAGGTAACATTGTGTCCTCTATATATTCAACCATTCCTGGAATTCTATCGCGTAATTTTATTTCTTCATATTTGCCTTGCCTGATTTTCAATAGTCCACCCCCTTTTTATATTATAAAGTAGACGTCAAGGTTTTCATTCCTTCATAAAAAACTACATATATAGTATGTAAAGAGACCGTCTCATGAGTTATTTACAAATAGCAGGTGTGAGATTTCCCACCTGCTATCCTTATTTTTTATTCATCATTTCACTATCAAACCAGATTGGCTTTGATAATTCAAAGTTTTTATGATCCTCTAAAACTATAGTAAGACGTTCTAACGTATCATCTAACATATGCGGTGCTGCTCGTAAGGACCAGACAACTGATGAGAAAACTGTCATGCCAACGTACACCGCATATAATTTCCAGAACTCCTCTGGTATTCTCCCATTAAAGTATCCTTCTATTTGTCCGATTGAATATGGAATACTAATGTCCCTTGCAAATAGTGCTATTTTTACGAAATCATGAAGTGGGTCGCCCCAGTCGTAGCCATTAAAATCAACAACACCTACATATTTCGCATCACGTACAATTATATTTTCTAAATGAAAATCATCGTGTTGAAATCGATTTGGGCGGTTCTTTAAATATTTTTCATTTTCATCTATAAACTTTATGATTTTATCATCATTTTTAATTTGTATTCCGCATGTTTTATATGCCTCTACATATTTTCGATGTTTTTTCATTGCTCTTTCATACCATGGGAGTATATCCTTAGGAGCTTCATGTGTATGCATTTTTGCTAAGTCTTTTCCTGCTGCTATACCAATATCATATTGTTCTCTTGGCATATATGTAGTCAATAGCTTCTTAGCATCTTCTCCTTCTAAATATGAAAAAATACTATAACATAAATCTTCTTCCTCCAATATACCGAGTTCAATTGGTCTTTGAGCCTGCACGTTACGTTTTACCATTTCATTTAAAATTTGAAACTCTATTTTTTTCCTATCATACTCTTTTATATCACCTGTCCGTAATAAATATTTTTTATCATCACTAGTCGTAATAATATATTTTTTATCAGGTGAGAAACCTTTAGAGATTTCTTCAATATTTGCAGCATCTTTTACTATTTGTATATTGTTTTTCCACGTTGTAATTATCTTCATGTCTATTCTCCTTACATTTCTGTATTCGGTGTATACGCAACCTCTACAATAAAGCCCTTCGGGTTATAAAAGTCTATTGTATAGTAACATCCGAATAATGATTCATTTCAATTGGACCACGTATAACCTTCACCTTATTGCCAGTAAGAAACTTTGCTACCCAAAATTCAATATGATGAATACCTGCTCAAAGTTTATTTATATTAAGAATGTGCCGCCTGTACTACTTGCACAATTTCCCCTGGCGTATTAACCATATAATCTGGCGCGTCTCCTTTTACTGTCTCAATTACGTCATACCCCCACGAAACCCAAATGACATTCACACCAGCTTTTTTACAAGCTGCAATATCACGTTGTTCATCACCGACATACAACATATCTTGTTCTGTTAGCTTTTTCGACTTTAAAAATCTTTTAATCATTTTATCTTTACCAAACAAATTTTTAGAACAATACACTTCTTGAATATTTTCTATGCCATTACTATGTAAAAATGCCCTAATATGCTCTTCTGAGTTCGAAGATATAACCGCAATCCCGTAGCCTTTTTTATGTAATTCATCTAATACATCCTTCATCCCATGGAATAAAACGAGATCTTTTATGGCAGGTTGATATAATTTATAAAACTCTAACGCCAATATAGGAAGTTTATAAAGTGGTACATCGAGTTTTTTACATCTTTCAAAAATAGTCAATTTTCGTAAAGGCTCAATTTCTTCCTCACTAACTGTCTTATATCCATGCTTTTCAGCAAGTTGATTATAAATTGGTACAAATATATTTTGTGAATCTACTAATGTGCCATCAAAGTCAAAAACGATATATTTTTGCATCCCCATACTCCCTTTTTTCTTTTTTCCTAAACATATGTTATTCAACAACATAAATGTCGTATCCTTTCATAAAGAAAAAAAGAACAAGATTTCTCTCGTTCTTTTTAAGACAACCATTTCGGCGGTACATTCGTATTCCAATAAATATTTCCTAACTCATGGTGTCCTGAATATCCATCATCAAAACGATGATAGTGGAAATTAAAATAATATCCATCTTGCGGTGGATGATCTCTCCTCACATGAAATCGCAGTAAGTCATTTCCTGATTTTGTGTCATAAACATGAAAAATCTTTTCATTATTTCCACCAGCTGGTTTTTGAGAAATCGCTAATGATTGTAACGATTCTTCTGGCACATCATTTGCAAGTTCCGCAATTGCCTCTTCAATTTTAGGTAATACAACATCTTTAAATTCATCTTCAATTACAGGCCCAATTTTAGAGCCGAATTTTTGCATAGATTGCTTCTCTGCTTCTTGCATCGCATAGTTAACAAAAGTATCGGTGGTTAACCTATCATTTGTTTCTTCATATGTATAGGACGTACTCTCCAAATTTTGTTGCCCAGCTGTGCTCGTAGGCTTGTCCGCAGCTTTGGCATTATCAAGTAATATGGAAGGAGGCGTCACTAAACCAAACGTAAATACGGTAATTAATGCGACTAAGGTTTTTCTAAACCAATTTGGCATTTATGTTCCCTCCCCTTTCACTCATTATATTTTATATAACGGTTGTTTCTTCTATTATACAAAATGATTGTAATTTTTGCACTTTACAATTTTGTTAACGTTCACATATTTTTCACTTGAATATGAAATTGTAAGATTTCATACACTATAAATACAACAACAATGAGGGGGCAATCAGATGACTTTAGATGTCGTGTACTCAGCCGCAAGCATACTCCTTTTAGTATATTTTATTTACCAGTGTGTTACAGACTAGAAAAAGAGCCATTTCCGGCTCTTTTTCTATGGTAAAAATACAATCCAACCAATGAATACTATAAAAATAACCCCAATAATTATTGCTGGCAATAAATAAAACTGTGAGAGAATGACTGTTCCGTACATAAATACGACTGGAAGGAGCAAATAACGATCCGCCTTCCACCTTAATAATAGTAATTCTCCTTCATCACAATATAAATGTAGAAACATTTTCTTCGTAAATTCATTCCAATAATCACGCGCATAGCGAGAAATAGCAACTATAGCAAATACAAGAATAATAGCTGTTATCCACTGCGGAGTCACGATAATACTTACAGTGCTTATACATACAATTTGAACATAAAACATTAAAGCACTACTTGTACGCAAAAATTCTTTTAAAAAAGCTTCTACAATACGCGAATCAGAATTTTTTCCTAATATCTTTTTAGACCGAGGGAACATCCACGGTTTTTTATTCGAACTACTCGGCTTCGCAGCATGACCACCAACTTGCATAATCCCTACAGTCCAGCGCATACTTTCTTCTTTTTCTTTCTCAACTTCTTTAAAAAAGAAATTTTTATAATTCATCTTTTCTTTTACTAAGACTACAGTAAGTACAGCTACTAGGCCGGTAAATAATATGAAATACAATGGATTTTTAAAAATGAAAAATACACTCATTCCAAAATAGACTAAACTTAAAGAAAATATAACATCTTTTATAATCAATAAAACCCATCGTTTCCCCACACGTACATTTATGAATCTCGTCAACAACGATAGCATAAATCGAAAAACAGTAAAGAACATCCAGAACAGTACGATTTGTATAATTGTCGCTCCCGTACTTTTCATCAGTATAGGCAGCATAATGAATACTACAATTGCGTTCGTTATTGCAATCCGAATTAACGTATATATCATGCCAAGCTTCATTAATTTTCGCATATGATTTGGGTACGAAATTAAAAATAAACTATCTGCTTGTTCAAAAAATGAGCGAACTCCTCTTGAAAATGTGACAAAATAAAACGCGAGTAAACCTAACCCAAAATAAATGGTCTCTTCCATCGATAATTCTTTCATCCATAGTGAACGATAATAGATCCCCGCAAATATAAGTGCTGGAATAATAATATATAATGCGACTGTCCAATCTGTTACAGAACGAATCGCTTTCCATTTTCTTTGCAATTCATGACGTAACCTTTTATTAAACTGTTGTTTAATCATGTTGTTCCCGCCTTACAATTGCATCGAAACAATCTAACAGTGTACTTCCTGGCATTTCTGCTAACGATTGGATCGCCTCTAAATGCCCATCTGCTACTAACGTACCTTGCGAAATGAGTAAAAATCTTTCACAAATTCTTTCAGCTGTATCCAGTACGTGCGTACAAAGTAAAATTCCGGCTCCTCGCTCTTTTTCTTTATATAAGTAGTTCAAGAATTCTTTCGTAGCTACTGGATCTAAACCAATAAAAGGCTCATCAATAATATAAAAATCTGGCTCTGTTAAAAATGCTAATATAAGCATCGATTTTTGTTTCATACCTTTTGAAAACTTTGATATGTATTCGTGTATATGTTTTTCCATTCGAAACGTATGTAATAATTCCCTTGCTTTGTCCTCCCAATTTCCTACTTTATTTCCACGAGCAGCCATTAACAATTCAATATGCTCCCATAAAGTTAAATAATCATAATAAGTGGGCTGCTCCGGTACATAGGCATATGGATTTTTCTTTTCACCAAACGAAATTTCACCATCCATATTGACAAGCAAACCGAGTATCGATTTAATTGTCGTACTCTTTCCTGCACCATTTGCACCAATAAGAGCCACTAACTCTCCTTTTTCAATTGCAAATGCAATATCATGAACTGTCTTTTCACCAATTTCATATCCGGCTGAGCGGATATTCACTTCTAGCATACATTCCCCTTCTTTCCATTTACAATACAATCAAGGAAAATGATAACATATCCCTCCTAATATAGTATTATATCATTTCTAAAATATTTGTTTCGGTAGCAGGAAAAAACATACTTTAACAGAATATTTAATGTTTGAAGATTTTAAAGTAAATGGGGTTGATCATATGTCAGTTCAAATTCGTGAAGCGACTATAGATGATATAGATTCACTTTGTTCTCTTACAAAAGAATTAAAAGGATCCTCTATCTCTAATGAAGATATGAATAATCGTTTACAATTCGTAAAAATGAGCCCTTTTGATTTTTTATATGTTTATGAGGAAGAGAATACTATTTTTGGATTACTAGGATTTCGTATACGTGAAAATTTAGAAGATGTAACTCGTTATGGAGAGATTTCAATTATTAGTGTTGATTCTACAATACGTCGTAAAGGTATTGGACAAGTGTTAATGGACTACGCAGAACAATTAGCAAAAGAGCATAACTGTATTGGTACTTGGCTTGTTAGTGGAATGAACCGAAAAGAAGCACACCCCTTCTATGAAAAATTGGGCTATGAAGTGAATGGGTATCGATTTGTAAAACATTTTTAAACTACTGGTACAAAGAAAGGACTATAACTATGAAAAACATTGAAGCAATATTCATTGATCGTGACGGAACAATTGGCGGTGATACTACAATACATTATCCAGGTTCTTTCACGTTATTTCCTTTTACAAAGGAATCTTTACAAAAGTTAAAAGCTCAAAATATTAAACTATTCTCTTTTACGAATCAACCAGGTATCGCGGATGGAAAAGCAACTGCGAATGATTTTGTGCAAGAATTAAAAAGGTTTGGTTTTGATGATATTTATCTATGTCCTCATAAACATGGTGGCGGATGTGAATGCCGCAAACCGAGCACAGGTATGCTCTTGCAAGCAGCGGAAAAACATGGGCTTGATTTAACAAAATGCGCTGTAATCGGTGATCGCTGGACAGATATTGTTGCTGGGGCAAAAGTAAATACAACGACTATATTAGTTCAAACTGGTGCTGGATATGATGCTTTACATACGTTCCGAGATAAATGGGCACATATTGAACCAAATTACATCGCAAAAAACTTTGAAGATGCTACAAATTGGATTTTAAATCATCGATAAAAAAATTAAATGAGACGTCTTCACTTTGAAAACGTCTCATTTAACTATATATATTTCAAAAAGTTAATTCATAATGGAAATAACGATTATCTCTTAAATATCCATTTTCAGCATATAATCGCTGTGCTGATAAATTATCAATCTCTGTTTGTAATTTTACACCTTTTGCACCATTTTCTAATGCAAATTCTTTTGCAGCTTCTAACAATTTTTTACCTGTTCCGGCTCCGCGCTTCGCCTTTTGTACAAACAGATCATTTAAAATCCATAACTCTTTCATCGAAATAGAAGAAAATGATGGATATAGTTGCGTGAACCCGATATATTCTCCATCTTCAACTGCCACGAAAATAATGGATTCTTTTCTCTCGATTCGATTTCGTAAAAATACTTTTGCTCCTTCAATATCGGAATCTTGTCGATAAAATACGCGATAGTTATTAAAAACAGATGCTAGTCCATCTAAATCTGCAATTGTTGCCTCATATATTCTCATTTTGTTTTATTCCCCTTCCAATATTGTTTCATAATATCCGTTACCCATTTAGGCTGTAGAATTTCTTCTTTCGGCATAAACTCTTTCATTATCGGCTTTATATCCAATATAGGGGTGCCATCAATAGCATCTAACCCCTCGACAATAATTGATTTGCCTTCTCTTTTGATCACCTTTACAATTGTAGCTCCTATGCGATTCGGACGATTTTTCCCGCGCTGTGCAAAAATGCCTACTTTAGGATAATCATTATTATTTCTAGGATGTCTAGCAAAATATTGAATTTGTTCATCAGTTACTTTATGAAAATAAAAGACAACTTCAATATGAGAAAAATCTTCAATCCCTTGTATACTTTCCTCTGTATACATATCAGTTAAAGTAATATAGGATCTTACTTCTCCCCACTCATCATCTTTTATTTCCTTTCTTTCATTATGTACAAATGCGATTGGCTGAACTGAAAACATCCGCATTCCCCCTTAAATGTAACCACTTACATTATAAAATATTTTCTGAATGTTTTCCAGACAAACGAGTTAAGTTTACATAATATAATTACAATCTATTATGTAAAGCGAAATTGACTGCTTCAATCGCGTGTATATGCGTTGTATCAAATATTGGAACTGATATGTCTTCCTGTTTTATTAATAACCCTATTTCTGTACACCCTAATATTATTCCTTGCGCCCCTTTTTGCACTAACTCTTCTATAACTCTTTTATAATACTCTCTAGATTGAGATGTTATCTTTCCTAAACATAATTCTTTGTATATTACTTCATTTATTTTTTCTCTATCTTTTCCTAATGGTACTATTACTTTTATATCATTCTCTTCTATACGTGATTTATAGAAATCTTGCTCCATCGTATATTTTGTTCCAAGCAGACCAACCGATTGAATACCTTTTCTATTTATTTCTTTTGCAGTTGCATCCGCGATATGTAATACTGGAATGTTAATATTCTCCTTTATTTTCTCAACTACTTTATGCATTGTATTTGTGCAAATGATTATAAAGTCTGCTCCTCCTTTCTGCAATGAATACGCCGTATTCCCTAATACTTCTCCTGCTCCATCCCAATCTCCGCTAGACTGGAATCGTTCAATCTCTTCAAAATTCACACTATTAATCAGACATTTTGCTGAATGTAATCCACCTAATCTACTTTTTATTTCTTCATTTAAAATTCGATAATATTCTGAAGTTGATTCCCAACTCATACCACCTATAAGACCTATCGTTTTCATAGTAAAACACCTACCTAAACTATTTTTATAAAACTAATAACAATATTTTATTATGTATATTATACACAATAAAACAAGACTTTAAATTTATAATATAAAGTCTTGTTTTAACTATTTCCAAGGAAATTTTATTATAATATTCTGAAATTAAACCCCTGATGTTTTTATAGAATCTTCATATTGATAATTAAAACACTCCCGATACAACTGTTTGATTTCATCATAAGAAGGAACTCGTGGATTATTTCCTGGGCTACCACTTGCAATTGCATCTTTCGCCATTTTAGAAATAGCATTTTCAAATTCAACTTCGTCAATTCCGTATTCTCTTAAATTAGGAATACGAAGATCAAAACAAAGTTTCTTAATTTCAGCAATCGTGTAGTTCGCTACTTCTTCATCAGAATGAGAATACAAATCTTTGTTTAAGCTACGTCCTACTTCTGCTAACCTTTTTATTGCACTCATTTTTGTAAACTCTAAAACTGTAGGTAATAGTATTGCATTCGATATTCCATGTGGTACATGGAATAATGCTCCCACTGGACGGGACATACCATGCACTAATGTAACAGATGCATTTGAAAAAGCAATCCCAGCTTGTAATGAAGCAATCATCATTGCTTCCCTTGCTTCCATATTATCTCCATCTTCATATGCGATACGTAAATATTTCATAATGCTTTCAATAGCTGAAAGAGCAAGAACATCTGTAAGAGGTTGTGAAACTTTAGAAATATAAGCTTCAATTGCATGGCATACTGCATCTACTCCCGTTGCTGCAGTAATATGAGGTGGTACCGAACTTGTAAAAATCGGGTCTATTATAGCAACATGAGGGATAAAGCTTGGATGTTTTATCATCATTTTCACATCTGTTTTTTTATTTGTAATTACTGCTACACTTGTTACTTCCGATCCAGTACCAGAAGTCGTAGGGATTGCGATTAGCGGTAGTGGATTGGATTCTATTTCTATATCCTTTTGGACGTAATCTTCAATTTCTCCACCATTTGTATATAACACTGCTACTGCTTTCGCAGCATCAATACAGCTTCCTCCTCCAATACCTATGATAAAATCGCATTTTCCTTCTTTACAAATAGATAACGCTTCCAATATGTGTAAATTTGTAGGCTCAGTGTTTACTTCATTGTACGTAATAACAGTAATCCCTTTCGCATTTAAGTGATCCACACATCTTTCAACATAACCCAAACTCTCCATAATTGTATCACTTACAATAAAAGCCCTTTTCCCTAACTTTCTTGATTGATCCCCTAGTTTTTCAAACGAATTTCTCCCATATAATACAGACTTCGGCATACGAAACTCAGCAACTTCTTGCAAGTACTCCACCCCTTCTATCTATAATAAATATTTGCAACTACTCAGCCATGCATTTCATTCAGAAGTTTGATAAAGTCTATTATTCCAGTTAAAATAAGCCCCCTTATTAACTATAGAAAGTTGTTTTCATTTTTCAGCATATAGATTGCTGCCATGAAGATAAAAATGGGCCTACACCTTACTACCTTTCTTTGTTTTAAAACTTTGCGCGTGGCAGGAAAGGCCCTGACCGCTCCTATAAATATCCAGGTCCTCTCTTGGCCAACTAAAAAACTTTTCTGCCTGTTTTTCATAGAGTGACTGAGTAGTTACAATAAATATTTTATTATGTAAAATATCAATCTAATAAATATTTTCTTTTCGTATATTAACTAGTATTAATAGATCCCTGTTAAAGTATAGAATGCGATGACTGCAAATACAGCAATCGTTTTCAAAATTGTAATAGCAAATATATCCTTATATGACTGTTTATGTGTTAATCCTGTTACCGTTAGAATAGTAATAATTGCCCCATTATGTGGTAATGTATCCATTCCGCCTGATGCCATTGATACAATGCGGTGCATAACTTCTAATGGAATGTTATATTGCGTTGCTGCAGCAATAAATTTATCACCCATCGCACTTAACACAATTCCCATTCCGCCTGATGCTGAACCTGTAATTCCAGCTAAAATATTCGTCGTTACTGCCCCATTTACTAATGGATTCGTGAAAGTTGCAGAGATGCTATCTCTCATTATCGCAAAGCCAGGAAGTGCGGCAATAACACCACCAAATCCAAATTCAGCTCCTGTATTCATTGTTGCAAGTAGCGCTCCACCAATACTTGTATTCAATCCAGCTTGAAATCCAGTTACTACTCGTTTCCAATATAATAAAAGCGTTGATAAAATCCCTATAATAAGTGCCAATTCTACAGACCAAATCCCAACTACCGCACTTAATTCAACCTTTCCAAATGCTTTCATACCAATAGCTGAGAAATCAAAGCCATCTGGATACCACTTTGGTATCATGATTGTGAAAACTTTATTCATTACACCTACTAAAATAAGTGGTACAAACGCAATTACTTGCTGTACTCTTGTAATTTCAATACTGCTTAATATCGGCATATCTTTTTGTTCTAATTGCAAAGATGCTGCCATTTCAGAATTCCCATCGTTAAAACCAAAATACCCTTCTCCTGCTGCTTTTGCCTTCTTACGCTTACTCTCTAAATAAAGTAAACCTAACGTTAAAACAAAAATTGCTCCTAAAATACCAAGTATCGGTGCTGCATAAATATCAGTTTTAAAAAAAGTTGTAGGTATTACATTTTGAATTTGTGGTGATCCAGGAAGCGCATCCATTGTAAATGTCGCTGCTCCAAGAACGATTGTGCCAGGGATTAAACGTTTTGGAATATCCGCTTGTCGAAACAACTTAGCCGCAAAAGGAAATATAGCGAACACCACTACATACACACTAACACCGCTATACGTTAAAATAGCTCCCATTAAAACGATTGCTAAAATTGTACGTTTTTCTCCAACTAACTCTACAATCGTCTTTGCGATGGAATCAGCGATTCCTGACATTTCTACTACTTTCCCAAATATTGCTCCAAGTAAAAACACTGGGAAATATAATTTGATAAATCCTACCATTTTCTCCATAAAAATATTTGAAAAGAAAGGTAATACAAAACTAGGCTCTGTCAAAAATACCGCAAATAATGCAAAAATCGGTGCGAATAATATTACAGAAAATCCTTTATATGCTACAAACATGAGTAAACTAAGTGCTAATAAAATAATAACTAGCTCCAATTATAACCCTCCTTTTAAACTGAAAATTCAATCTTTTTATGACGAACTTTTACTCGTATTTCGAACCCTTTTATTTCATGACATTCCTCCTCTTTTTATCCCGCTATTTGCGGGCAGTAAGACTCCCACCTTAAAATTCAGCAAATGTGCAGAAGCTAGGCGGGATATCAACTGCTCGTAACAGCCCGATTGGTCAGGGCTGTTACTCAGTGCCGGATGGACAAAACTTCCACTAATTAAAGTTTTACTTTATTACAAATTTTTCATGCTAAAATTGTCTAATTATAGTATTCGATTACATATGTAAAATCCCTTTAAACAAAAACGATTTCATCGCCATATGTTATAAAGGGATTTCTAGGTTCTATTTCTATAGTTTTATCGTACTATTCTCTATACAAAAGCTTTGTAACTCTTCGACATCTTTCACTATATGAATCGCCCCAGCATCACTCAATTCATTCTCATTACCATATCCATACAATACACCTATTGAAGCAATTCCGTTACTGTTCGCACCGATTACGTCATGCTTTCTATCACCAATCATCACCATTTCTTCTTTTTTGAGTTCTTCATTTGTTTGTAAAATATGAGCAATTATTTCTTTCTTTTTTATTCTTGTCCCATCTAAATTACTCCCAACAATCTCCTCAAAAAAAGATGTTAACTGAAAGTGCTCTATTACTTGTTTCGCAAATACAGTAGGTTTTGATGTTGCTACAAACAAACGATTATCAGCATCCTTTAATTCTTGCAATAGGGTTGTAATTCCATCGTATACTTTATTCTCTAATAAACCACTTTGCTTTAAATACTCCCGAAAGTAAAACACTGCTCGTTCTACTTCTATTTCGTTCATATTATATCTATCTACAAAAGATTGTTGTATTGGTGGGCCGATAAATGAATCTAACTCGCTTATATTTACTTCTTCAATCCCGATTTTTTCTAACGCGTATAGAACAGAATTTATAATCCCTTCTTTCGGATCCGTTAATGTTCCATCTAAATCAAATAGAAATGTTTTATACATATTTAATTCCCCCACTGATTTTATATGTACCCCATTAAAGCCATGCTCCTACTTAGCCCTTTACTATACTATCACCATTTAACTTTTCAGAAAATTACTTTTTCTTATCCTTATACTTTCAGTTACAAAATCACAAAAGATATGATAAAGTGAAAAAGTTATACTCAATTTAATAGAAACTGGTGAATCAAATGTCAATTACATTAATTTTTATAATGGCTTTCACAATTGTTATCCACGCGGTTGAAACTAGCTCTTATAGTATTCGATTAGCTGGTGTTCGTTTAAAAAAGATTGTCGTTGCCTTATCCATCGTAGGAATGGTACTACTTATTTCAAGAACATCTAACTTACTACAAGCTTTTTTAATTGGTGGTATTGTCGATGAAGCAAAACTAGATTCTTCTATTGATTTAGAGCATATTATACGGCTCGTTCTATTATCGGCTTCTGTCGGTACATTGCTCGCGATTATACTCTACCCAACTTTGACAAAGCTATTTGGATACGTTATTCAAAACTTTGAAACGGATGGTTCATTCATTCGAATGATGAAAACAAATAACATTCAAAAATTAAAGTACACAAAAAAATATGTACGCTTTCCAAAGCTTGAGATGATTCATCGAATGCGTATTGGCGGAATTCCGAAGCGAATTATGCTTATTAATATGTTTGCCACTGCCATTTATACAGCTGGTGTTCTTTCCGCACTATATGCTTCTTTTTTAAATCCGACTTATGCAACAAATGCAAGTACAGCTTCTGGCCTTGTGAATGGTTTCGCCACTATTTTATTAACAGTGCTACTCGATCCACGCATTGCCCTTTTAACAGAACGTGCTTTACAATCTGAAAAGGGTGCTGAGGCAATGAGTAAAATGTATGGTTGGCTAATGATATCTAGACTTTTCGGCACATTATTGGCACAACTACTATTTGTACCAGGTGCTTACTGGATTTTATGGATTATTGAACTGATGCATTAATTTACTAGAAAGGTGAATATATCAATGAAGATAAAAACAGAGCAAGATATAATTCGTTTTATAGAAAACGACGAATGGATGATGTATGTATTAAAAATGGCAAAATCACTAGAGCTACCTGATTGGTGGATTTGTGCTGGGTTTGTCCGTTCTAAAATTTGGGATACTTTACATAACTACGAAGTAAGAACGGCTACGCCAGATGTCGATGTCATTTATTATGATCCATTACATAAAGATGAGGCGTACGAACAATCATTAAAACAGAAGCTGGCGAATATGGATGCCTCTATCCCTTGGTCAGTAAAAAATCAAACTCGCATGCATGTAGTGAATGGAATGCCACCATACTCTTCTTCTGTTGATGCTATTTCTAAATTTCCTGAAACAGCAACCGCTTTAGGAGTTACGCTTGACGAGCAAAACAATCTCATATTAACAGCTCCATGTGGAATTGAAGATGTACTTTCATTACAAGTGAAACCTACACCTCATTTTCTGGAAACGAAAGAACGAATACATATGTACAACAAAAGAGTTAATCAAAAGAAATGGCAAAGCAAATGGCCTAACATTACAATCACTTATCCCGAAATTTAAAAAGAGTGCTTCTCATTATTAGAAGCACCCTTCTTTTTTATTTCAAAAAATGCATGATTGTTTCTGCGAATCTCTCTGCTTCCTCATAATGCGGTGAATGACCACTTTCTCCGAATACAATATACTTCCCATTTGAAGCATCATTATTAAATATTTCAATTTGTTTTTCACACGTTACTACATCGTATTTTCCTACAATTAATAACATTGGATTTTGTATATCTTTTATTTTAGATAATAATGACGTATGACATGCTCCCTCTGATTTTAATCTATCAAAATGGATTTTGGAGCGATTTGAAAATACTTCCCACTCTTCATCACTATATAAACTATCGTCTGTCTCATCTTTTTTATAATTGTAAATCTCCATTCTTTTTTCTTCTAATTCAGCACTTAATCTTATATAAGCTTCTAACAACTCTTCTGAACTAGCATTATTAGATGAATAAGCAAAGCAGTCTTCTGCTGCCGCTTCTTTTCCATACTTTTTTAATAACGTTCCTGTCTTTTGTAATAGAGCCCTACTTGTTAATGCAAAATCGAAAGTCGGACCTTCAAATATTATTTTCTCTATTGAATTTGGATACATCGACGCATATAACAACGCTAAATATCCACCGAAAGAGTGCCCGATTACAGACCATTTCTCAATTTGTAATAGTTTTCTTATTTCCTCACAGTCTTCAACTAAATCATTTAATCCAAAAGGTTCTTCCTCAGTAATTCCTTCTGATCGACAAACTCCTCTTTGATCTATCATAATGACATATAAGGAATCTTTTAATCGTACTGCTTGATAAAATGAAAAATCATAACAGCTTTCACCTGGGCCACCGTGTAAAAATAATACTGGTTTATTTTTAGGACTTCCATGTGTTTCAACGTATAGCTTTTTCCCTCTAATGTTCATATATTTCCCAACTTCAATCAAATTTGTTTTTATTATCATCACCTTCTTTTTTTTACTGAATATTATAACATTTAAACTTAAATAATCCCTATTACATTTAAAAATACGATAACTATTGCAAGTGGTGCTACAAATCGAAGTAAAAATGCCCAGATAGTAAATACTATCTTTCCATAATTTCCACCTACAAAAAATTCAGCTTCTAACACTTTCTTTTCCATCTTGAATGATACGAAAATACTAATAAATAATGCTCCCAGCGGCATTAATATATTACTAGATAAGAAGTCTACTGCATCAAAAATATTCTTCCCAAAAATCGTAATATCACTCCATACTCCAAATGATAAGGCAGATGGTATACCTGCTAGGAAAATGCAGAACCCGATGATCCATGATAGTTTAGCTCTTCTTTCTTGTTCACCATTTGCTAATGCTGAAACAACCGTCTCTAGTAGAGAAAATGCCGAGGTTAATGTGGCAAATGTAAATAGAGCAAGAAATACAGTTAAGAACAATCCTCCGAATGGAATTTGGCTAAATACAGATGGCAATACGATAAATAGTAAGCCTGGCCCTTCTGTCGGCTCCATGCCTAACGAAAATACTGCTGGAAAAATGGCAAGACCTGCAAATAAAGAGACGAATAAATTCAATCCAACAATTGTTATTGCTGATTTTGGTAAACTTTCTTTTTTATTCAAATACGAGCTATACGTAACCATAATCGAAATCCCTATACTAATCGCAAAGAATGATTGGCCCATTGCGAATAAAATACTTTCTGAAGTAATCTTCGAGAAATCTGGTTGTAAGAAAAACTTCACGCCTTGCATCGCATTATCCAGTGTTAATGAACGAATAATAAGAGCGACAAATAAAACGAACAATGCTGGTAGCATATATTTACTTGCTTTTTCAATTCCATTTTGTACACCTTTTGATACAACCCATATCGTAATGAACATAAATGCAAAATGACCGATAATGGCCCAAGTCGGATTTCCAATTGTCTCTGTGAATAATGCACTATAATTTTGTCCCGGAGTAATAAGCTGTCCTGTTACTCCCCTGAAAAAATATATTAAAACCCAGCCACCTACAACACTATAAAATGATAGCAATATAAAACAAGTTCCAACGCCAAGACGGCCAATCCAGTGCCATCCTGTATTTGGTGCGATACTTTTAAATGCTCCAACTGCTTGTTTCTGTGTACTGCGTCCAATCATAAATTCAGCTATAAGTAGCGGTAGTCCAATTAATACAGTAAATAATATAAAGATTAAAAAGAATGCCCCTCCCCCGCTCTTTCCAGCGATATAAGGAAACTTCCATATTGCGCCAAGTCCAATTGCTGATCCTGCTGCTGCCATTATAAAACCTAATTTCGAAGTCCATTGCTCCGTCTGTTTCATCCTATTTTCCTCCTGTTAAAATCAACTTATATTAATAAATAAATGTTATTAATCAATCTGAATAAAACCTCCATTTCTTTTTCTATAAAATAAAAAAATGGCCCAACGTCTCTATATAAAGAGACGCTAAGCCATTTACTTAACGCGGTACCACCCTTATTGATTCCATTATGAATCCACCTTAGTAGTAATCGTTTGATTACAAACCTAATATCGAAGGTTAACCGTTAAGATTTACTAAGAATGTGATTCCGTTCCACCTTACTGCTCCTAGGCGAGTTCAGGATGTCATTTGACTATGTCGCACCACCCCATAGCTCTCTGTACAAATACATGACCTTACTACTCCTATTCAATGCATTTTAATATTTAGAATATATTTTCTTTTGAAATTAATATGAAGTATATCGGTTATATTTATAACTGTCAAGGGCTATGTTAATTTTTTGTCGAAAATGATTTTTATAAACTTTCAATGTAAAAATGAAAGAACAGTAAAAAAGCATCTTCGCGATAATCGCGAAGATGCTTTTTTATGGTATAAGACGTGTACAATCTCTCGGAAAAGCACTCGCTTCTCTAACATTTGATAATTCTAAAAGCTTATACACAACTCGTTCTAATCCAATTCCAAAGCCACCATGCGGTGGACATCCGTAGCGGAATGTATCTACATACGATTGAAATTTCTCTGGATGTAATCCTTTTTCTTTAAAAGATGCGAGTAACATTTCATGATTGTGAATACGCTGTGCACCTGACGTTATTTCTAATCCTTTATATAATAGGTCAAATGAATCCGTTACGGCTTCATTCTCCTTATTCGGTATTGTATACATCGGTCGCGATTCTTTCGGATAATGTGTAATAAAGACAAATTCACTTTTATATGTTTCCTTCACATATTTCCCTAGTAACTTTTCACCTTCTGTATCTAAATCCCCTTCAGGAGATTCTTTCCGATACTTCATTTTCAAAATTTCTTGCGCTTCTGCCAATGTGATTTTAGGAATTTCTGTAATGACAGGTACTGTTATTTGTAATAGTTGTAGTTCTTTTTCACATTTTTCTCCTACTTGTTGAAACATGTATCGTAAAATATCTGTTTCTAATTGCATTACTTCATGAAAATCATGAATAAATCCAAGTTCTACATCTAACGATATATATTCATTTAAATGTCTTGAAGAGTTATGATGTTCAGCCCGGTACACAGGAGCAATTTCAAAAACACGTTCGAGTCCTCCCGCTACCATCATTTGTTTATAAAACTGTGGTGATTGAGCTAAATACGCTTCTTTTTGGAAATATGGAAGCTTAAAAACATTCGCTCCTCCTTCTGCCCCTTGCGAGACAATTTTCGGAGTAAATATACGTGTGAAATCGTTCTCTATTAGGAATTCACTAAAGCTCTGAACGAGTATAGATTTCACTTTAAATATCGCCGCGATTCGCTCATGCCTTAACGATAATACTCGCTCATTCAATAATTGATCTAGGCCAACTTGTAACTTTTTTTTATTTATTTCAAATGGGAGTGATTCTGCTCCATTTAGTACTTCCACTTCATGTGCAAGTACTTCAACACCTAATTCTGTTTTCGGTGTCTCTACTATTTCTCCAATTATTTGGACCACACTTTCAACATCAACTTTGTATCCGGCTAACTCGTTTTCTAATACACATTGAATAACTCCCGTTCGGTCCCTTAATAATAAAAAACTAACATTCCCTAGATGACGAATCTTTTTTACCCATCCTTGTAGTAATACAACCTTCCCGCCATGTTCCGTACATTCTCGTGTGAGTGAACGCTTCATTATTTGATCCATTATATTTCCCTCCATTAATTTTATTTTTATTTACGTTATTGTTGTCATCGTCATCATCCACGGTCACTCACCTCCTTTCAAAGAATACAAAAATCCGCCCCTATAAATAGGGACGGATTTTTCCGCGGTACCACCCAAATTGTCATAATGACCATCTTAGCCCTGATAACGGTAGGTACCGTTTGCTTTTACTAATTATCACGTTCAAAGCAACACTCACAGGTGTCTTTCCATCATGCGGTATCGCAATCTTCCCAGCAACCGATTGCTCTCTGTAGACCCTTGCATCATGTACTTTTCCTAATCATCACTTTTTATATTTACAGAGTATTCTATCTCTTTATTTTATAAAACGCAAGCCCTTTTAGAAAAATATTGCGATTTTTCACTAAACAGACCCCTTCTAAAGATATGTAACATGAACATTGAACTCTATACAATTATCATTTGACAGCTTAGAAATATTTTATCCTTATCAAATTCTTTCAATTGAACTTTTTTCCATTTTATTACATAAAACACAAGTTTCCCACGCATATTATTATTAAAGTTTTATCGGAGGTGTACATATGAAAAAAACAATTAGTTTCTTTCTCCTACTATTATGCTTAGTTGTAGTTAATGAAGCATATGCCTATTCACCAAAATCTTTACCAATCTCTCAAAATTCTGATCAATGGCAAGTAAATATTGATGAAGTAAAAAGAACGAGTGAAAAATTGTTACAACCCAAAAAAGGTGTATTTCAAACATATCATTTCTCTGTAAAAAATCTTGGAAAAAGTGAAGTGTATAATGTACAAGTTGAAGTTTTTCGGAATGAACCAAATACGAAAACAAAATATGAACTCTTTTCCCTAAAAGAAAGTCGTCTAGCGGGCGGAAAAACTGGATTTGAACACGCTAATTTTCCAGTTTCTACAAAATCGGATAAGGTTGACGTGATCATTACGTGGCAAGAACATCCTTTCCGCTCTATGAGAAACGGTCAAAAAGTTGAATCTAGAAAATTTAAAGAGCATTTTGTTTTTAAAGAAGCAGTAAAGTGAACTTATCGGTATATGTACATTATTACCGCTACCAATAAATTTTCTAGTACCAGTTCTTAAGCAAATTAAAAACGTCGTGGCTTATAAATGCCACGACGTTTTTAATTAATTCGTACTAATTCCTCTCGCTGCCCAAATACGATCGATTTCAGCAGCATGTTGCCCGCCGTATAAAAGAGCATCTGCTTGCTTAATCGCTTTCGCTCCATCACGGAATTTCGCATTTGGCGTTAATGACCAATGTGATTGTAAAATAATTTTTGTTGCTACATCACGTCCAAAAGATTGCGCCATTTCGTATTGACCTTGAGCCCAAATTTCCCCATCATTATGCACTTCATTCGTTATATCTTTCGGGTATACTTTATTCGTATCTAATCGGCGTAAGCACGTCGGATCTGAACTAGAATAAGCAGTCGCATCCCATTCTCCAATACATGCTTTCCCGTATCCTGTTGTCGATACTGCATCTTCATAAGTAGCACCTAAGAAGTCTCCAAATCCTTCTCCCATCGCTCCACCTTCTGGTGAACTTCCGAATCCTGGCACTTGATTATCTTGAATAGAATGACCATATTCATGCGCAATAATGCCAGCATCTTCTGCATCATCTACTCCGCCAGTACCGAAAGTTAAAGCTTTCGTTGATGGAGAATAGAATGAATTATCGTCAGTTGTACCATTTACATTCACTTTAATCGAACGTTTATTAATATTTTGAAAACCTAATCCTTGAATGTAACGCTGTAATGTATCAATATGATAATATGACATAACATCTTCAAAACTATCATTTGCACGTGTATAGTTAAATTGTAAGTTTGTAGATTTCGTCTTCGCTTTTGAAGAAATCGTAACATACTCACCAATTAAAAATCCTGTACCATCTAAACCTTTTAACGTAACAGTTTTCAATTGATTCGTTAATGCTGTTGAATCTGCATCATTATTATCTTTTAACCCTGCTAAACTTCCACTAGATACGACAGGGTTAGGTAAAAATACTTTTCCTGTTCCTTCTGCTTTTCGGTTTATATCAACTTTTTTAATTAACTTTCCATTTTCCGCATCAATGAATGTTTCCCATGCACCGAATGGATTATTAGAATGGACTACCACTTTATATACAGGAATAGCGACTCCCTCTTCAACAATATATCCGAATTCTTTTTCTGTAGGAGCCCATAAGTTTTGCTCACTTTCTCCTCCAACATACGCCATCGATTTTTGTTCTGCATCTTTTTCACTAATTTTTTTCGTAACTTCCTTCACACCTGTAACAGGCTGATAATCTGAAATCGCAAGTAATCCTTTTCCCTCTCCGTTAAGAGTAACTGTAATTTGTTTTGAAAATACAGGCGCACCATTGACCACTTGTTGGAATCTAACATATGAAGCTACTGATGTTTCTGTTGTAGAAATATATTGCAAGTCTGAAAGGTCTGCCTTCAATCCATATTCCGTAGCATGTCCCTTTAAATATTCAATTGCTTTTTTCTGTGGTGAATAAGCTTCTAACTTTACTTGCTGTTGTTTTTCCAGTGCTGAAACAGTAGAAATTGTCCCCATTACTAATGGCACAGTCATTGCCATTGCCACCATTTTTTTGTTTAACATAGAACCACTCCCCCTAATAAATTGAAAACTTTACCCCATTCCTATAAGGCTATTCCTGTCCACAAGTAACGAAATAAAGTGAATCTACGAGTAATTCTATACAAACAATTCTATTACCTTTACATTTTGGGTAAGTGAAATTTTCTCAATATTTATGTGTGAAACGAGAAAAATACTGTAGAAATATATTACTCTTTATTTTCATCGTGATAATTCATTTTCAGTGTTTTATTTAGCGTGTTTTGGAGAAAGAAATTTTCTAGAGCTCCTATCGAATGGATTATGAGAAAATTAGCCGGATAATTTCTCTTCATACAAAAAGGAAGTTGGAATGAACGATTCCAACTTCCTTCTCATTTAATTTGCTGGGCTCAGTTTGATGCGAACTTTTGTCTCACCTAAAGAAAGTTCATCGTCCTCATTCGTTAAGTGACCAAACGCAAATTGCTTGACGAGTAAGTTTTCTTCTAATAAATCTTTATGATTCGTTAACGTTTGCTGTAGTTCTTCTTCTGTATCAAGAATTACATCCACTCGTAAATTAACTGGTAAATTCAACTGCTTACGATATTCTTGAACTGCACGAATAAATTCACGTGCTACTCCTTCTTGTAACAATTCTTCCGTTACATTCGTATCTAACATTACCGTATATTGACCGTTAGTCGTATTTGAAAATCCTGATTTCGCAACTTTCTCTACTAATACATCTTCAGCTGTTACAACTACTTCTTCTCCTGGTGCTACTTCGTAAACTGCTCTTTCTGTAGATACAAAGTGTTGTACTTCTTCTTTTGATAATTGTTTTAACCAACCATTTACTGCATTCACACTTTTACCAAACTTCGGCCCAGCTGTTTTAAAATTCAGCTTTAATTGATAGGACGTGTATTTCGTTTCATCGAGTTCAACATGGAACGCTTTTACATTTAGCTCATCCATGATGATATCACGATAAGATTCCCAATCCATATCATTTTCATTATGCGCTAGTAATACAAGTTCTGCTAACGGCTGTTTTACTTTTAATGAATGTTGATTACGATTACTTCTTCCAAGTTCAACAACTTGTAAAACAGCATCCATTTCTGCTTCTAACTCAGGCTGGATAAGTGATTCGTTTACAACCGGATAATCTGCTAAATGAACGCTTCTTCCTTCTAAATTCAGATGAATATCCTCAGCTACAAACGGTGTAAATGGTGCAATTAATTTACTAATTGTCACAAGTACTTCATGAAGTGTCTCATACGCAGCTGCTTTTTCAGCATTCATACCAGACTCCCAGAAACGATTACGTGATCGTCTTACGTACCAGTTACTCACTTCATCTACAAGCGCCGCGATTTCACGAGCTGCATTCGTAAATTGATAATCATCAAGTGCTGTTCTCACCTTTTTCGTTGTGCTATGCAATCTTGATAATACCCATTCATCCAATTTCGTTCGCTTTACATCATAGGTTTCATTCGGATTATACTCATCTAAATTTGCATATAAAACGTAGAAGCTATATACGTTGACTAACGTATCTACAAATTTAGATTTTGCTTCCAGTACTGTTCTTTCAGAAAAACGCTTCGCATTCCACGGAGCACTGTCAACAAGTAGAGCCCATCTTAAAGCATCTGCACCAAACTGATTTACTAAATCAACTGGATCTAGTGCATTTCCTTTACTTTTAGACATTTTCTGTCCTTCCTCGTCTAGAACATGCCCTAGTGATAACACTCGTTTATAAGGTACTTTTCCTGTATATAGTGCTGATACTGCTAATAAACTATAAAACCATCCGCGTGTTTGATCAATGCCTTCTGCAATAACATCTGCTGGAAACTGTTCTTCAAATAACTCTTTATTTTCAAATGGATAATGATATTGTGCAAACGGCATGGAACCACTATCAAACCAAACATCGATTACTTCTGGTGTACGATTCATTGTACTTCCGCATTTTTCGCAGCAAACTTGCACTTCATCTACATACGGCTTATGCAATTCTAAATCTTCAGGTGTTTCTTTCGTACTATGCTTTCTTAATTCGGCAATGCTTTTCGGTGCGAATTGATGATCGCAGCTTTCACATTCCCATACGTTTAACGGTGTTCCCCAATATCTATTCCGGCTAATATTCCAGTCCACCATGTTTTCTAAAAACTTACCAAACCGTCCATGCTTCATATGGTCTGGATACCACTTAACAGAATCATTATTTCGTAAAAATATTTCTTTAATCTCAGTTGTTCGGATTAACCAGCTTTCTCCTGCATAATAAAGTAATGGTGAATCACAGCGCCAGCAATGCGGATAGCTATGTTCATATTTTTCTTTATGATATAGCAAACCTTCTTTAGCTAAATAACGAACGATATCAACGTCACATTCTTTTACAAACTTACCTTTAAGAAATGGTACTGCATCCGTATACTCACCTTTCTCATCTACAACATGTAAGAACGACAATCCTTCACTTTGAACGACTCTATAATCGTCCTCCCCATATGCTGGAGCGATATGAACGAGTCCTGTACCACTATCTGCAGTTACAAAATCTGCTGCAATTACGTGGTACCCATTTGTAACTTCCTTCATCGGAAACGGTGCTGTATAAGATGTGTTTACTAATTCTTCGCCTTTATGAACGGATAATACTTCATAGTTTTCTTTTAGTACTTCTTGTACACGCTCTTTCGCAACAATGTATACATACCCTTCTTGTTTCGCTTTAACGTATTCCATATTTGGATGTACAGCAAGTGCAACATTCGCTGGAAGTGTCCACGGCGTTGTCGTCCATCCAAGGAAATATTCATTTTCACTATTTTTCACTTTAAACTTAACTGTCGCGCTTAAATCTTTCACTGTTTTATATCCTTGTGCAACTTCATGTGAACTAAGAGATGTTTGACAGCTTGGGCAGTACGGCGAAACTCTATGCCCTTTATATAACAAGCCTTTTTCATGAATCGTCCCTAAAATATTCCATACACTTTCGATATATGGATTCTCTAGAGTAACATACGGATCATCCATATCTACCCAATATCCAATGCTCTCCGTAAATTCACGCCACTGCTTCTCATACGTGAATACACTCTCTTTACACTTTTGAATAAATGGCTCAATGCCGTACTCTTCAATCTCATGCTTACCTGAAATACCAAGTTGTTTTTCGACGCCTAATTCTACAGGTAATCCATGTGTATCCCAGCCAGCTTTTCTTAACACTTTATATCCAGCCATCGTTTTATATCTTGCTACTAAATCTTTAATCGCCCGCCCAAGTGCATGGCCGACGTGTGGTAATCCGTTCGCTGTCGGTGGCCCTTCATAAAACACAAAAGATTGTGCACCTTCTCGATTCTGAATTGATTGCTCGAAAATACTTTGTTCATTCCACTGCTTACGAATACGTTTTTCTCTCTCTACAGCTGACTCTTTTACATCTACTTTTTTCATGTACAATCACTCCTTTGAATGTTCTAAAAAGCACACAAAAAACCCGTCCCTATGAAGTAGGGACGGGTTTACCCGCGTTACCACCCTAATTCTATTAGCTTTTCACTAATAGCACTTAGCAACGTACTAACATACGCGTTCTTTGTAACGGTAGACATCCGTCCGAGCTTACTTTATTCAGCCACGGCTCCTCGGAGATGATTTTCAAATAACGTCTGCACACCGGCTTTCAGCAATACACCGGCTCTCTGGAGAACAGCTCACTATTTTACTCTTTCTCGTCTTCAGATTTGTATACTTTATTAAAAGTTATTTTATGCCATTAAACAATTAATTGTCAACTAATTCGAAATATATTTTTATTTATACCCTTTTTCTCTATTCTTATACAATTACTTTTCAAATTCTCGCAATCCTGCTAAATCTTCATCTTCCTCTGCAAGTTCAGCGAAAAATCCTGTTTCATCTTCACGAAGCACAATTTCAAGTTCATCTCTTGCCTCTTCATTTCTGTTTAATAATGTTAAATAACAAGCATGATCGTATCTTGCTAGCAAGTCAGTAGCATCAATTGCTAATATTTCACTTGTTATTTTTTCTGCCTTTGTCGTTTGCCCAGCTCTATGATACGAAGATGCTAAAGCAAGAAGAATTGCTGTTTCATTTGGATGATGTACAGAAGCGTCTTCTAATAACTGAATCGAGTCCTCAATTCTCTCTTGACTTTGATATATTTCTGCTAAAGAAAGGAATCCTCTACTTACAAATGGTGTTTTCTCAATTAATTGCAAGTAAATTTTTTCGGCTTTTCTTTCTTCGCCTAGCTTACATAATACATTCGCTTGTAGAAGAAGTGTATCATAATCATCCGGTAGCTCGCGAACCATTTGTTTCGTTAATTCAAAAGCATCTCGTAACATATCTTCTTCTTCACACTCAATGAAAAGATTTACAAGTTGCTTCGCTACATCATAATCCCACTTATTTTCTAACGATGTTTGTAAAACCTCTATAGCTTCTTTATTCATCGCCGCATTCTCATAAAATATTGCGAAACGCTGCGCTGCCATACTATTTTTCGGATTTAAATTTAAGGAGATTTCAAATAAATCGATAATAACTGTAATCATTGAAATTTCCTTCGCACGATTTTTCATGCGATAAAATGCTCTTGTAAATATAGATTTTTTCGGTTGCTCATTTTGCTGTCTTTCTACTAATCTTTCGGCAACCGCAGTAGCTGCATACATAAACGCTGTACTTCTTTCTGCTTTTTTCACCTTTAACGTATGAAGTACGTCTCGTATTTGGGATAATTTTTTATGTTGCTCCATTGCTTTTACGTACACACCAAAAATACGTTCACTTTCCAAATCTTTATGCATTACTTTCAGCGCAACTTCGATTGCTTCTACACTCTGCTTTTTAACTAGCAATTTCGCATAATGATATAGTACTTCCACATGCGCTTCATCTATTTTCATTGCGCATTCGATATATTCTTTTTCTTTATTTACCTCATTCATCGCACCATATACATATGCAATTGCATCTAAACGCCATATTTCGGGTACCTCTTCTGCTAATTGTTCTAGTTCAACTAGCAATTCTTCATGAAGATTCAAATCTACTGAAAGCTGTGCCAAATATCCCATATTAATATGCAAGGGCTCTTCTTTCATTGCCTGGACCATATGACTTTGTTCTTTAGAACTATTTTCTTCTTTTTCATATATTTCTGCTAGTTGCACATGTACACCTGTGAAATTCTTATCCATTTCTAAACATGTTTCATACGCATGCTTCGCTTCTTGAAATTGCCCTAACGCCATGAATGTTTCACCGATTCGAAAATACGGCAATGAATCCTGTTTTTTCTTAAGTGCATCATTATACCGTTTTATCGCCTGATCATACTGTCCAATAGATTCATATAAAATACCAGCGTAACAACCGTATTCAATTACTTCCGTTTTCTCTTTTTCTAACGTTCTTAAAAACGCTATGCCTCGTTGCACAAAAGCTGTGTCTTTTATTCGATTTACATACTCATCCAACACGCTCGCTATATTAGCGTATACGCTTCGTATACCGTTCTCTAATTTAGAAAGTGCAAGTTTTAACTCTTTTTCATCCTCGCCTAATGCCATTTCAGCATCCCATAGCACCATACCAGCATTCATAAGGAAATCTTGATTGTCTTCAAATTGCTTATTAATACTGACAATATAGTTTTTTGCATCCTTATATTGTTCCTTTGCCATATAAACTTGAATTAAACCGAAATGAGAATATACATCTTCATTATTTTCTTCTAAAGAACGCTTATATATAGTTTCCGCTTCTTCAAGTTCATCATTTTGAAAATAAAAATCTCCTAAACGAACATATAAAGACGCCTGATCTTCACAATTTTGAATTCCTTGTAATAGAATTTCCTTCGTATTTTTCTCATCATCCAAATCCGATTCATAGATTTCCGAAAGCTTCGTATATAAATAGGCTGCTGTTTTATCTAATTGAATCGCCACTTTAAGTCCTTTTACCGCCAAATAGACTTTCCCTAAATACTGAGCACATCTTGCACGTTCATACCATATGTGCGCTTCATATTTATATTCTTTTAATAAATCATTAAAGAATCCATATGCTTCTTCATATCGTTCTAAATCTATTAAAATTAAACCGTGATTTACAAGTGTAAACCTTTCTGGACTACGTTCTATAGCTGTTAGAGAATACTCTAGCCCCTTTTCGGATTGATCCATATACATGTATGATAATGCTAAGAAACTCCACGCAACTGGTTGATCTGCATCCAATTGTAATGATGAACGAAAACTAGCAATCGATTCTGCATAATTATCTTGCTCAAAAAAGAAACGTCCATTTATAAAATGATACAACGCTTGATTGCTTTTCTTCTCCACACTTTGAAGCATCTGTCCTGCTTTTTCCATATCCTGCAGACGAATAAAACACTGTGCACTATGCAATTTCACAAAGTCAGAGCTCGGAAACTTTTTCATTAATTTTTCTATACAAAACTGAATAAAATCTTTATCTACTTCAGCATCTAAATGTTTAATCGTATATAACCAAGTGTTTGGATTTTCACTTGTTTCTTTTAAAAATAGTACTAACTTTTCAATTCCCTCTTTATCTTGCTCACCTAAATGATCTGTAAGAGAAAAGATTGTTTTATAATAAGTGTGTTCTTCCACATTTAAAAATGAAAGTTGTTCTATTCTATCTTTCGGTATAAACGTAATAGCTAAACAATCTGTATAACGATATTTTTCTTGCAACTTATCATATTCCACAAGAATCGGTTCCAAGAAATTCGGATCTTGAATATAAAAAGCTTGCAGTACATCGTCATAACCAGAAAGCACTTGTACATGGGAAGCGTGCTCAATATCTATACTTAATAAAACGGGAATACCTTGATTGAGTAATCTCTTATAATTTTCCTCATTCCCTTGAAAATAACGATATTCGTAACCTTGCTCTTCTATATATGTAACTGTATCTGAAAACTTAGAACCTGTTACATCAAAAATATGTTGTGCAATTTCATCTTGCGTACGTTTTTCTCCCCATACCCCTAACATCATTTCCAAACTTGTCGGAACGCAATAGTTATCCTTTTGTACAACCGGAACTATCGGTAAACGAACCTTTTTTCCATCAGGATTTTTTTCTATATGATGATATAGAGAATTTTTCAAACTCTTTTCACTTTTCAATAGCGCTTGCAAATCGTGAATATTATTCATTTTATAAAATGCTTCTGCACGTAAATGTATAAAATAAGTTGTATATGCATGATGCGGAAGCATATGATTAATTTTATCTATTACCGCTAACATTTCTTCATAGCGCTCTAAATCTAATAAATATTTTACTTTTTCAAAATAGAAATATGGTACTTGAGGAAACTTTGCAATCGCATCATTAATGAGTTGTAACGCTCGCTGCTGTTCACCTTTATATGCATATAATTGCGCCAATAAGTACGTAGCTAACTCTTCACAATCTTTATGCTGCTGACCGGATAAAAGTTGTTCCTCTGCCTTCTCCCACTCACCAGTCTGTATATATAAGTAACCCCATTTATCAAAAACTGCACGTGTACTATACTTTTCCGCCTTTTGCATATAGGCATAGGCCTCTTCATTTCGCTTCATATCTAACAAACATCTAACTAACGTAAAATATGCTTTCGTTAAAACATCCGCATCAGTTTCCTCTTCATTTACCTTTTCCAAAGAATCTTTTAATAATTGTTCAGCATCAAGAATTTTACGTTCATCAATTAATTCATCACAATATAAAGAGAGCGTTCTCATATTTGGGAACTTTTTATATGTATAACGAATTAAAAAGGAGCTATATTGATGCATCAAACCCTCATCAGCGAGACGAATTAATGTATCAAACTCCTTAGCTGACGAGACGTTAGAAAGCCATTTCTTCACGTATGATAACTTATTCGTTTCTTTTATATGCGCAATTTCATTATTTATCTCATGTAATCCATCTACGAATCTCTTTTCTTTCAAACAAATCTCTAATTGCTTAAAATCTAGCATGCATTCACCTCAAATTATTATTTATACTGCCATTTGCAAGCAGTATTCTAACCTACTTGCTTAGATTTTACACATCATATAGTATGCATTCAACTAAAACCTCATATAATGAACGATATTATTTAATATTATTCAAGTTTATAACTAAATATCTTAAAAACGATACTTTTTCTCGTTATTTTGTTTAATTTGATGAAATAATATGTATTATTCAAAGATGAGTTTTATCTTCTTTTTTGAGGCTTCATTCAGTGGATGAAATTATATTAACGATTTCCTGAATATATATTGTAACTTACAATAGATCAACGATTTGATAAGATATATCGATTTACCGAAAAAAATGACAATCATCCTATCTTTTATTTCACTTATCAAATTTTAAATCCATAAAAACACCGTAATGATCACTTGGAAATACGTGTGATGAAGTTAATGCTAAATCTCCAAATACAGATACATTTTCTATATTTAGAGATTCAAACGAATCCTTCTCTTGTATCAAAATCCAATCATATCGTTCTTCTTGCTTTTCATCCCCTATTAAATTTGTATTCTTTCCATAATCTAAAGTTGGCTGAGCAAGAATGTTATCTTGATTTTCTTTAAGCTGAGCCACGTCTATCCATTGATTACTTATTAAGTATTGATGCACCCCTGAATGTGGTTCATCATTAAAATCACCACATAATAATTCGTAGCCACTAACTCTGTTTTTAATCCAATTATTCACCGTATCCAATTGCTCTTGTCTTACCTTACTAGATTTCCAATTTAAATGAACATTCGTTATCCCGATCTTATACTCTTTATATTTTAACATGATTCGAATGGCACAATAATTCGATTCCTCTATATCTGTTTCCCAAATAGCTTCTTCAGCTAAGATAGGAACTTTACTTAAAAAAGCTAGCCCTTCATCTGGAGAATCTGGATACTCTTTAAATACACAAACCGGATATCCAGTTTGATCTGCTATATACTGCGCAACATTTTTCTTGTGTCCATAAGTAACACAACTTCTAACTTCCTGTAGAGCAAGAATATGCGGGGAAATATTGCGAACCTCCTCACAAATGGCTTCTAATCTCTCAAACCAAAAACTCTCGTGATTCCATATATTGAAAGTAGCAATTCGAATTACATCACTACAATTTAACATTTTATTTCACCAAATGTAATTTTCATATTCGGAGCATATACTAAAAATGCATGTATATGAAACACTTCAAAAAATCGTAGTTCTGCTTCATATTGAGCAAGCGCTTCAGCAAATGTTAATCCCCGACTCATTAAACGTTCTATAAATTGCTGTTTATCACCCGGATTGCCTGCAATCCCCTCTTCTTTTAGAGAATTATATAATCCTTGCTTATCATTTTGATTTAAATTAGAGTCTAAAAAATTCACTTTATCACTTACTCTACATTCAATATTTTTAACACCTAATTCACTTAAATACATAGGTATTTTCATACCGATATTTCCATCTTTACCGTTTCTCTGTGTGTCCCTTTCAAATAATTTCTGCAAAATACCTATCTGGATAATTTCCGATTGATTCTCTCCATCTAATACGTATGAAGACATATTTGACATCCAATGTGGTTCAAAACAGATTATTTTACCACCTGGTTTAATTGAATGTATCATCTTCTCTAGCATCGTTTTTGGGGAACTCATATGTAATAAGAAAGCATGACTGACAGCTATATCATATTTATTTTCCAATTCAATTTCTGTAGCATCTCCTTCAATAAATTCTGATTCATATGGAAGCGAATGAAACAACTCTCTCGCTTCAGCTATTAATGCTTCCCCGCTATCAATGCCTGTATACTTTGATCCCTTTGGAAGCAATGGCAACAAAACTAAGCCTAAATAACCATACCCACAACCGTAATCAACAATATGTACCGGTTCAGAAATCTTCCAAACTGTATTTACTAAAAAACTTAAATAATCGTCATTGTAATATAAATCTCTCGTATTTCTTAAATACGCTAGCTTATTATTCCAATCATACTCTTTCAGGTCCAGCACCTCCTTTTATATACAAAACTAAAGTTCTCCATTTAATAGTCACATTCCTACACTTCTAATAAAAAAAGCTAGTATACCTTAAATGATACACTAACTTTTCCACTCACATAATTTAACAATTACAATCAGTATAATCGGTACAAGCTAATGTACTGCAATCACAGTTTCTATGTTCGTCATTTCTTTTTAGGTGAAAATAGAGTAACACAATAAATATTGTACAAATAACAAAAGCAATTATTGCTTCTATATTTCTTTCATAAATGAGAAAACTAATCCCGCTTCCTCCTGAAATAAGAATTAAAACTAAGTAGATCCAAAACATGTAAAGTTCTCCTTCCGTTAATATATGCTTTTAGATGTTATCCATATAATGCTAGAGGCAATAAATAGCCCCATACCATTACCGCTTAATAAACCAGTCGTTACTCTTAGTAAATTTGTGCTGCTTCTCCATTTCCATTTTTGGGTGAATCCATCAATAAGTAACGGAATTTGAGCGGAAAATGATAGTATTATTGCAGGCAGAAACGAAGGTGTCATATAAAAATAAATTGGAAACATTAAAATACCGATAAACATGCCTGTACAACGCGCACATAAAGGTATGTATTTTTGTAGTTTAAGAAAACTTCTTTCCGGTAGTCTATGACAAGGAATATGTAAAATGAAAGCTCGAATCAATACGGACCATCCTCTCTACAAATATTTTAATTGATTTCGCAACATAATTATAGAGTTCTTACACTTCGCAGCGTATAACTCTTTATAGATAAGAGTTTATTTAAGAAAATACAAAAAGACAAGACAGGCTAACAATCGCCTGTTTTGTCTTTTTGTTACTCTATATTACGCTTTAATTTGATTTGTAGTTTATTAGTAAAGTAATGTGAATATTTCTCTCGGCGCATAAGCACAAAATTTTCATTTTACATCTCCTCAGGTGCCTCCACCCCAAGTAAACGTAATCCCTCTTTTAATACAACCGTCACAGCGTAAGCTAATGCGAGTCTACTCTCTTTCTCTTCGTTCTCTTCTAATATACGAACATTTCCATAATATTTATTGAACGCTTGTGCTACATCTAATACGTATTTTGAAATAATAGATGGCTCATTTTTGTTGAAGGCCGCCTCAATTACTTGCGGGAATTTATTAAGTAATTTTACGACACTCCAGCTATAATCATCTTTTAATGCAAACGTACAAGTTTCAAATTCTACACTTTCTTTTCTTAAAATTGAACAAGCACGCGCATGTGTGTACTGTACATATGGTCCTGTTTCCCCTTCAAATTTCAACATATTTTCTAATGAGAATTCGATATTATGCATACGCTCATTTTTTAAATCGTGGAAGATAACTGCTCCAACACCGACTTGTTTTGCCACTTCTTCTTTTTGTTTTAAATTCGGATTTTTCTCTTCAATATTTCGTTCCGCAAGCGCAACAGCTTCTTCTAACACTTCTTCTAATAAAATAATTCTGCCCTTACGTGTCGACATTTTCTTACCATCTTTTAATATGAACCCGAACGGTACATGTTCCATACCATCAACCCAAGTATAGCCTAGCTTTTTTAATACAGTGAAAAATTGATTGAAATGTAAGCTTTGTTCTGGGCCAACTACATATAGCGCTTTATCAAATTCGTATGTGTTTTGACGATACAATGCCGCTGTTAAATCACGCGTTGCGTAAATGGTAGCACCATCTGATTTTCTAATTAAGCAAGGCGGCATACCTTCTTTTTCTAAATTAACGACTAATGCGCCTTCTGATTCTTCAAGTAAATCGTGCTCTTCTAAAATCCCAATAAAGTCTTCCATTTTATCGTTATAGAAAGCTTCTCCTTGAAAGTTTGTAAATTCCACACCGAGAAGTTCATAAATACGAGAAAATTCTTTTAAAGACTCATGACGGAACCAATTCCAAAGTTCGACTGCTTCTTCATTTCCTTCTTCCAGTTTTTTAAACCATGAGCGTCCTTCTTCTTCTAGTTCTTTGTTCTCTTTTGCTTCTTCATGAAACTGAACATATAACTTAAATAACTCACGAATTGGATCCTCTTTAACTAATGCTTCATTTCCCCATTTTTTATATGCAGTAATTAACTTCCCAAACTGCGTGCCCCAATCGCCAATATAATTGATTCCGACAACTTCATAGCCACATTTTTCGGCGATATATTTCAGCGAATTACCAATCATTGTAGAACGTAAATGCCCCATTGAAAAAGGTTTCGCGATATTAGGAGAGGAATAATCGATAACTACCGTTTTTTCACATCCAAAGTGATTTTGACCGTACTCTTCTTTCTCCGCTAAAATTATTTTTAATACTTCATCACTTACTGTTTCACGATTAAAAAATACATTTACATAAGGACCAACAGCCTCTACTTTCGTAAAGAACGGATCATTTAATTTCTCCGCCAATTCCTTCGCTATAATAGCTGGTGATTTTTTATATTGCTTCGCTAGTGAAAAGCATGGGAACGCTGCATCTCCGAATTCATCTTGTTTTGGTGTTTCGATTAAATCTAAAATTTGATTTTGCGTTAATTCATTCGTAAAAATATTCGATAAACTTTTCGCAAACTGCGTTTTATAATTCATACTATAACCTCCTTATTTTTTAAAACACAAAAAACTCGTCTCTAAAAAAGAGACGAGTTTTAACCCGTGGTACCACCCTTGTTGTTCATTTCGAACCACTTTCCCGTTTATAACGAGGACAGGGGGCCTCGGCTTACTCTACTATTCATTCAAGAAGCATCTCCGAAGTGCGTTTCATCTTTTTCTTCCGCGCTAGGCTCACACCATCCCCAGCTCGCTTTCCTTCTGAAAAAGACTACTCTCTTCATCACAGATAGTATATTTAATTAATTATTGCTTATTATACATCTTTTCAAACAATTAGCAAGGGTCAATTACACCAAAGTGAAACTTAGCACTTTTTCTTTTGTATACGTGAAAATTATGTTTTTCAAATCTAGAACTACGAAAATGATCTTTCAGAACGACACGCTTTCTCGCCACACGCTTCGCTTCCGCAATTGTTTCATCAGTAATATCATGATACAAAGCGAAGTGTTTTAATCCTTTTATTCCATCTGATTCTATGACCGTTTCTTCAAACATCGGATCAAGGTAAACGACATCATAACTATTATCTTCACATTGTGTTAAAAATGCGTAATGCTCCGTTTGCTTCACATCGATTCGTTGCATTGCCTCATCAATTTCAGAAACAGATGAAGACCATGTTTTCAAACCATTTTCCATAATATAAGCCATATACTCATTGCCTTCAAGTCCCGTTACTTTTCCGCTTTCACCAACAATATAACTAGCTACAATACTATCTGATGCCATACCGAGCGTACAATCTAATACTGTCATTCCGCTCTCTAATTGCGTGGCTTGTACAAACGGATCGTGTTCTCCGCGCATTAATCTTTTCACACGAAACATCGCTGAGTTTGGATGAAAGAAAAACGACTCTTCCGTTCCTCTCGGATAAATAGCTAATCGATTTTTTCCTACAACAAGTACATCTTGTTCATATTGCTCATGTAGTTTATGTACTGGTATGTCATTACGTTTAACGAAAGAACGATTTAATTCTGCTGCTACCTTGCTTGCATAATCTGTCATTTCTTTGTTCGTTCTTCCTGCTGTTGTTACTATCATTTTTTCACCTCTATATAAAGAAAAGAGGGAGATTTACTCTCCCCCTTCTTTAGCAATTCTTTTCAAAAGCTTGTTCTAAGTTTGTAATAATTTCGTCCATTGTTGCGCCTTCAATTTCATGACGGTGAATGAAGTGAACAACTTCTTTTCCTTTTAGTAATGCCATAGATGGTGAAGATGGAGGAATTTCTCCGAAGTATTCACGCATTTTCACAGTAGCATCTTTATCTTGACCTGCAAATACAGTTACAAGATGATCAGGTTGTTTTTCAGCACGTACAACCGCTTGACCTGCTGATGGGCGTGCTAAACCAGCTGCACAACCACAAACAGAGTTTACAACTACTAAAGTTGTACCTGATGCATTCTCCATAAATTCTGTTACAGCTTCTTCTGTAGTTAACTCTTCAAATCCAGAACGCACTAACTCTTGGCGCATTGGAATTACCATTTGACGCATGTATTCTTCATATGCATTTGACATCTTGTATCTCTCCTTCAACTTTCATTCCAAATTTATCATATCACGCTCTATTAATAGGTGCAAAAGAAAGATAACGATGATCTCATTTTTTTGTAGGGATTTCACAAACCCCTTCACGACAGTGTCCAACTGGGACAAGTTTTCTATTGTTGGCAATATAATCGTATACTTTACTTCCAAATCCAAGTACGATAGATAGTTTTATAAAAGGTACTGCAAACCAATAAGATGGAACGGCCTTTGCTAATACGTTAATGCTATGAATTCCGTCATACCACTTATTATTTTTCAAAATATACAATCTTTGCTCCATCTTACTTTGTAATTCTTGAGAAAGTTCATACTTCTCAACTACATCTTCCTCTCGAAATGAAACAAATTTCATCTTACCCTTTTTATCTAATCTTTTCGTACGTTCTGCAACCGCCGTACACATCGGGCACCAACTATCATAGAAAACAATCATAAACTATTCCCCTTTACGAGACTCCGTCATTTGCTTCCATACTGATCCTTTTGCTTCTTCGCCGCCTTCAATACGTTCTAAAGCTAAACGTGCTTGCATCGCCACTTCAAACTCCGGATCATCTTCTGCTGCTTTTAGTGCCGGAATTGCACTTTCATCACCAAGTTCAAATAAGAACATTGCTGCACGCCAGCGTACTAATTTACTTGAATCTTTCAGAGATTTAATCATAACGAACATCGCTGCTGGATCACCTACATCTGATAAACAATCTCCTGCTGTACGACGAACACTTACTGAACGATCTAATAACGCTTTATATAATAACGGCAATACTCCATCACCTTTTACCATACCTAAATAAGCTGTTGCTAAACGGCGGATAGATACTTTCTCATCATCTAATGCCATTTTCAATACCATCATATCTTCTTCCGTTGGATCCATTTGTTCTAAAGCTGCAAAACGGTTTTTCCAGTCAGAATCTTTCATCATCTCTTCTGTTACTTTATATGGCTCACGCTTTTGAATCGTTACTTCAACAGCACCTGCTTGATTTAATAATTCTTTAACCGTTTCATTTACACGTTCTTCTGAATAAGCAGCAACAATTTCTTCTACTACTTCTTTCCCAATTTCTTCAAAATTACCGTAACGTGTACTTTGTTCTACCCATTTGCGCTCTTTCACAACGTTAGGTGCAGACATTTGCACTTTCATAATTGATTCTTTAAAACGATCTGGTAAGCCAACACGCTCTTCTGAGGTTCCATCTGTTAACTTCACTTGCATCGGAATTGTAAAGAACATTTGAACAAACACTTTCACTTCTCCAAAATGAGAAAGTTGTTGTTCTTCACTTTCTTCTACTACCTCTTCGCCGAAAACAGCACGAACTTGTTGTAATAAAACTTTCCAGTCATACTTCGCATTTCGCTCCACTGCTAAAAAGTCGGCTACATGATATACACCTTTAATGCCTTCAATTTTCAAAATTTCTTGCACTTGCATTGGTGCTTGTTCTTTATTTTCATTTGTATAATTATTACGCGCTCCTGATGGTAATACTTCATTCAAAATAACTTTCATTGTATTTGGACTTGGCGTCGGTTCAATTGCTTTAATCTTCACGTAAAAAACTCTCCTTTATTGCGTGTTCTTAGCTGTATTGTAACATGTTACCCCTCTATACTCCTACTCGGATGCTTAATTTTACTAATTCCTCTTCTACATTTTTAGAATTTCAATTATTTCTATTTTCACCTAATCGTTCCGGAACTATAGTTAAAAGTCTAATTGACAATAACAAAAAAAGGTATTAATCTCAACTCATAAAATGACCATGGTCATTTTATGAGTTGAGTCACTTAATTGTGGAGGGATAACAAATGAATAATGTCATGATTATAGGTGGTGGTATTGCTGGTCTTTGCGCAGCAATTTCCTTACAAAAAATAGGCTTAGATGTAAAAGTATATGACAAAAATATTGAAACTACTGTTGCTGGTGCAGGTATTATCATTGCCCCAAATGCGATGCAAGCACTTGAACCATATGGAATTTCTGAGCAAATAAAAAAATTTGGCAACGAAAGTGACGGTTTTAACCTTGTATCCGAAAAAGGAACTATATTTAGTAAATTGACCATTCCAGCTTGTTATCCAAAAATGTACTCCATTCATAGAAAAGATTTACATCAATTGCTACTTTCCGAACTACAAGAAGGTACTGTTGAATGGGGAAAAGAGTGCGTAAAAATAGAACAAAATGAAGAAAACGCCTTAAAAATATTATTTCAAGATGGTAGTGAAGCACTCGGCAATATACTCATTGCTGCAGATGGTATTCATTCTGTCGTTCGAAAACAAGTAACACAAAGTGACGGTTATCGTTATGCCGGTTATACGTGTTGGCGCGGCGTAACTCCAGCTCATAGTCTATCTTTAACAAACGATTTTATTGAAACTTGGGAAACAAACGGTAGATTTGGTATCGTCCCTCTCCCAAACAACGAAGTATACTGGTATGCGCTCATAAACGCTAAAGCTAGAGATCCCAAATACAAGGATTACACAACAGCAGATTTGTATAATCATTTCAAAACTTACCATAACCCCATCCCATCTATTTTAAATAACGCCTCTGACGTTGATATGATTCATCGTGATATTGTAGACATTATTCCAATGAAACAGTTTTTTGACAAACGCATCGTCTTTATTGGGGATGCTGCCCATGCACTTACACCTAATTTAGGCCAAGGAGCTTGTCAGGCAATTGAAGATGCTATTATTCTTGCTGAATGCATCAAAAATAATGCCCACTATCGCCAAGCATTTATAGAATACGAACAAAAAAGACGAGAAAGAATTGAAAAAATCTCAAACACTGCGTGGAAAGTTGGAAAAATGGCGCAAATAGAAAGTAAACCTTTAACTATACTAAGAAACCAAGCAATGAAACATATTCCGAAATGGATTTCTAATAGGCAAGCACATGAACTATACAGTTTTCATTTATGACAAACTCCAACGAAAAGTATGAACGGAATTCTCTCTATCCTTCTTTCAATTGTATTAAACAGTAAAATTAGGAGGCATGAAATAAGATTTCATTTGAGATACTCTAATAAACAGATATAATTGTTTGTATTAGGAGTCGATTATATGCTTAGAGAAACGAGAAAAAAAGAATTAAAAGAACTTATATTCCAAAAAGCAGTACAGCTCTTTCAAGAACGTGGGTACGAAAATGTAACGGTTCAAGATATTACTACTGCATGCGGGATTGCAAAAGGAACTTTCTTCAACTACTTTCCGAAAAAAGAAAACATATTATTATTTTTAGGTGATTCTCAAATTGAACTATGGAATGAAAGTTTAAAAACGTATGAAAATGTGGAACATCCAAAAGAACGAATCAAACTTGTTTTAGGAGACTTACTAGATCGCTTTACTGGACATGGAGAATTAATGAAGCATGCTGTTTTTGAAATTATTAAATCTAACTACTTAGTAGAAAATGAATTAAAAAGTATACAACAGCTACAAGAAAGTTTGTCTTCAATTATTACAGCAGCGAAAGAAACAGGAAAATTAAACAGTCAATGGGATATAAATATTATCACTTCTACTATTATGAGTACTTATTTTTATACACTCATGTCCCAATCCCTATTAAATTCTAATGAAACAAATCCGAAAAATATACTCAATCAACAGTTAGATGTTGTTTGGGAAGGTATCAATCAAAAATAATAGAGGGCTATGCTACAAAGCCCTCTTAACTTTTAATACTCTTTACATCTTATTGCGATGCCCCCTCCCTCCTTCTCTCCAGAAATGTAATGCTCTCAATCAGAACTTCAGTTCTATATACTCTCTTTCCTTGTTCATCATCGTAATTACTCGTATGAATACGCCCTGTAATCCCAACAAGTGAGCCTTTCGTACAATATTCTGTTACATTTTCAGCCGACCTTCTCCATACAACACAATTAATAAAATCTACTTGTTGCTCACCTAAACTATTTCGAAAACCTCTATTCACCGCAACACATATTCGTGCATAAGCGACACCTTGTTTTGTGTAGTATAATTCTGGCTCCTTTGTCAATCTACCGATTAATACAACTCGATTCATCATAAGTTATACCACCTCACATATTTTTCTTCATTGTAAAGAAAAATGTTGGAAGGGTAAAAAGCGCAAAATGATATGTTTGTAAGCAAAAATTATTACTTTATATCTTACAAATCAAAAAAAGAAACCCTACATAGTTTAAACATGTAAGGTTTCCAAAAATATTATACTTCACTGCAAGATATGTAATATCCTCCGCGGGCCATCTTTATTTCAGCGCGGTACATTACATTTTCTAAGTAGAAAGTAATCGGTTTAACTTTACTCTCAAATTTCAATTGTTCATTACATTCTGTCGCATGTCCTTCAATAGCTGAACGAATGACTTCTGCTGACGGATATGTTAAAGCGTTATCTAGTTCTATGAAAAAACTTTTAGAAAATAGTTTTTTCATAATCCCTTTTTTCTCTTTCATCATATTCCATCCCCCTTCAATTTAAGTCGCCAACATCCATATTTTCAATTTATTTTTAAAAACAAAAAAACCTGCACATTTCATGCAGGATTTTTTTATTAGTCATTTTTCGTAAAGTAAGAAACGAAACGAAGAATTTCTAAGTATAACCATACTAGCGTCATCATTAGACCCATTGCACTGTACCACTCCATATATTTTGGAGCTTGACTACGTGCGCCACTTTCGATTAAATCGAAATCTAGTAATAGATTTAATGCAGCAACTACAATAATAACTGCACTAATGATAATACCGATTGTACCGCCCTGGTGAATATATGGAACTGTAACACCGAACATGTTTAGTAAGAATACAATTAAATACATAACCATAATTCCCATTGTCGCTGCGATTACACCTGTGCGGAATTTATCAGTTACTTTTACTACGCGTGTTGCATACAACACTAGCATTGCAAATAGAATTGAAACTGTTAGTAAGACAGCGTTTAAAACGATAGTATCGCCAAATTTCATTGTATAAATCGCTGAAATACTCCCTAATACAACCCCTTCTACCGTTGCATAGATTGGCGCACCGATAGGTGAAATGCGCGGGAAGAATATAGACGCAAATGCGACGATTGCCGCAATAACTAAAGCGCCAATTAATACTGGCATCTTCATCGTACCTTGCGTCATCTGTATGTATGAATAGACAGACGTTGCAAGCAGCAAGATAAGCATGATAAACGTTTTGCCTACTGTTCCGCCAATAGTCATCGCAGAAGTATTTGCTCCCTCTTTACGGAATGCCTCTTTTTTCAACATTGGATTAGATGTTCTCATTTTTTCCCTCCTAAAATAGGTTCTACCAATAGTGTAAAGTTTTTCTCTTTACTTTTCAATATATGCAGCTTGTTTTTATTTTAATCCTTCAACGATGTCGGATAGTTCACTCCATCGTTCCATCGTTTTTTCTAGCTCTTCTTCTATCTTCTGCCCTGCTTCAGATAATTCTTGGGCCTTTGTGAAGTCAGATCCAACATTCGTAAGTTCTTCTCCAATTGATTCAAGTTTCTCTTCTAGTTGTGCAATTGTATCTTCAATTGTTTCCCATTCACGCTGCTCATTGTAAGAAAGTTTACGTTTACGTTGTTGTTTCGGAGCCTCTTCTACTACTTTTTTCTCCTTTTGAACTTCTGCTTTCTCAATGAGTTCTCTCGTTTTTTCCATTTCTAAATACTCTGTATAACTACCTAGGAATTCACGCACTTCGCCTTCGCCAGTAAAGATGAACAATTCATCTACTACTTTATCTAAGAAGTAACGGTCATGCGATACAGTTAAAACGACACCTGGGAAATCTTCTAAATAATCTTCTAGCACTGTTAATGTTTGTGTGTCTAAATCATTCGTAGGCTCATCAAGTAATAGTACGTTTGGTTCTCCCATTAAAATACGCAATAAATATAACCGTCTTCTTTCGCCACCAGATAGTTTACCAAGCGTTGTTCCATGTGAATGCGGTAGGAATAAGAAACGTTCTAGCATTTGAGATGCGCCAATTACTTTTCCGTCTGTCGTATGAATAACTTCCGCAATTTCTTTAATGTATTCAATCATACGCTGGTTTAAATTCATCTCTTCATTTTCTTGCGTATAATAGGCAACTTTTACAGTTTGTCCTACTTCAATTTCACCACTATCAGGAGAGAATTTTCCTGCAAGCATATTTAATAGTGATGATTTTCCGCTTCCATTTGCTCCGATGATTCCGATACGATCACCAGGCTTCACAATATGATTAAAGTTATGTAATACTGTTTTATCACCAAATTTTTTCGTTACATCTTTTAATTCAAGTACTTTCTTTCCTAAACGACTTCCACTTAGTGCAATATCAACTGATTGCTTCGCTGCTGGTCCTTCTTGTCCCTTCAGCTCATCAAAACGCTGAATGCGCGCCTTTTGTTTCGTAGAACGGGCTTTTGCACCACGGCGAATCCAAGCAAGTTCACGACGATATAAATTTTGGCGTTTTGATTCTTGTGCCGATTCTTGCTCTTCACGAAGTGCTTTCGCTTCTAAAAATGTACTGTAGTTTCCTTCGTAGCTATACAGTTTACCGTTATCTAATTCAAAAATACGGTTTGTCACACGATCTAAGAAATAACGATCATGGGTTACAAGTAATACCGCACCTGTATATCTTGCTAAATATTCTTCTAACCATTCAACTGTCTCATGGTCAAGATGGTTCGTAGGCTCATCCAAAATTAATAAATCAGGTGTTTCAATAAAACATTGCGCCATTGCAATACGCTTTTTTTGTCCACCAGATAGGTTTCCAACAGTTGCTGTAAAATCAGTAATTCCTAATTTCGTTAATAACGATTTTGCATTCGCATTTGCTTCCCATGCACTCATCGCATCCATACGTTGCTGCACTGCAAATAATTGTTCCTGTACTTTTTCATTACTTGGATCTTTTTCGATATTTAATAACGATTGTTCATAATCACGAAGAAGACGAATTAAAGGTGTATCACCATGGAACACTTGCTCTAATACTGTTAGTTTTTCATCAAACTCTGGTTGCTGTGATAAATAACTAATTGTATATCCGCGTGAATGCGTCATATCACCTGTATCAGGAGTTTCTAATCCTGCAATAATTTTTAATAACGTTGATTTACCAGTACCGTTTACACCGATAATTCCGACACGTTGTCCTTCTGTAATACTACATGATAATCCATCAAATAACGGTTTTTCTCCGTATGATTTCGATAAGTTCTCCACAGTTAACATTTTCATATTTGTGCATTCCACTCTTTCATAAATTGTTCAATAAACTGTTCCATATAACGATGACGAACTTCAGCCTCTTGTTTTGCTGCGTTCGTGTTCATTAAATCTTTTAGTTTTAAAAGCTTTTCATAAAAATGATTTAAAGATGGATCATTATTTTTTCTATATTCATCTTTCGTCATCACTTCTCGAGGAGGGATAGTTGGATCATACATTAATCTCCCTTTCGCTCCTCCGTATGCAAACGTTCGAGCTATTCCAATTGCACCAAGAGCATCTAAACGATCCGCATCTTGAACAATTCTACCTTCAAGTGACTCAACTGTGCCACCATGACCGCCCTTATAAGACATATTGGCGATGATACGAAGAACATGCCTACTTTCCTCTTCTTCAACACGTAACTCTTCTAACCAATCAGAAACTTTTTTCATTCCTGCTTCTTCACTCTCATTTAACTTCTCATCTGCTACATCGTGAAGTAATGCTGCCATTTCAATTATAAAACGATCTCCCCCTTCTTGCTCGGATAAAGAAATCGCCAATTTATGTACGCGTTCAATATGATACCAATCATGCCCACTCGCATCTTTTTCTAAAATATGCTTTACGAAAGTTATTGTTTTTTGTATTTTTTCTTGTTTTATCATTTTATCTTCACCCAGTTACTTATTGTAACACGCCCGCATTTTTTCATCACATATTTTCTTGTCCGCCCATACACTAGGTGGTAGGCATCATTATGAAGGAGGAATAAAAATGTTCTATAATAACCAACCGCCTTACCCACAACAACCTCTTTATCCTCAACATCAGGAACAAAGATATGCTGAACAATATGAGGAGCAAGAGACACAACATCAAGAGCCACAATACGAACAAAATCCATACGCAACACCGCAAAATCAAGAAACTGAATATCCTCAAAACCCTTATGACACACGTCCAAATTATGAATATCCTCAAAATCCATATGCATCACCACAAAATCAAGAACAACAATATCAGCAAAATCCATATACAGCACCGCAAAATCAAGAACAACAATATCCTCAAAATCCATATACAGCACCGCAAAATCAAGAACAACAAAATCCATATCCAACTCAGCCACAACAACCACAATACCAACAACAAATGTATCAACCCAACTACGACGCACGTGTCTCACCACCTAAACCACCAACAATTGATCCGACGCAACCACAAATTTTACCACCTGGGCCGACTTTAGATATTACACAACCACAAATTTTACCACCTGGACCTATTACAGAACCAACGCAACAACAAATCCAACAAGTTGTCGGTACACAGTTTTTACCTTTAAAGAAACCTGTACTTGATTTCGTAAAACCTTGGGTAGATTACGGCTTGAATGAAGCGAAACATACATCACACAAACATGCTTTAACAGAAGTTGCTGCGATTATGTTCTTAGTTGGTAAAGGATTCAACCCAACGATTGCTCATTATATTGTAGAATCTTGGGAGAAGAATGAGCAGTTTTAGAATTGTTGATTTTAAAAAACATAAAAACCTCAAAAATGCCAAATCCCTTATGTCACAAAGGATTTGGCATTTTTAAGTTTCTAGAAAAACCCGCTAAATATAAAGAGGAATTAAAAGTCATAAATCCGGTCCAATACTGTATCCACGCCTAAGGAACTGTCAAATGAAATAACGTGTCTAACTTTTTGGAGTCTATTGACCTTTTCAAATCCCCTTATATTAATGCTCACTATTAAGACCTTCTCCTTCTAGGACCTACAATTAATTTGATTGCTGTTCTTTCTTGATTATCGATAGTAACCTCTTGAAACGCTGGAACAAGCACCAAGTCAATGCCACTTGGAGCTACAAAACCTCTTGCAATCGCAATTGCTTTAATCGCTTGATTTAAAGAACCAGCTCCAATCACTTGGATTTCTACTTTGCCACTTGCTCTTAGTACACCGGCTATTGCACCTGCCACTGAATTCGGACTTGATTTTGAGGATACCTTTAATATATTTTCCATGTACGTTGCTCCCTCTATTATTTAATCTCTCTTTTCTTACTGTTTGAAATATAACTAACGTATCTTTAACTACTATTCAAAATAAATACAAACAATTCTGTATAATTACATTCATTCGATATTTTTTGCCTTCTTCCTGCACAACTACATAAATAAAAAGCGACGACTAAGTTAAAAACTTAATCATCGCTTTATCCATTTCTCTGTTTCACTAAAATGCTGTCCTTTAAATACTTCTCTTCTTTACTTTGGCGATATACTATCTTAAAGTTTAAATACTTCAACATTTTAAAACCTTGGATAGAGTTATCTGCTAAATATTCATCCTTTTTCTTTTCCAAAATTTATCACATAGAATATTCTAACTCCATTTTTTTGAAAACTATATCCCCTCATTAGAGTACTTTATATTATGCCAGTTTTTTATCCTAAATCTATTACCTTATATATGGACAAGTATACACGCCAATTGCTTTTCGATTGCATAAACTACTATGTGTTATACATTTATTAATAATAGGAGGTAATATATTGGGTTCATACTATCATTCTTCAAGTTCGTATAAAAGATCTTCATGCCACTCTTCTTCTAGTTCATATAAAAAATGTTCGTGCCATCAATCTTCCAGTTCGTATAAAAAATGTTCATGCGACCATTCACATAAATCATCTAAGCCTGCTTACGGCACTTTTTGGCAAACTGAGTTTATAACTGTTCCTTTTGGCGGTTCTTTTCCGTTTAATCACGTTGGCCCTTTAGCAGGAGGAGTTTCCTTATTAAATCCGACTACTATACAATTTAGTAAAGCTGGTGATTATAGAATTTCTTTCATTTCAAGTATTAACACTACGTTAAATCCTGTATTTCCCCATATTCCAGTCATAACTATATTTTTAAATAATAATCCACTTGCTAATAGTCAAGGTGATTTCGCTTTTCAAATGAATACTTCATCAAATAACGAATGCCTTCAACTAGTTGGCGAAACTATTGTTACGGTGCCTGCTAATTCAACTCTTCAACTTAGAAATAATAGTGGTTTCAATCATCAAAGTATTGTAACTTGTGATAATGGTATAAATTCAGTTGAATTAACAGTTACAAAACTAAGTTAATACTATTCCCTCACATTCAGATACTAATTTAGTATCTTTTTTTATTGCATAACGTTTTTTTGATTCCTATCGTCCTCTTATACAACATAAACTCCCATTTCACTTTTCTATTCATCTAATAAACATGAAAAAGTGCCGAAATCCTTCTGCCACAAGAATTCGGCACTTTTTTTATTAAAACCGATTCATTCTTTCCTACTTCTCCACATAAACCGATTTAACTATCGTACGATTATAAGGTTGTCCTTCCTTATTCATTCCTTTTATATCAATTGTAACGTTATATACACCCGGCTGTTCTATATTTTTCAAAGCACCTGTAAATGTAGTTGTATTAATGTTTTTCGATTCATTTGATTCAGAAACTAATTTTCCATCTTTATTAATTACTCGTACTGTTACTGAAAGATCGCCTTTCATTTCTGGAGCTACAGGTGATTTTTTGAGTTTATACTCTGCTTTATTTACTTTAACCTTTGCCGGCATTTGAAGGACAAACGGAGCATCTTTTTTGTAATCGGTCACGATTAAATATGCATCTTTCTGCTGCTTCGCCATCATTTTAACTTGCCATTCTCCTTCTTCCATTTTATCAAATTTAAATGTTCTTATAGTCGCTCCTTTAAAGAAAGATTCACCTTCACCAGTAGATACAGCACTATCTTTATTTGTATAAACTTTTCCTTTTGGAGATATTAGTTGTATTTCTACATCCGAAGAAGCTGTTAAAACAGAAATTACCCCTTCTGCCTTTTTATCAACTGCGATAGTTTGCCCTACCCACTCATTTTGTGACAACTCTCCTCCTAAAATAGATTGATTAGAAGTTGTGTTTAATTGTTCTACCTTATCCTCTGAACTATTACTCGGGGCTAATAAAGCTGGTACTGGTACATTTACTGTCCGTAAATATGGTTCAATTCGTGCGAAAACAGCTGAACCTTTTCGGATATTATCATGATCAAACCGTGAATCTGTAAATAAATGTGTTCCATATGGTAACTTAGCACTCCATTCATTCACTAACCCATCATTAGAACCGTATGATGACAAATACAACCCGCCCATAGATAATGCTGAAAAAACAGGTCCCCAGCTTGTCCCAGTAGCCGTATAGTAACGGTTTAATTTAGCTGCAGGATTATTATCTATTGTAGAACGAAACTTTGCCATTTCACCTATTTGTAATGAATATGTCCCATCATCTTTTTGTCCTAATATAGAGGCAAGCCATCCTGCCCACCAACTATATGATAAATCTGCTAAATTGGATCCGTAATGCGGAGTGGCAAGCGTAATAACATTTCCAACAAATCGATTCGCTCCATATCCAACTAACGCAGCTTGTGTATCAATACCACCTTTACTGTGAGCTACAATATTTACTTTTTTGCCAAAATGATTATAAATCTCTTCAAGCTTTTGTGCTAACAATTTTCCATTGTCCCATTGGCTAGCTGATCCTTTCCCCGCGGCATCATATAATTGAATAAATACAGTTTGATAGCCTGCTTTCAAAGCATAATCGTACATATCATTCATCTCATGATATACTGTCTTTCCATACCAACTATCCGCATTACCATTTCTTCCTTGTACAAAGAGAATTGGTGGTTTATTCTCATCATAATTAGCAGGCTTCTGGCCTAAAAACCATTCTCCAGGAGTAAATACTTCTTGATTTGGAAAGCCAGTCTTAAGCTCTGTTACAACCTCCGCGTGTACATTTGCACTAAAAACCAGCGGACTCATAAAACAAAGTACAATAAATAATGCGATACTCCTTTTCATAATTCCCATTAACATCCCCCTTTTTCTCCTGAAAGAAAACGCTACCATTCCGTTGAACACCAATTGTTTTAAATTCCATTTAATCAATTACTTTTACGTTACAATATAATAAGAAATTAATAGCCGCATTCCTTTCTTATCAAACGTTATTCTCTCAACATTTCTTCATTCCTTTTTACAATAAGCGTTTTGAATATTTCTCAATAAAGCTTTCTCTTTACAAAAAAACTGCGTATAAAAGGTCTCTTTAATAACCTTTTATACGCAGCTTCTTTGTTTAAAACTCGATGATATACTCATCATCATATTTATCGTATTGCAAACCCGCTCCTATTTTGAATTCTGTAACTTGATCTCTTAGAAATGGTGCATCTTCTATTTTACTAGTTGCTATTTCAATCCCATATTTTTTTGTTAAATGCGCTAATTCTATTAAAAACCATTCTCTTCGTAATACGACTGGAATATCATACGTTCGTCTTTTCATATATACTAGCACCTCTTTTATTTTCATTATTGAAAAGAATATCACTTCTACTTTCGATACACTTTTTAAAACTATCGTTCATCATCAAAGGCCAATGAAACATTATAGTATATGCATGTCCGTTTTAAACGTGCTATGGCAAAAATAATATTAAAAAACTCATTTAGTTTACATAAAAAAATTATGTAATAGTAAAAGGGTAAGGCTTGTCCCTCATCCTTTTACTATCAAAAGCTAAATTAAGAACATCTTGGTACACCTAAAGCTAAGAATAAACCTGCTACTCCTGCTGTAATTGGCACTTTCAACGTAATAACATCATCTACTTTTGTTACTAAAAAGTAAGCATTCCCTTCTTGTAACACGCAATTCACTAATAATTGAAATTCCATACAAATCTCCTCCTTTCAATCGATATACTATAATTTATGAAATCTCTTTCAAAAAGTAATAGTAAATACATCTATTTTTCCTTATATATAAAATAAATGTTTATATGTCTATTAAAATATTAATTTTCTAAATTAATATAAAACGTGTAATATCCAATAAATTCCTATATAATCTATAGAGAAAATCTTACAAATGGAGGTATTAAAATGGCAGTTTTGAGTAATATTGGTGCAGCTTTATTTTTTATTGCTATCATTCTTTTAATTTTATGTATCATTTCATTCTTTAAGAAAAATGGAAAAGCAAAACAGTATGGTCGTCCTACTGTTATTCTTTTTATGATTTCATTTCTCTTAATAGGAATGGGCACTACAAAATCTGAACACCCAGTCATCGATTTCTTTGCTACTTTAAGTTTGATTTTATTTATTTTTTTCCTTGTTCTAGCAATCTTATCCGTAATTAAAAAGACAGGTGTAGCAAAAAAACAATTTATTATCACAGCTATTTTATTTGTCATTTTTGTTGCGCTATCAGGTATTTCAAGTCCTTCTTCTGCAAAAACGACAGCAACGAATAAACAAGTCGCTTCTAATAGTGAAGAGAAAAAAGATGACGAAAAGAAAAAGGAATTAGAAAAGAAAGAGGCGGACGAAAAAACTCGTAAGCAAGAAGATGAGAAACGCCAAGCTGAAGAACTAGCTCGTAAGCAAGAGGATGAGAAACGCCAAACTGAGGAACTAGCTCGTAAGCAAGAAGAGGAGAAACGCCAAGCTGAGGAACTAGCTCGTAAGCAAGAGGATGAGAAACGCCAAGCTGAAGAACAAGCCCGTAAACAACAAGAAGAGCAACAGCGTCAAGCTGATGAGCAGGCTCGTAAACAACAAGAAGAACAACAACGCCAAGCTGCTGAGCAAGCTCGGAAACAGCAAGAAGAGCAACAACGTCAAGCTGATGAGCAGGCTCGCGTACAACAGGAACAACAAAAAGCACAGCAAACTCAAACAAAACCTGCTTCAGGAAATACAAGTAACGCATATTACAAAAATTGTGATGCAGTTAGAGCTGCTGGGAAAGCTCCTTTATATAGGGATCAACCTGGCTATAGCTCTAAACTTGATCGTGATGGCGATGGAATTGCATGTGAAAAATAGTAGTAAAAAAGAAGCTTCTAGTAAGCTTCTTTTTTATTATGAGAAACTATTACGACAAATCCCCCTCCTCTTCCTTTTATAAAACTCATTTTTTTATTCTCAAAAATGACACATAAAAAGTGATTTCAATCACCTCATTATTTTTCATTTATCGCTATTCTTAATTTAGATATTACATTTAAACTTTATGGAGGCATTCATATGGAACATACATTTACTGAAACTTCAATTGTTGGTGAGATTGTTACGCAATTCCCGAAAGCTAGCGACCTTTTTAAGTCATATAGAATAGATTTTTGCTGTGGTGGTAATAGACCACTTATTGATGCAATTAATGAAAGAAATTTATCAGCTTCTGAAGTAATTACAGAGTTAAATACGCTTTATCATAATACGAAACTATTAAATGAATCTGAAATTGATTGGAAAAATGCTTCTTATCGCGAATTGATTGATTATGTAATTAATAAGCATCATCGCTATTTAAATGAAGAGTTGCCACAGCTAAGTCCATATGTAACGAAGGTATTACGTGTTCATGGGGCAAATCAGCCTCATTTAGCTCAAATTCATAAGCTATTTCATGAACTTAAAATGGAATTAGAACAACATTTAATTAAAGAAGAAACGGAAGATTTCCCGTTAATTTTAGAATTCGAACAAAATCCAACTGATGAAAACTATGCAAAGTTACGTAAAGTAGTAGACGAGTTGGAGAATGAACATAACCACGCTGGCAATATTATTAAAGAACTTCGTAAGGTGACAAATGATTTTACTCCACCAGAAGGCGCTTGCGGCACTTATCGACTTGTTTACCAACGTCTTGAAGCGCTAGAGTCTGATTTATTTGAGCACATTCATTTAGAAAATAATATTTTATTTCCACGTGCAATTTCAAGAGCATAAATAAAGTGCAGGACATGAGTATAAATGCTCATGTCCTGCTTTTTCATTGCGTGAAAAATATTCATGCTTCCCCTCTACCCTATAACCATATTCCCTTTCGCTTCTCCCTTCACATAAATCCGAATTTTAACAATTTGTGAACCATTATAAAAATGTGATAAATATCACATCTCCCTCTTTTTTAATTTTCTATAATAGAAATATAATCCTTTGTTCAATATTTCACATAAAAAGGGGAAACGAAAATGAAAAAACGTTTAGTTATGATCGGAAATGGTATGGCTGGCATACGCTGTATGGAAGAAATATTAAAACATGATAGTGATTCATATGAGATTACTATTTTTGGAGATGAACCACATCCAAACTACAATCGCATTATGCTCTCTCATGTTCTACAAGGCAAAACAAATATGCAAGATATCATTATGAACGAACATAGTTGGTACGAAGAAAACGAAATAACTTTATATACAAACGAGAGAGTTCAAAGTATTAACCGCGAGGAAAAGGTCATTGTCACAGAAAAAAATCGTACTCTTACATACGACAAACTCATTATCGCAACAGGTTCTAGTGCTTTTATTTTACCAGTTGAAGGTTCCACCCTTCCTGGTGTAACAGGATTTCGAACAATTGAAGATACACAATTTATGATGGATACCGCTAAAGAAAAGAAAAAGGCCGTTGTCATTGGTGGTGGATTACTCGGTTTAGAAGCCGCAAGAGGTCTTATTGACTTAGGAATGGACGTACATGTTGTTCATTTAATGCCTAGCTTAATGGAGCAACAACTAGATACGAAAGCAGCTTCCCTATTGCGTGAAGATTTAGAAGCGCAAGGCATGAAGTTTCTAATGGAAAAGAAAACTGTAAAGATACTTGGTACAAATCATGTTGAGGGTATTCAGTTTGAAGATGGTGAAATTGTAAATTGTGATTTAATCGTGATGGCTGTTGGAATACGCCCGAATACCCATTTAGCAAAAGATGCTAGTTTACTTGTAAATCGCGGCATTGTAGTCAACGACTATATGCAAACAAATGATGAATCCATTTATGCTGTTGGAGAATGTGCGGAACATGGCGGTATCGCATATGGACTTGTTGCCCCTCTTTATGAACAAGGCGTAATATTAGCAAAACATATAACGAATTTACAAACTAATGGATATGCGGGCAGCATCGTCGGTACGCAATTAAAAGTTGCAGGTTGTGATTTATTCTCTGCTGGTCAAATTTATGAAGATGATCAAACGAAAGCAATTTCAATCTTTGATGAATGTAAACGTTCCTATAAAAAAGTATTAATTCGTGACAATAAAGTCGTCGGTATCGTTTTATATGGTGATACTGCTGATGGTACACGCCTCTTTAGCATGTTAAAGAAAGAAGAAGATATACAAGAATATACAGCCGCTTCCCTTCTTCACAAAGCTGGTGAGGAAAGTGAACTTAACGTTGCTACAATGAGTGCCGATGACACTGTGTGCGGTTGTAACGGTGTTACAAAAGGTGCAATTGTTCATGCCATTTTAGAACAAGACTTAACAACTTTTGATGAAGTAAAAGGATGTACGAAAGCCGCAGGATCTTGTGGTAAATGTCGTCCTCTTGTTGAACAAATTTTATCTCATACACTTGGAGATGCTTTTGATGCCTCAGCACAATCTACCGGTATGTGTGGATGTACAACTTTATCACGTGATGAAGTCGTAGCGGCCATTCACGAGAAAGGTTTAAAATCGCCAAAAGAAGTACGAAATGTTCTTGGTTTTGCCCATGAAGACGGCTGTTCAAAATGTCGTCCTGCTTTAAATTACTATTTACGTATGGCGATTCCGGAAGAATATGCAGATGATAAATCATCCCGTTACGTTAATGAAAGAATGAATGGTAACATCCAGCATGATGGTACATTTTCTGTTATTCCACGTATGTACGGAGGCGTTACAACCGCAGATGATTTAATGAAAATTGCTGAAGTCGCAAAAAAATATGACGTTCCTCTCGTAAAAATTACAGGTGCGAGCCGAATCGGCTTATATGGTGTTAAGAAACAAGATTTACCTAACGTATGGGCTGACTTAAATATGACTTCTGGATATGCGTACTCAAAATCACTTCGTAATGTAAAATCATGTGTTGGTTCTCGCTTCTGCCGATTCGGTACGAAAGATTCATTAGGACTTGGTATGCTACTTGAACAATCATTAGAAATGGTAGATACACCTCATAAAATGAAGATGGGTGTAACGGGTTGTCCACGTAACTGTGCGGAAGTACTGACGAAAGATTTTGGCGTTGTTTGTGTCGAAAATGGATATCAACTATATATCGGCGGAAATGGTGGTACGGAAGTACGTGAAGCTGATTTTGTAATGATCGTCCCTACTGAAGACGATGTTCTTCGCATCGCTACAGCTTACATGCAGTATTATCGTGAAACTGGTATTTACGGAGAGCGTACTGCCTACTGGACAGAACGTTTAGGCTTCGATCACATAAAAGAAATACTACAAGATGCAAGTATGGTTACTACGCTAAATGAACGTTTCCAAACAGCTCGTAGCACATATACGGAAGCTTGGGGACAAGCACTAGAAACGAAGTCTTTAAAAGCGATGTATGAAGTAGAAACTGTGAAATAAGGAGCTGTGATCTATATGATACAAACGAAAGAAAAAATAAAAGTTATGCGTGCGGAAGACCTTCCTATTCAAATCGGTAAAGAGGTACAAATGAAAGGTATGTCTATCGCCCTATTCCGCCTTTCAAATGGTGATATTCGAGCTGTAGAAAATCGGTGCCCTCATAAAAATGGACCGTTAGCGGAAGGAATTGTATCTGGGGAATTCGTCTTTTGCCCACTACATGATTGGAAAATTTCATTACTAACAGGTGAAGTCCAAAAACCTGATGACGGCTGTATCCAAACGTACGAAGTAGAAGTTATTGATGGTGACATTTATATAAACATGTAATTTACGAAAGGAAGCCTCCTCTGGCTTCCTTTTAAATAAAAAATGATGAGGTGCGATTATGAACGGATATGTATATTTAGTTGGTGCAGGACCAGGTGATGAAGGGCTTATTACAAAGAAAGCGATAAATTGCTTAAAACGTGCAGATATTGTCTTATATGACCGCTTATTGAACCCTAACTTTCTTAGCTATACAAAGCCAACTTGTGAACTTATTTATTGCGGTAAAATGCCAAAGAATCATACTATGCGTCAAGAAATGATTAACGCCCACCTCCTTCAATTTGCGAAAGAAGGAAAAATCGTTGTCCGCTTAAAGGGCGGAGATCCATCTATTTTTGGCCGTGTTGGTGAAGAAGCAGAAACTTTAGCAGCAGCGGACATTCCATACGAGATTGTGCCAGGTATTACAGCTAGCATCGCCGCTAGTAGTTATGCAGGTATCCCCCTCACCCACCGTGACTATAGTAATAGTGTAACTTTACTAACTGGACATTCGAAAGGTCCTTTAACCGATCATGGAAAATATAACTCATCCCACAATAGCGACACAATTGCCTACTACATGGGTATAAAAAACTTACCTACAATTTGTGAAAACTTACTACAAGCAGGAAAACAAGAAAATACACCCGTAGCAGTCATTGAGTGGGGTACAACTGGAAAGCAACGCGTTGTCACAGGAACACTTTCAACCATTGTTCCTATCGTCAAAAACGAAAATATTTCTAACCCTTCCATGACAATTGTTGGTGATGTCGTTTCCTTACGGGATCAAATCGCTTGGAAAGAACGTAAACCATTGCATGGTAAAAAAGTTTTATTTGCATCCGCAACAAATAAAACCAGTTTCATGAAGCAAAAGTTACAAGAATGCGGTGCAGAAACATATCAAATTCCAACTTTCAAAAGGGAAGAATACACATTAACATCTGAACAAATCAATGAAATTTTTAACGTTGATCGCCTTGTATTTTGTTCAGATGAAAGTGTAGAAATCTTGATGCGATCATGTAGTAAACACCAGAAAGATATTCGTTCCTTACAAGCAAAACTGCAGTATATGAACGTTGCCACTCAAGAAAAACTGATGCAATATGGGCTACTAAGTAAACAAGCAGAGTTCTCTTCCGATACTACTGTTTATTTAGGCAGAAATATTAATCGGATTGCTTTTATTCAAGAGAAAATTGGTGCTGGCTCCTATATGATGACTCATGAGTATACAATTGATCATCGTTTCGATGAAGTCCATTCTCGTATGCTTTCTGAATTCTCATGGGATAGCATTGTGTTTGAAGGGCGTGCCTCAATTGATACATTTTTATCAGAAATAAAACGACTTGGCTTTATCGATATTCTTACTCTTCCATTCTCGTATACCGACGTTCCAACTTTACACTATGCAAATAAAGTCGGGTTTCATAACATCGATCATCAATTACAAAATATTATTATGAAGAAAGACATGGTGGTACGATGAAAGGAATTGTATATGTTGGACACGGTAGCCGACTACAAGAAGGTAAAGAACAATTCATTCACTTTATTCAATCTGTTATGAAAGAACGTAACGAAAGAATTCAAAAAATAGCTTTTCTTGAACTAACAACTCCTACCATTCAGGATGCGGTTACAGAAGCAATAATACAGGGGGCAACTGAAATAATGATTGTACCTGTTTTATTATTTGCGGCAGCTCACTATAAACGTGATATTCCTTTTGAAATAGAGCAACTACAAAAGAAATATCCACATATAACATTTTCAGTTGCACCACCTTTTAGTACGCATCCAAATATGGTGGAACTTGTAGTGAAAAGAATACGTGAAACTATGCCAAAGCAAGGTAGTAGCGTTTTACTCGTAGGACGAGGTAGTAGTGATCCACAGCCGATACATGAGTTACAACACATCGGAGCAGTTGTCGAACAAAAACTCGGTATGCCAGTATGTTGTTCCTTTTTAACGAAAGGAACTCCCTCTTTTACCGCTGAGCTCAAGACTATAACATCGACTGCGTCCCATGTATATGTCATGCCGTATCTTCTCTTTACTGGATTGTTGCTTCAAAAAATTAAGTTGCATACAAAAAAATATGATCACGTTACGACTTGCAACTGTCTTCAGTTTGATACATATATGAAGTTAACATTATTAGAACGAATGGAGGAATGTGTGTATGTATAACATGTGCCCTCTTATGTTTAATTTAGATAAAAAAGTAGTTGTTATAGTTGGTGGTGGTAAAATCGCATATCGGAAAGCGTCTGGATTAAAAGATACAGGCGCTTTTGTCACCGTTATCAGCCCAGAGATTTGCGAGGAAATGAAGGAACTTCCTTATATTACTTGGAAGCAAAAAACTTTTAGTAATGATGATATTAAAGATGCTCACCTTATTTATGCAGCTACAAATCAACATGATGTCAATATGATGGTCAAACAAGCCGCACATGATTTCCAATGGGTTAACGTTGTAAGTGATGGCGCAGCATCATCCTTTCACACACCTGGTGTCATCCGAAATGATGAATATATTGTAACGATTTCAACTTCCGGTAAGGATCCATCGTTTACGAAGCGGATGAAGCAAGAATTAACTTCTGTCCTTCCTAAACTTATAAAAAGGCTTTCTTGTACACATAAATCGTAATCTAGCTCTTATCTAACTATGAATTTACTTCGGACAAACGTTTTTTAGAGACGTTTGTTCTTTTTATTATTAAACAAATAATTGACACTCCTATCTCTATGACTAACGTCAATGGAAGTCCTTTTCAAGTACCCTAGACATGTAAGAGGCGGAGTGCCTTTATCTAATCGTTCCTTTAAAGTTCTCGATTGTGGAATTAGATTTAAGTTCATAGATTTATCTCTTAATATCTTTATCTGTAGGCAAAACAATTGCAGCTATTATATAAAGTAACACCGTAAATCCACTAGTAAAAAAGGCTGATAATGCAGTTACTATTCGAAGGATACTAACATCAATTCCATATTTATCGCTTAAGCCACCTAATACACCTGATACTTGTTTATCTTGAGTGGACTTATATAATTTTTTCATCTAAACACCCCGATCCAATTAAGTATTTGTATGCTAAAAATTAGTTCTATCTTCGGAAGAGATTTAAACTTTCTTTAACTAACCCTTTAATTGAATAACATCTGATATCTATATTTTAACATAAAATTCCACAAAACTTCTGTTTTTCATTTTTAAACCACATTATTTTAGAATACAAGTGTTTGTTAAGTTAGCAATAAAAAACATATCGAAGCCTATTACTAAAAGAACCCTCCTAGATTACTTTAGGAGGGTTCTTTTTCTTTATTAATGATTCTTTAACATCACTAACAGCTTCTCTTGGCTATACATCCATACTGTAATGATTAAACAAGCAAGAGCGACTTCTGATAACGCCATAAATCCAATTGCATAATGACCTGTTAGTTGGAATAGTAACGTTAAAATTAATGGTGGGAAGAACCCTCCTAATCCACCTAAAGCTGACACAACCCCATTTACAATCCCTGCTTGCTCAGAGAAGTACATTGGAACAAGCTTAAAGATTGTACCATTTCCAATACCTGCACAGAATGCGACTAGTAAGCAACCAAATGTATACACGTTCATACTAGGCATGAATGATAAAACAATACCAGATAGTGTTAAGCCGATAAATACGAAGATTAATATTTTAAATGGATTAAATTTATCACCGAGCCAACCACCAATCGGGCGCATCATTGTTGCTAATACGATGAATCCAGCTGTCCGCATGCCTGCATCTACTTTCTCTAATCCGAAGTGAGATACTAAAAAGTTTGGTAAATATACTGTAAATGCAACAAATGATCCAAATGTTAAAAAGTAAAAGATACATAGAAACCAAAGTTTTTCATTTTTATATACACCTTTTATTTGTTCCATTAATGGTGTATTCACCTTTTTTTCCTTACGATCGCCTAATAAAAAGTTCATAAGTGCAAATGCTGCAAGTAAAACTAAATAACACTGTACTGTTGTTCTCCAGCCAACTGATGTCGCAATTACAGGTGCTAAAAATGAAGTAATTGCTGTTCCAGCGTTACCCACACCGTAAATACCATTTACAAAACCGTGACTCTCTTTCGGGAAGTATTTCGGTAGAGAAGTTACTCCTACAGAGAATACAGCACCACCAATCCCTACAAATAATCCACCAATAATTAAATCCATCATAGAATTGGCAACACTAATGTAAAAGACAGGGAATAATAAAAGTATAAAACTAATAAAGAACAATTTCCTTGCTCCGTAACGATTTGTCCAATAACCAATTGGAATGCGAAGAATAGAACCTAAAATAACCGGTACTGCTGTGACCATAGAAATTTGTCCCGCAGTTAATGGAATATCCGCTTTAATATATGGCATTAATGATGATAAGATAACCCATACCATAAAACCGATAACTAGATTAGAAGTTTGTAAACTTAATTGAAAATTAGGACTTTTCATCCTGTTCCCTCCTATGTATGCATAGTTATATTCATTCTCTCCAGCCTAATCACGTCCTAACATGATTAGGCTGAAAAGAATCAACCACCACTTACTGGCGGAATCATTGCTACTACATCGCCAGTTTGAATAATGTCATCCTCATTTGCATACTCTTCATTTACGGCGACCATTATCTCGTTTGAAATCGCTACGCTGTATTTCTTAATGAGAACTTCCTTTACTTCAGCAACCGTAATATTTTCACAATCTATGTACAAGGCCGGCTTACTTGCTTCTTCTTGCAAATGTGCAAATAATAGTACTTCAATCATGTTCTCATCCCCCTTTCAGGCTCACCATTTGCATATGCTATTTTCTCTAACTGATCACCTATCCATGACTCACCATCTTCCCAAAACTCTTTCTTCCAAATCGGAACAATTTGTTTTATACGCTCCATAATATATTCGTTCGCCTCATAGGCTGCTTTCCGGTGTGGTGTTGAAACGGCGACAACAACAGCAAAATCAGAAATTTCCAATGTACCAATGCGATGTGTAATTGCTACATATGTCCCAGGCCACTTCTCTTCTACTTCATTACCAATTTTCTCAAGCTGTTTTTCCGCCATTGTTTTATATGCTACATACTCTAAATATAGCGTACGACGTCCTTTCGTAAATTCTCTGACGGTACCAATGAAAGTAGTAACCGCACCACACTCACACCGAATTACTTTGTTTGTAACTTCTTCAATTGAAATAGGTGTATCAATTACTTCATAATACGTATGTGTCATTTTGCACCTCTTACCTTTGTATAAGTTAGCAATCTATTTTTCTATTACTTGTATGATCGAAGTGGTTCTTTCCACGGCCACTCACTTCCTATGTTCGATTCCAATAATAATACCGAAACAATTATTCCTGCTTCAAATCCTCTCGTTCCTCCCGGCAGAACGATAAATGCATTCGCCTCTGCAAGTGAAGAAATTGCACTAGATTTATCTAAACCAACTGGTGTAGCTTGCAATTGGCCATCTACAATTTCTACTCTCCCTCTTACAAAACGAGTAAATGGGTTTACTTTTGGAAAGTCTTTCTGTAAAATTGCTTCTGCTCGATATACGTGCGGATCTTTTCTATGCAAATATGTTCCAATGACTGGCCGAACATATAATTCACATCCGACATAACAAGCTGAAGGATTACCAGATAGACCAAATAATAGTTTTCCTTCTAGCTCAGCTACAGTTGTCACACTTCCTGGTCGCATCGCTATTTTGTTGAAAAGTACATTAGCTCGTAATCTCTCATAAATAGCAGGTAAATAGTCATAGTCTCCTACCGAAACGCCACCAGTTGTAATTAAAATATCGACTTCTTTTATTGCTCTTTTTACGGTCTCATAACACGTCTCTAAATCGTCAGCAAATTGTCCATAATAGCGTACAATTCCACCTGCTCGCTCAATTTGAGCAGCAATCATATAGGAATTACTATTTCGAATCTTCCCCGGTTTAAGCTGTTCATGTACTTCTAAAAGTTCACTTCCTGTCGCTACAATTCCAATAACCGGCTGTTTTACAACATGTACGGAACTATAACCAAACGTAGCAAGAAGCGCTGCTACTCCAGGTTTAATAGAAGTCCCTTTTTTCACAAGTATGGCATTTTGTTTTACATCTTCTCCTTTAAAAGAAATGTTATCACCAGCAGCGAAAGAGCGTTTTAATTTCATATAAGTCTTTTCTTTTTCTTCAAATCCTTCCGTTAGCTCTAACATAACAACCGCATTACATCCTGCTGGAATTGCAGCTCCTGTCATAATACGTACAGCTTGAAATGCTTTCACCTCTTCTCTAAAAACAGAACCTGCCCCGATCTCACCAATCACTTCAAACTGAATCGGGTTACTGCTATTTGCTTTTTTTGTATCTTCCGCTCGAATCGCAAATCCGTCGTACGGAGAGCGATCGAAATGCGGGACATCATGATCTGCAATAACATCTTCTCCAAGCATTCTACCGTAGCTGTCTATAAGAGAAACCTTTTCTATTTCACCTTGATGAGCATACTCCATTATGCGTGCAACTGCTTCTGCTACTGGAATTGGTTTACGTTTTTCTAGCATTCTTTTTTCGCCTCGTTTTGATAAGGATAAACTCTCTTTCTGTTCATCCTATATATTTTGCGTATAATCGTTTTGCCATTTTCATATCATTAGTCCCATGAATAAACGCTCTGCCGTCTGTAAATAAAACAACACGATATTCATCTACTAGAAACGATAGTAAATATGGAGTTTCTTTGACACTCCTGCTTTTTTGTAAGCGCTTTTGAATTTCTTCTAAATTAAGAACTCGCTTTATCCCTGGACGGATTTGAACCGTATTCCTTCCGCATAGCACTTCTATTTTTATTTGTGCTTCAAATGTTAAGCTTGGATACGTTCGTGATTTCCCACAAGATGGACATGTACTTTTTTTCTGCCTGTTTACTTTTAATGAGATACATTGATTGTTCCAAATATCAAATGATAACATTGTTCCTCGCAACGCCTTATAATCGTCCACCAATATTTTCATCGCTTCTGTCACTTGGTGAGCAACGACCATTTGTACAGCCGGCTGAATGATTCCTGTTGTATCACATGTTGCACCGCCCATAGGATGATCCATTAGACAGCGAAAGCATGGTGTTTCCCCCGGAAGAATTGTATACGTTACACCGTAACTTCCAATGCATCCACCGTATATCCAAGGTATATTTTCTTTTTGCGACATGTCATTTATAAGTAGGCGCGTATCGAAATTGTCAGTCGCATCCAATATAAGATCCACTTCTTTTGTTAACTCTTCTATTTCTTGCATTGTGACATCCGTTACAATTGGTACAATTTCTACTTCAGAATTAATCTTTCTTAAATGTTCTGCCGCTGCAATTGCTTTTGGTTTACACTGCTGTGCATCTTCTTCTATATATAACTGTTGCCGCTGTAAATTACTCCATTCGACGTAGTCACGGTCAGCAATTGTCAACTTCCCAATCCCCATCCTAACGAGCGCTTCCGCATTTGCAGCTCCTAGTGCACCCGCACCGATTAGGAGCACATGTTTTTTTCTTATTTTTCTTTGTCCCATTTCACCAATTCCAGAAAACAATACTTGCCTTGAATATCGCTCTTGCATAGGGAATCCTCCTTTCGCTATCCACCAATATAAGACATTTCAACTTTTGGACGTTTATTTGTACTTTCAGCCGTTCTTTCATCCGAATACCGATCTGTTCTGCACTCCCATGTATGTTGGAGAATTTTTAATAGTGATGCATCAGAAATATTTTCTCGAAGAAGCGTTCGCAAATCAGTTCCTTTCGTTCCAAATAAGCACGTAAAAAACTTACCGTCTGCCGATATACGAGCTCTCGTACAAGAGGAACAAAAAGATTCAGAAACAGAAGTAATAAATCCAACTTCTGCATCGCTCCCTACATATCGATACAATTTCGCAACTTCTCCAAAGTAACGAGGTTTAACAGGCTCAATCGGATATACACGATTAATTTTCTCTATTAATTGTTCCTTCGTAATAACTTGTTCAAAGTTCCATCCGTTCGTACTGCCCACATCCATAAATTCGATAAAACGAAGCTGAATTTCTTGTTCTTTAAAATAACGAGCCATAAGAAGAATTTGACTATCATTCATCCCTTTTTTTACGACCATATTTACTTTTACTTCTAATCCAGCTGCCTTTGCTGCTTCAATTCCTTTCAATACAGGTTTTGTACTTACATTTCGTCCATTAATTTTTCGGAAGACATGATCTTCTATCGCATCTAAACTAATGTTTACACGTTTTAATCCCGCTTCTTTTAATGCCCTTGCCTGTTTTGCTAAATGAATACCGTTTGTTGTGAGTCCAATATCCTTTAAGCCTTCTAGCTTTGCAAGCCTTGCAATTAACTTCGGTAAATCTTTACGCAATAAAGGTTCACCGCCAGTAAGTCTAATTTTATTAACACCCATACTTATAAATAATCTCGCTAACCTTTCTATTTCATCGAACGTTAATAAAAACTCTTCCTGTAAAAAAGCATAATCAGGTCCGAACACTTCAGCTGGCATACAGTACGTGCACCTAAAATTACAACGGTCAATAACTGAAATACGTAAATCTTGAAGTGGCCGCTCTAAAGAATCTTTCATCTTCTCGTGCATATATATCCCTTCTTTTCTACTGCAATCATTAGTAAGCTTTCAAATTTTTTATTTGCCTTCATTATAAAAAAGAAGCTACATATTCAATGTGACTTTTCTCACATTACTTTCCCCATTCAAAAATTCTTCACAAATCTGTTCGCATTTTGTTCACATCTTCAGTCCCTACTCCTTACGGTCATTGAAATTTTACAACAATTTTGAAATAGCTCTTGCATTTTCAGCATACTTACACTCAAAATAGGAAATGTATTGCTTATAAGAAGAAAGGTGATTGCTGTGACAAACAGTATGAAATTATCTCAAGATTTAAAGGAATTACTTGCATCTGTTGAATATAAAATGCAAATTAAAAAAGGAAGTTTTATTTTTCAAGAAGGTATGGAGGCAACCGAACTCTATATCATCCACTCCGGAAAAGTACAAATTAGTAAACTAAGTGCTGATGGGCAAGAGTTGACACTCCGTATTTGTTCGGCATATGACATTATTGGAGAATTAACATTGTTCACGGACGATGCGAAGTATTTATTAAATTCAAAATGCCTTGAAGATGTTGAAGTAGGCGTTATAAAGCGTGAAGCCTTAGAAAGAGAATTACTCCAAAAGCCCGCACTTGTATTTGAATTTATGAAATGGATTAGTGAACATTTAAGAAGAATGCAAACGAAGTTCCGAGATTTAGTATTGCATGGCAAAAAAGGTGCCTTGTATTCTACTCTCATTCGAATGACAAATAGTTATGGTGTGTTAAAAGAAAATGGGATTCTCATCGATTTACCATTAACGAATCAAGAACTTGCAAACTTTTGTGCAACTTCGCGTGAAAGTGTAAATCGAATGTTAAATGATTTGAAAAAAAAAGGTACGATTTCTATTCATAAAGGAAAGATTACAATCCATGATTTACAATTTTTAAAATATGAAATTGCTTGTGAAGATTGTTCTGCCTCTGTTTGTAGCATAGAGTAGCATCGTATTTAGATGCTACTCTTTTTTTCATATTAAGCTACTTATTAATTTTCACGTACACGGACGGTCACCCCTCTATATAAACAAAGACGAGACCTTCCATATTAGGCCTCGCTTCATTTTAGCCGCTAGCTCTTATCCGTTTACAGGGGCATTATTTTTTCAATTCATTAGGAATACGTCTTCTGTAAATCACATAACTACGGCTTAAGTATTTAATTGGGGCACTAAATACATGGACAAGTCTAGTAAATGGCCATACTGCGAATAGACCCATACCTGCAATTATATGAATTTTAAACCATACTGGTACTTCCATCATATATTCAACTTTCGGTTGGAAAATAAAGAGACTTCGGAACCACGGACCGATTGTTGTACGATAATCAAACCCCTTTGAGTCGATATTTAAAAAGGTTGAAGAAAGTCCCGCTAGCATTACGATTAATAATAAAATAAGCGCAATATAATCTCCCTTTGTACTCGTTGCAATGATGCGTTTTACTGTTACACGGCGGTACGTTAATATAATTAAACCGATGATAGAAGCAACACCTGCCGGAAGCCCGAAACTAATTGCTACTACATGATACATATGCTCAGAAATACCTATTGAACGGTATACGGACTCTGGAATTAAAATCCCCATAACATGACCGCCAATTACGAACATTATCCCAAAGTGGAATAATAGACTTCCGATCCGGAGCATTTTCTTCTCTAATAGCTCGCTAGATTTTGATGTCCAGCCAAATTGATCATAGTTGTATCTGAAAATATGTCCACCGATAAAGATTGCAAAAATGATATAGGGAAACAATACCCATAGAAATTGATCCATCATTTTGACAACTCTCCTTTCTAATTTGTCTGTACACCCCATGTATTGATAGCGAGTAGAACAGCGGCGAGAATTGGTTCATACATACTACCTGCTTCTTTTAACTGAACGTGTAATGCTTGTATGTTCTCCTTGTATTTACTCATAATTGGTTCACTATCTTGCTCATTTGCATTTGCAAAAAACTCAAGTAAAAGTGGTAAATAATCAGGGAGTTCTTTATCTGTTACTTCAAAACCAGATTTTTTATAATGCTGTTTTAACTCTAGTAATTCAATACCTCTTTCTCTTTGTTCACCCGTGTTCATATAAGTTAAATACATATTTGTCTTTTTACCAAAATCGAATGTATATACGTAAAAATCAATTAATTGATCATTCGTTTTATCCAGCGCTTGTTTTATAAATGCTGTAAGTGCTGCTTTAACGTCTTCCTGTTCAATCGCTTCAATCTCTTCTTGTAATTCAGTTAAAGCTTCTCCCCACCCAAGTTCTGGATAGGAGAGAAGAAAAGAAGAACAAGAAAAAGCAGTTTGTAAACTCTGTTTCATGATTTTCTGCCCCCTTTATTTAAGAAATTGTCGTACAAGAGCCTGGCCCACCTGCGAAAGATAAACCACAACTTCCTTGTTCGCTATATAAATCTGCAACTTGTTCGCGGTGAGACGTCGGGATAACAAAGCGATCTTTATATTTCGCAATAGCAAGAAGACGATACATATCTTCTACATCCTGTTTCGTTAAACCTAGTTCTTTTAATACAGCTTCATTTGGTTCTTTATTAATTTGCAACGCTCTCATATGCGTTCGCATGACAGCCAATTTTTTCAATGTAAGACGAATATGTGATTCATCTCCTGCAGTGAGTAAATTCGCTAAATATTGAATTGGAATACGCATATTATCAATAGCAGGGAAAATCTCTTCTGCTTGCCAGTTACTACCTTTCCCCTCCACCATGTTCATAATTGGGCTAAGCGGTGGGATATACCAAACCATTGGCATTGTACGATACTCTGGATGAAGAGGTAGAGCGATTTTCCAATCGATAATCATTTTATAGATTGGCGACTGTTGTGCCGCTTTAATCCATTCTTCAGGAATGCCTTGTTTTTTCGCTTCAGCTGCTACTTCTGGATCATTTGGATCTAGGAAAACAGTAAGCTGAGATTCATATAAATCTTTTTCATTTTCAACAGAAGCCGCTTCTTTTACTTTGTCAGCGTCATATAGCATTACCCCAATATATCGGATACGTCCTACACATGTTTCAGAACAAATTGTTGGCATACCAGCTTCAATACGAGGGAAACACATTGTACATTTTTCAGCTTTATTTGTTTGCCAGTTAAAATATACTTTTTTATACGGACAAGACGATACACAAAATCTCCATGCACGACATGCATTTTGATCCACAAGAACAATCCCATCTTCTTCACGTTTATACATCGCACCCGATGGACAAGAAGAAACACAAGATGGATTCATACAATGTTCGCAAATACGTGGTAAATACATCATAAAGACATTTTCAAAATCCGTTTTAATTCCTTCTTCCATTTTCTTGACGTTCGGATCTTGTAACCCTGTTATATGTCCGCCTGCTAAATCATCTTCCCAGTTTGGACCCCATTCAATTTTGTCGATAAATTCACCCGTAATTGCTGATTTCGGACGAGCAACTGGTTGATGCTTACGCTGCGGGCTATTTGTTAATGTTTCATAATCATAATTCCAAGGTTCAAAGTAATCATCAATTGTTGGTTGATCTGGATTGTGAAAAATATTCATAAGACGCTTCATTTTCGAACCGGATTTCAGCTGAATTTCACCATTTTTCAATTCCCAGCCGCCTTTGTATTTCTCCTGATTTTCCCATTGTTTCGGATAACCAATTCCAGGTTTCGTTTCTACGTTATTGAAGTACATATATTCAGCACCTGGACGATTCGTCCAGGTGTTTTTGCATGTTACGCTACAAGTGTGGCAGCCGATGCATTTATCTAAGTTCATTACCATTCCGACTTGCGCTTTAATCTTCAAGCCAATCTACCTCCTTCAGTTTACGGATTACAACGTTTAAGTCACGCTGGTTCCCAGTCGGACCATAATAGTTAAATCCATAGCTTAATTGGCCATATCCACCAATCATGTGTGTTGGTTTAACGTGAATACGGGTTGGACTATTATGTGTTCCCCCGCGGGTGCTTGTTAATTTCGTACCAGGCACGTTAATGTGACGATCTTGCGCATGGTGCATAAATGCCATCCCCCTCGGTATACGGTGCGTTACAACAGCACGTGCTACGACTACGCCGTTACGGTTAAAGCATTCAATCCAATCATTATCAGCAACACCAGCTTCATTCGCATCATCTTTATTCATCCAAACAGTTGGACCACCTCTAAACAGCGTTAACATTGGCAATGAATCGAAGTACATACTATGAATCGACCACTTATTATGCGGTGTTAAATAGTTTAGTGTAATTTCTTTCCCTTCTACTTCAGGGCGTGATTTACGGAATGGTTTATGTTGCAGTATTGGTTTAAATGTTGCCATCGTTTCGCCAAATTCTTTCATCATGTCGTGATCTAAGTAGAAAGATTGTCGACCAGTTATCGTTCTCCAAGGGATGAGACGTTCAACATTTGTTGTAAATGGTGAGTAACGGCGTCCACCTTTTTCAGAACCAGTAAAGGCCGGAGAAGTAATTACTGTTTTAGGCTGCGCTGTAATTTGTTCAAATGTGAAGCATTCTTCTTCACGTTCTTCTGCTAAGTCACGTAGTTTTAAATCGGTTTGTTTTTCAAGCGCTTCCCATGCTTTTACCGCCATATGACCGTTTGTTGTAGAAGAAAGTGTTAATACCGCCTCAGCAGCATTAATTGCTTCTTTTATGTCTGGGCACCCCTTCGCAATAGAATCCGTTCGAACAACTCCTAATCGACTCTTTAATTGCTCATATTCTTTTTCTGCCGACCAAGAAATCCCTTTCGTACCAATCGGTTGTTTTCCGGTATTTGGTCCAAGCGCTGTCATCTTGTCATAAATCGTTTTATAATCCCTTTCGACAACATGAATTTGCGGCATTGTTTTACCTGGGATCGGTTCACACTCACCTTTGCTCCAGTCTTTAATCTTGCCAAGTGGTTGCGCTAATTCTTGCGGTGTATCGTGAAGAAGTGGTGTTGCAACGACTTCTTTCATTGGTTCAAGATCGATTTTCTTCGCTAAATCTGACACAGCTTTAGAAAGAGAGGTGAAAATATCCCAGTCAGAGCGTGCTTCCCACGGTGAACCGATTGCTGGATTAAATGGATGTACAAATGGATGCATATCTGTACTGCTCAAATCGTGTTTTTCATACCAAGTTGAAGCAGGTAAGACGATATCAGAATAAAGCGCCGTTCCAGCCATACGGAAATCTAAATTAATGAGTAAATCTAACTTCCCTTCAGGTGCATCTTCATGCCATTTAATTTCTTCTGGTCGTAATGAATCACTATCATCATTCATTAATCCGTTTGTTGTACCTAATAAATGTTTTAAGAAATATTCGTGCCCTTTACCAGAACTTGAAATTAAGTTTGCACGCCATACGAATAAGTTACGCGGGAAGTTGTTTTTATTATCTGGATCTTCAATTGCAAATTTCAGTTCTTTTTCTTTTAGTTTTTGTGCAACGTATTTTCCGATTTCTTCTTGTGTTGTTGCACCAGCAGCAACAGCTTCTTTATATAATTCAATTCCATTCTTCTCGAATGTTGGATAAGAAGGTAACCAGCCAAGTCGTGCTGCTAATACATTGTAATCACCGTGATGTTGATAACGAGAGTTGCCCTCAACTGGTGATGCTAAATGTCCAACAGGTGTATCTTCATAGCGCCATTGATCTGTTACGAAATAGAAGAAAGATGTACCGTTTTGTAATTTCGGTGGCCCCTGCCAATCTTTCGCCATCGCGATTGTTTGCCATCCTTCTGCTGGTCGTAATTTTTCTTGACCAACATAATGTGCCCAACCGCCGCCGTTTACACCTTGTGCCCCAACGAGAAGAACAAGATTTAAAACTGCGCGATAAATCGTATCAGAGTTAAACCAATGGTTAATACCAGCTCCCATAATAATCATCGAGCGGCCATTCGTATCAACTGCATTTTGCGCGAACTCACGAGCAATTTGAATAATAAGCTCTCGTTTTACTCCAGTCATTTTCTCTTGCCATGCAGGTGTAAACGGTACATCATCATTGAAATCTTTCGGTTCTTGCCCACCAAGACCTCGGTTCACACCGTAATTTGCTAACGTTAAGTCATATACAGTTGTAACGAACACTTCGCCTTCTTCTGTCATAACTTTTTTCACTGGAATTGTACGTTCTAATATTGTATTTCCATCATCAGAGAAGTACGGAATTTGCACTGTTTCAACACTATCTTCCATTCCAAGTAAAGAAAGACGTGGATCAATTGTTTCACCTGTCTGTTCATCTTCTAAACGCAAGTTCCATTTCTTCTCGTTATCCCAACGTGATCCCATTGTGCCGTGAGGTGTTGCAAAATCTTTCGTGTTATCGTTCCAAAGAACAGGCTTCCATTCTCCTAACTTTGTTTCACGTCCAATATCAGTAGCATTTAAGAAACGATCAGCGACGAATTGATCTCCTTTTTGTTTCAATGTGACAAAGAAAGGAAAATCAGTATATTGCTTCGCATACTTTGTGAAGTATTCCACTTGATTATCTACGTAAAATTCTTGTAAGATCACATGCCCCATTGCCATCGCAAGTGCACCATCTGTACCTTGTTTCACACTAATCCAATCATCTGCAAACTTTGTAGACTCGGCAAAGTCAGGACTTACAGAAACGACTTTCGTTCCTTTATATCGAACCTCTGCTAAAAAGTGAGCATCTGGCGTTCTCGTCATCGGTACGTTTGAGCCCCATGTCATAATGTAACCAGAGTTATACCAGTCACTACTTTCTGGTACATCAGTTTGATCACCCCAAATTTGCGGAGAAGCTGGTGGCAAATCAGCATACCAATCATAAAAGCTAAGCATCGGTCCACCCATAAGTTGCATGAAACGGCTACCTGCAGCGTGACTTAACATCGACATAGCTGGAATTGGCGAAAAACCAACATTGCGGTCTGGACCGTATTTAATTACTGTATAAAGTAAAGAAGCTGAAACAAGTTGTAATACTTCATCCCAATTCGCACGAATGAATCCCCCTTTACCACGCGCCTGCTTATACTTACGTGCCTTTTCAGGGTTTTCCACAATGCTTTTCCAAGCATCTAATGGTGACTCGTTATTTTGTAGTTCTTCTTGCCACATTTCCCAAAGCACACCACGTACATATGGATATTTCACACGAAGCGGACTATAAATGTACCAAGAAAAGCTCGCTCCACGCGGACATCCTCTTGGTTCAAAATCAGGCATATCAGGACCTGTAGTCGGATAGTTAAGCTCCTGCCCTTCCCATGTTACAATTCCATCTTTCACATAAATGTTCCAGCTACAAGAACCAGTACAGTTCACGCCATGTGTAGAACGGATTACTTTATCATGCTGCCAACGCTTTCTGTACACATTTTCCCATTCACGATCTTCATATGTTTCTTGTGTATGATTATCGTTATAACGATCTATTGGTGAAAAATATTTTAAACGTCTCATTAGTGCTGAAGGTTTCTTCTTCATACTGTTCACTCCCTTAGTACGTCTCTCTTACATACCCTTACTATAAAAGAGGTTGTAAAATACAGATGTGACATTTCGCACAGTTCAAGAGATTGTCATAAATTCATTTGGAAATCGGTTTAAGGGGAAACATTTATAAGTAAAGATTACTTTGTTTTGTTGTGAAGATTTCGGTCAGCGGTGGGCTTATTAGGAGAATAGTATTTGGAGGATTCACCTTTTTTTGCATAAGAAAAAACGCAAGAGAAATTCCTACGTTTTTATATAAATATATTAGAAAGAGTTTTGATACTACTTCAATAATGCTATAAGGAATTTACTTTTCTGCAACGATACTATTATCAAGACATATTTTATATAAAGTGAAACTTTAATGAGCCCGCAAATAGAGGGATAAAACTACAAATCATTATTTACTGTATTGCCCTTAATTACGGAAACAATTATACTAGATGTTATCCGCATATATAATCTGAATATTCATAAAATTACGAGTAGGATTCCCTTTGGGGACATAGAAATTATAAAGTATATCACCATGATTTTTTAACATTTAAGTTTTTCCTATTTATATAAGTTCTCAATATGAACTTATATAAACCATTCCTACTTACCTCTTAGATTACTATTATACTGCATTAAAATGAAGGAACTCCTTTTCTTTAACATAAAAATGAATTAGAAAAGATAATAAAATTAGGAGGATTACGATGCCCCAGCTTGATTCATTACATCCCATAGTAGAAAAAATAATCACCAATATTGAAAAATTAATGGTCGGAAAACGACAAGAAACGCTCTTAGCTTTGACAGCTCTCTTAGCTGAAGGTCATGTACTATTAGAAGATGTTCCTGGCGTTGGGAAAACAATGCTAGTACGTGCTCTTTCTAAATCAATTGATGCTGATTACAAGCGTATTCAATTCACACCTGATTTACTGCCGTCAGATGTAACAGGTGTTTCTATTTATAATCCAAAAGAACTCCAATTTGAGTTCAAGCCTGGACCGATTATGGGGAATTTTGTACTTGCTGATGAAATTAATCGTACATCTCCAAAGACACAATCTGCCTTACTTGAAAGTATGGAAGAAGGCACTATCACAATAGATGGCATTACAAGATCGTTACCAAAACCTTTCTTTGTAATGGCTACACAAAATCCGGTCGAGTATGAGGGAACATATCCTTTACCAGAAGCTCAGCTCGATCGTTTCTTGTTGAAGCTAAGAATGGGATATCCTACACCAGAAGAAGAATTTGAAATTTTAAACCGGATGGAAAAAACAAATCCACTCTCTCATTTACAAGCTATTACTACAATAAAAGAATTACTTTATTTACAACAAAGCGTACGGGAAGTAAGCATGGACAAAGCAATCAAGCATTACATTGTAAAACTTGTTACTCAGACGCGTTCTTATAGTTCTATACAGCTAGGTGCAAGTCCACGCGGCTCAATCGCTTTAATGAAAGCTTCACAAGCTTATGCATTCATCCATGGCAGAAATTATGTTATTCCAGACGATGTTAAATTTTTAGCTCCTTACGTTTTAGCTCACAGACTCATTCTAAAAATGGAAGCAAGATTTGAAGGAATAACAGGCGAACAAGTTATCGCCAAAATCGTTGCACGAACTACCGTGCCGACTCAAAGGACGAAAAACCTTTGATGAAACGACTACTACGGGCGCTATATCACGTTACGAAGTTATTGCTAATACCTTTATGCCTAGTCTTAACATTTGTGTACGCTATGCTTCAAGGAGGATTTGTAAGTTGGTTTTTGTTTTACAGTACGATTCCTATTGGTCTTTATTCACTACTATTTCCCTTCTACGCTTTACGAGACGCTGAAGTAAAACGAATAACAAACAAAAACGAATATGTAGCCGGAGAACAACTTTTAAGCGCTATTACAATAAAAAGAAAATTTCCTTTTCCCTTACTTTATTTAGTTATAGAAGATGAACTACCATCACAATTTACAAGTTGTATACAAACGAAGGTGAATAAGGTAATACTCTTTCCAGGATTCAAACGGAATATTTCGTTTCAATATGTTATTGACACAATCCCTAGAGGAGAGCACACTTTTTCAAGCGTACGTGTCAAAACTGGTGATCTATTCGGTATGATGGAGAAAGAAGTAACTTTTTCAGTTCCAGATACATTTTTAGTCTATCCCCAGTATGTAGATATAACGTATCGACAATTGGAAAATCATTTCGAACAAGGAGCGCTTTCAGCAAATATAAATTTAGTAAAGGACTCTACAATCTCTGTCGGTGTCAGAGAATATAAGCCTGGTGATCGCTTTTCATGGATTGATTGGAAAGCAACTGCACGAACAAACAACATTATGACGAAAGAATTTGAACAACAGCGCAGCCATAATATTATGATATTTATGGACAGAACTGAGTCCCCTCTATTCGAATCAGTCGTAACGTTTACTGCCTCTATTGTGAGGGCTGTCTTGAAGCAAAATTCACCAGCATCATTCGTGTCTGTCGGAAAAGAACAAACTATTTTCCCTTTAAACAATGGGGATAGTCAGTTGCAACAAATCTTTTTTCATTTAGCAAAAGTACAAGCAGACAGTGTATTCCCGCTCTCCGGGAGTGTAGAAATGGAATTAAGAAAAATTTATGAGCCCGTAACGATTATACTCGTGACAAGCGATCTTTCTCCCGATATTCAAAAGGCGGCTAACTTTGCTGCTATAAAAAACAGAAAATTAATGGTGTTTGTCGTGAAAGAAAAAGCAAACCAGCTCTCACATCGAGAACTCAGTATTCTAGAAACTCTACAAAAACGACAAATATTTGTAAATGTGGTTTATGGAAACCAGTATACAAACGTGTTTTTTGAGGTGAACAAATGATAACATTACAGGCAAAAAAACAATTGGATATGACTAGATTTTTCATGCATGCATGCGCATTTCTACTTTTACTAGAATGGCTAAGGCCCCTTATAGGTATTACAAACGTAGGTAGATTAGATATTTTTGTAATATTTATAGGAATTTGCTTCACTCTCTCTTTTTTTCAAACAAGGTGGCAGATTCCAATAAAGATCGTCACGATTTTATTCATCATTCATTTCCTGTATTATAAAAATGCTTTTATAAATCCATCTTGGCTAACGAAATTTTTTTCTGATATTTCTCGAAATTCCTCCCTGTTATTTCAAGGGAATTTGCTAGATATTTCTCCAGTTTTTCCAACATTATTATTTTTTCTATCATTTTGGTTTTTGAGTTCTTTCAGCTCTTTTTGGGTTATTCATAAAAAACGTGGGTTGTTATTTCTTGTATTGACTATTATTTATATCACAACTTTTCATAACTTACATTTATACAATGCAAACTACGCTATTATTCGTACTGTTGTCATAGGCTTTTTTATGCTTAGTCTTCTTCAAATAGAACGAATAAAAGAGATTGAACACTTACAAAATTATGCTAGAGTAATCTCAAAATTACTTAGACCTCTTACAATATTTATTGTATTGTCAGCAACCATCGCATACTTTGCTCCAAAATTTGGCCCTCAATGGCCAAACCCAATGGATTTTTTAAAATTCAACACATCTGAAGCAAGTAAAGAACAAGAAGTTTCTAAAATTGGATATGGTCTAGATGACTCGCAATTAGGTGGTCCTTTTAAGGCGGATAATACAATTGTTTTTACAGCACAAACGCAAAACAAACAATATTGGAGAGTAGAAACAAAAGATTTTTATACAGGAAAAGGCTGGGAGGTTTCTGAAAACCCGAAAAAGGTTTCTTTTAAAAATAAAAACGACGTCGTGAGTTGGTACGAACAAAATACAAAAACGGAGACAACCGAAGCAACAATCACCATGCAAAAAAGTTATCCTCACCTTACCTATCCAGCAGGATTAGTATCTGTTGATGCTTCTACTGATGTATCATACAGCGTTGACCCATTTTCAGAAAAAATCTATACGATGCACGGAGACTCTTCTACTACTTTAAATTCGTATAAAGTAACATATGAGATTCCGGAGTTTTCCATAGAAAATTTGAAATCTGTAAAAACGAATGAAGGTCATGAAACAAGTCCTTATTTCATGACAAAGTACACACAACTTCCCGAATCATTACCGCAGCGAGTAAAAGACTTGGCTGTCAATCTTACAAATGATAAAGACAACCGATATGATAAAGTATTAGCTATTGAAAATTACTTCACAGACAATTCTTTTGTATACGAAACAATGAATGTCTTATACCCTGCCAAAAGCCAAGACTATGTAGATCAATTCCTTTTCGATACAAAAAGCGGTTACTGTAATAATTTTTCGACATCTATGATCGTGTTACTTCGTTCTGCCGGGATTCCTGCTCGCTGGGTAAAAGGATTTACAGAAGGAACTCTTGAGAATACACTTGCCTCTGCAGAAGGTGAGAATGTTTATACAATCGCGAACAATAACGCACACTCTTGGGTCGAAGTATATTTCCCAGGATACGGATGGATTCCATTCGAACCAACAAAAGGATTTACCAATCCCTATAATTTTACAAATAATACTCCTGCTTCTACTTCACAAAATAACGAAGTAAATAATTCTAATAACGAGCCAATACACCAACGGAACAATGAAGCAAAGCTCAAAAGTTTAATAGAAAATACAGAAGAAGCCTCTACTAAAAAGATCACAAATTCCAAAAATGATTTTTCTTGGTGGTACGTATTCCTCTCTACGATACCGATTAGTATCATCGGATACATTCTCTTCACCACTAGAATGAAATGGATTACATTTTTTATTATTCTTTTCTATAAATACCGAAAAGATGATGCTGTTTATCAAAAAGCTTACGGTGCACTTTTAAAACAATTTGCGAGAATCGGCATACCACGGGGTGAAAGTCAAACATTCCGAGAATACGCTCTCCACATCGATACACTTTACAATTCGGCCGATATGCAACAACTTACTTTCAGTTATGAGAACGCTATGTATCAAAAGGAACAGGCCGCAGCCGAATGGAAGACATCCGTACACTTATGGGAAGTGCTTATGAAAAAAGCAGCTTCTCTGCCTAAATCAAACGACTACGATAGAGTGATTTAATCTTGATAATGTGAGTTTAAAGAAAACACCTCAAAGAGCTACTTTGTTCTTTGAGGTGTTTTTTAGTAAACATAATAGATAGCTAACTCCTAATTATTCCCCAAGCACCTTCTCAATCTCAACCTCTAAATCCACCGGCTTCGTCTGCGGCGCAAAACGCCCTACTATTTTCCCGTCTTTTCCAATTAGAAACTTAGTAAAGTTCCATTTCACTGCTTTCATACCGAGTAAACCTGGTGCTTGTTCTGTCATGTATGTATAAAGTGGATGAGCCTTGTCACCTTTTACATCAATCTTTGCAAACATTGGGAAGTTCACACCGTAGTTCAATTCACAAAAACTAGTAATATCAGCTTCTGTGCCTGGTTCTTGTCCCCCAAATTGATTACAAGGGAAACCGAGTATTTCTAGTCCTTGGTCTTTATATTTATCATATACTTCCTGTAACCCTTTATATTGTGGTGTAAATCCACATTTACTAGCTACATTTACAATAAGAAGTGCTTTTCCTTCGTAATCTTTTAACGATTTTTCTTCTCCTGTTATTGTTTTAGCTGAAAAATCATAAACTGTCATTGTTCATACCCCTCTCTTCACTATCATTCTATGTTTATACTATACTACATTCGTAAATATACAGCTCTTATTACGTATTCACATACCGTAATGATAGCGCTTTATTTTCGTTCGAAAGTTCGACACAATATACTAGACTTTTATGATGGAAAGTTTTACAATTAATTTGTGAACAAAATGTGACAGTTTATATTTCCATTATAATAGAAAAGGATGGTGTTCATTATGAAAACTGCACAACATGAAACGATTTCAAATCGCGAGTTTTATTTCGTACTATATATGATGTTATTGTATGTTATTGGCTGGGTAATCGATGTAAATGGTTTATTTTTAAGCTCCTACTTTAATTTAGCAGGAGAAATTATACTTCCGATCGTTGGTGGCATTGTTGGACTGTTCGTTATGTCTATCAATAAAGAACAAACGAAATAACTACATTACAAAAGGGCAGAAGACGAGCTTTCGTTTTCTGTCTTTTTCTGTTTTTAGCGTATAATAGATACATACCGTATATAAGGAGTGGTAAGTATGAAAAAAGTAGAACAACTATCTTCTCATCTATATCTTATTGATGATTATGACTTACAACATGATGAACGCACAGGTACATACGTTTTATTAGGTGACGATATTACTTTAATTGAAACTTGTGCGGCCCCTTCTCTTCCCTATATTTTAGACGGCTTACAGCAATTACATATTAATTTAAATGATGTAAAAAACATTATCGTTACACATGTTCATTTAGATCACGCAGGCGCAGCAGGGTTAATGATGGAAAAGTGCCCAAATGCTACTCTATTTGTGCATCCGCGCGGGGCTCGTCATCTGATTGATCCAACAAAACTAATTCTTGGCGCAAAAGCTGTGTACAAAGAAGATTTTGATAAACTTTTTGATCCAATTCTTCCAATTGAAGAAGAACGTGTTCATATTGTACAAAATGGTGATACATTAAAAATTGCAGAAGACCGTACACTCACATTTTATGATACACCGGGACATGCGAAGCACCATATTAGCATTCACGATTCATTAACAAACGGCATTTTTACTGGTGATACAATAGGAATTTATTATAGAGAACTCGCAGACCTTGGTGTAGAACTATATCTACCATCAACGTCTCCTTCACAATTCCAGCCAGATGCGATGATTGCTTCTAAAAATCATATTCAAAGTATGAATGTAGATACTATTTATTTCGGTCATTACGGCGCATCATCCAATGTTACAGAAGTATATAACCAACTTGAACATTGGTTACCTATTTTCGTTAATACTGGAAATGAAATTTTTCAAAAACATACTGATTTTGATGAGGCTACTAAGGCATTACAATCTTTACTACTAGAGAAAGTCTCCACTCATCTTACAAAGCTAAATGTTCCATCCAATCATTCTGTTTATAACATTTTACATCTTGATTTAGAAATTAGCGCGATGGGAATTATTGATTACTTAACGAAGCAAACAAAATCCACAATTAACTAATAGAAAACGAAGATATATACAACGCCATTATCGTATATATCTTCGCTCCTTGAATATATTTTTTAATAAAGGATGGTGGAATGGAATGCAAAAAGTGATACTATACCTCTGCTTTACATTATTTATCATCTTATTATTAGTTGTAGGTGTTAAAATTCAATTTTATTTAGATACAGACGCGCAAGTGAACTTTAACGTCTATCCAAGATTATTCTACTTTACACTCTTCCCTCTTTTGGTCGGCATTTTATTACGATTCCTACAATCAATTAATCGCGAAACGAGTAAACAAAACTGGAACTTTCAGCCGGATAAGTTTATCGCTATTACGTTGCCAACACTATTCATTGCCTTTTCTCCAGCTCTACTCTTTTCACCAGTTGGTAAATACCTACCTTATTTAACTAATATTATTCTTGTGAATACAACTTTCATTACCATTATTAGTTTAATAGCTGGTTACTCGCTTTTAGATTGTTTTATACAAAAAGACAAGGAGAATAGTAAGGAATATAACTAAGTGATTTCTCACTTTCAATTTATTAAGCAAGTCAAGGTAATTCTGCCCCTGACTTGTATGCAAAAGAACCTAATGTTCAATTTTTAAGTGCCGTTGGTTATGCTGGGTTATTTATAAGTGCAATACTCCTTGTAAGAGTTGCTATACATGTGGTAAGGAAATTTAAGTAATAACAAAACGAGTATGAAATCGCATAGATTTTATACTCGTTTTTTATTGTTCATATATTTAATTGGTAATAGGAAATTTATGTTAAACTAAAGAAAGTCGCGCACTAAATCAAAATACATTTCAAACAAGGGAGACTTATTATGAAATTAGGGACTTTCTCGTTTTTAACGTTTATCACAAGTATATGTTCTTTCTTTATTTTAAGAGGACCTAATTCAAATTTAACATTAATTATTGTGCTTCTAAGTATTCTTTCATTACTCGGTATTATTTTTGCGATCGCATCAAAGAATTGGCTATTTAAAATAGTTGGTACGACATTAAATGGAGTCATACTAATATTTGTATATTTCTTATTGCTAGCAAAAGGAATAGGTGGTTAATATATTTACGTTTCAATAAGAAAAGCTCACCTTTTCATCTACATACTCCATAAACTGTTCTGCTTTAATAAATCTTTCTTTATAAGCTTCAGGTACTTCTTCTACTGTTATCCCACCACTCGATTTCGCTTTTACTAATACAGTTTGATATGACATTAACGCTTCCATATATTGTTCATACTCTTCTGAAGTTAATACTTCTTTACTAGATTTATGGCCATTTAATTTATCAAAATACGGCTGAAGTTCCATTTCTACCTTTTTCATTTCCTCTTTTTTAGCTTGTGATAATTGATCATAATCAATATTACCGTTCGAATCCCCGTACTCAAGCTTTGCATTCGTTAATTTCTTTAGTTCTTTTGTAAACTCTTCATATTCCTTCGCACCCATTTCGTCTTTCGCTTCTGATAACTTTGCATTAAAACGCATATACGCTTCTAATGTCATCGCTCCGGCATGTTTTTTTAAGTTCTCAAACGAACCGTATATACCATCCGCCATAATAGATTGGTAAGCAAAACCAGTCGTTGGGATTAAAAATGCGGCTGCAAGCACTCCTGCAATAAGACGCTTCTTCCTTTTGTTCCCCCCTCGCTTCATTTTAATCTGAACAATTACTTTTTCTTTTAACTCCGGCGGGGCAACAATCCCCTTCGCTTCTTCTTGTATAGATTCTCTAACTTTACAATCTAAGCTCATTTCACATTCCCTACCTCTCCTAAAAAGATTTCTTCTACTTGTTCTTTTTGGCGTAGTTTCTTTAATGCCGCATGAATTCTAGACTTCACTGTACCGATTGGAATATGTAATATTTGTGCTACTTCTTCTTGAGAGTAATCGTGTAAGTATCTTAAGATAATAACTTGTTTCAATTTATACGGTAACTTATGAATGAGTTCTATTAATTTTTGATTTGATATTTTACTTACAACATCGCTAGAAAAATCAATTTGTACTGGTTTTCTTTGCTCTTCTGCTTTTTTTACAATTCGCAGTCGCATCCACCTCTTTCTTCTATAAGAATGAATTTGTTTAATCGCAAGTCCAATTAGCCAAGGTCTAAATGGCTTCTCACTATCATATTTACGAAGCGATTCATATAGCTGTATGTATATTTCCTGAACGATATCATCTACATCCGTTTTGTCTTCTATTAAAAAATGTGCTGTCTTATATACTTCTTGAATCGTTTTATCATACAATTCGCTATATGCTTCTTTATTGCCTGATAAAGTTAATTGGATTAAATCTGAATACACTGTTTCACCCTTCATGTACCATCCCTCCTTTTTCCTACACTATATATTGGCAAGAAAACGATATTTCGTTCGATTTCTTTCAAAGTTTTTTCAAATAAGTTAATATAATGATGCAATGACTTCATAAGCTTCACTTATAACCTTGCATAACAATTATATAATTTTCCAATTCCTAATGAAGATTTAAAATAATATATATAGTCAAATTTAGGAGGATGTATATGAAAGCTATCGTTGTAACGTCGTTCGGTGGTCCTGAAGTAATGAAATATACAGATGTGGATATGCCGGCTATTTCAGACAATCAAGTGTTAATTCGTGTTGTCGCTACTAGTGTTAATTTCGCCGATATTAAATCACGCTATGGCAAAAAAGGAAACAAAGCATTACCTTTTATTCCAGGTATAGATGTAGCTGGTATTGTAGAACACGTAGGTTCTCAAGTGAAAAATATTCATTCTGGACAACGTGTCATCGCTTTCCCTCAAAACGGATCTTACGCAGAATACGTTGTCGCAAACGAAAATCTTACTTTCGTTTTACCTGATGAAGTCGATTTTCAAGCTGCAGCTGCCTGCCCTATCGTATCTTTTACAAGCTACAATTTACTTGCAAATGTTGCAAGACTTCAACAAGGTGAATCTGTTCTAATTCATGCAGCTGCTGGAGGAATTGGTACTACAGCGATTCAACTTGCAAAACTATTAGGGGCTAAAAAAGTTATCGGTACTGTTGGAAGTGAAGCGAAAAGAAAAATTGCTTTAGATGCTGGCGCTGATTATGTTATTTGTCATCAAGATGAAGATTTTGTAGAGAGGGTAGATCAGCTTACAAACGGAGAAGGCGTTAATATTGTTTTAGATTCTATTTCTGGTACTGTGTCCGAAAGAAGTTTAGACTGCCTTGCTTATTACGGTCGCCTCGTCCATTTCGGCAATGCTAGCGGAGAAGTTGGTAGTTTTCAAACGAAAGATTTACACGCAAGTTGCCGTTCTATACTCGGTTTCAGCTTTGGCACTACACGGAAAAAACGTCCTGAATTGCTTCAAGAAACTGCGAATCAAGTTTTCCATTATTTACGCGATGGAAGTTTACAAATTAAAGCTACGAAATCTTTTCCCCTTCAAGATGCAGGGAAAGCACATGAATGGGTCGAAAGTAGACAAAGTACAGGGAAAGTAATACTACACGTTCAGACAGCTCCCTAAAATGAATACATGAAATAGAGGTGTTATTCATGGGATCACGAATTATGCATATCATTATCGCGAGCGGTATTGCTGAGAAACTTTCTATTCAAGATAAAACTTCTTTCTTACTTGGTGGTGTAGCTCCTGATGCTGTTCATTCAAAAAAAGAAAAAGGAACTTCACATTTTTACGCTGGTACAACGAAGAACTATACGAGAAGAATAGATTATGATTCCTTTATTCATAAATACGAAGATCATCTGGATTCCCCTTATATTTTAGGTTATTATACCCACCTCATTGCCGATGATAATTGGCTAAGCGGCTTTTTTCTACCTTGGCTTAAAAACAGAATAGAAAACGACGAAACTATCGCACCTATGTACTATAACGATTTTAAATTATTGAACGCACAATTGTTGCATCATTACGATAAAGAACAGCAGCTCTTCACCCTACTTAATCAAGAGGCTAACATTGTGAATATAGAGGAGGTTTCTAGAGAGAATGTTTTAGCTTTTCGGCAATATATTTTTGAAGATATGCTATATCCTGAGCAACACTTGCACGAAAACTTACAAGTATTTTCATTTGATCAAATCGTTGGTTATATTGAGACTGCAATTGAAAAAGGAACATTTTTTATAGAACAACTCGTTAATAAAAAATTGACTTCAAATATTTAATCCCCCTCATTATTTACGAGGGGGATTTTCACATAACTACATAATTATTTATTTTTTTCCATTACTGCAAAGTAATTCCCTTCACTATCAGCAAAGTTAAACACTTTACCAGTAGGCATAGTTACGTCTTTCTCATTATTTATCTAGGCTTTTTCTTACCAGTAAAAGCTGGTTTCTTTTTCTTTGGTGCCGGTGGTTTCGATTCTACAAATGTTCCTTTGAACATTTCTTGTTTCGTAAACACGATACCTAATTTTTTCGCAAATTGAAGTAATTTACGCTCTTCTTGTTCTGTTACAAGAGAAACAACTGTTCCTTCTTTGCCCATACGTCCAGTACGTCCTGAGCGATGAATATATTGGTCTACTGTGTCTGGTAACTCTAAGTGGATTACGTGTGTTAAATCATCGATATCTAATCCACGTGCTGCAATATCAGTAGCAAGTAATATTTCTAATTTCCCGCTACGGAACGCGCGCATCGTTACTTCACGCTCTTGTTTGCTTGCCTCTGCATGAAGTGCTGCTGCTTTCATTTTACGGAACTTCAGTTTTTGAGTAATTTCATCTAAACGGAATGGATCATTTAAGAAGGCAACTGCTTTTACATTTCCCATATGCATAACTCTTCTAATATAATCATTTTTTTCACGACGCTCACAAACGATATACGTATGTTCAACTAGGCTCTGTGCCTCTGAACGTGTTACACGTACTAATTGTGGTTCAACTGTCAAATCACGTGCCGCATCTTCTGCAGCTTTTGTTATTGTCGCCGAGCAGAATACTAATTGACGATCGCGCATCGTTGATTTAATTACATCAAGTACAGCACCCATCATCTTTTGTTTTACAATTTGATCAAACTCATCAAATACAATCGTTTTCACTTCATGCATCTTTAATTTTTTCATACGAATCAATTCTAAAATACGTCCTGGTGAACCGACAATAACTCTCGGATGTTTCTTTAATTTTTCAACTTGGCGCTTAATATCCGCACCACCAATTAAAGACGCACCTGAAATATCAGTTCCCGCTGTAAACTTTTGAACCTCTTCATGAATTTGCATAACAAGTTCACGAGTTGGCGCTAAAATTACAACTTGCGGTTGTTTAACTTCAGGATTAATTTTATGTAAAAGTGGTAATAAGTACGCTAATGTTTTTCCTGTTCCAGTTGGAGATTCAGCAATAACGTCTTGTCCTTCTAAAATAGTTGGAATCGCTTGTTTTTGAATTTCAGTAAATTCTTTAAAACCAGCCTTCTCCCAAGCTTGTTGTAAAAATGGTTGCATATCTTTTATCATTTGTTTTTCTCCTTTATCTCTATTTTTGAAGAAAATGTTGTATTGTTCGCACCGTTTCTATCATGTGTGAAATAACAGCTATTAAATCATCAACATGGTCTTCTGTAATCGATTTTTGAAATAGAACCTCTACCTTATTATGATATGAAATCGCTTGCTTATTATATTCGTATGAAATTTTTTGCGTAATCATTCGCTCTTTTCCCCATATAGAATGCAATAAAGTTTCAATTTCTTCGCATCCTATCTCTGGTTGCTCCATTTCGAACGAGAATTCCAGCTTCATTTCACAACCTGGTATAAACTGAGGTACTTCTAATATTTCACCTGATAAATTCTTTGCATCAACAGATAGTGAAAATGTCGCCTCTACCATCGTTTTAAATGTTTCTGTTAGTTGAAATGAAATACTATACATACGACTTAATGAAGCAAGGTCCATCACATCTTTTCGATCCGTTACGAGAATATCACCGTGTAAATCGAAATCATAGACAGCTCCTTCCACAATTACCTTTAAATTTTCAAAAGCAGTTGGATCAAACATAATTTCCTCCAAAAAACAGGCGCCTTTCGATGGAAAGGCGCCACTTGATGTATATATAGTTTACAGATAAACGAGATGAATTACAACCTTTTAGAATAAACCTACTGCTTTTCCATCTTCATTTACATCCATTTGTAGTGCTGCTGGTTGTTTAGGAAGGCCTGGCATTGTTAACATTGTTCCTGTTAACGCAACGATAAACCCTGCACCGATAGATGGTTTTAATTCACGAATTGTAACGATAAAGTCAGATGGGCGACCTAATTTTGTTGCATCATCTGAAAGAGAGTATTGTGTTTTCGCCATACAAATCGGTAGGTTACTCCAACCTTCTCCTTCATATTGAGCTAATTGCTTACGTGCTTTCGGAGCAAATTCAATATCTTTTGCGCCGTACACTTTTTGAGCAATTGTACGAATTTTTTCTTCTAATGGTAATTCTAATTCATAAAGTGGTGCGTAGTTGTTTTCACCTTTTTCAATTTCTTTTAACACTTTCTCAGCAAGGTCAACTCCGCCTTGGCCACCTTTCTCCCAAACTTCTGTTAAGGATACTGCATAGCCACGCTCATTGCACCATTCTTGTAAGTATGCAACTTCTGCATCTGTATCAGTAATGAATTTGTTAATGGCAATTACGAAAGGAACACCGAAGCTTTGAATTGTTTCAACATGCTTCTGTAAGTTCTCCATACCTTTTGCTAACGCATCTACATTTTCTTCTTTTAATTGATCTCTCGCCACACCACCGTGCATTTTAAGCGCACGAATAGTCGCAACAATAACTACCGCTTCTGGTTTAATACCAGCTGCACGTGCTTTAATATCTAAAAACTTCTCGGCACCTAAATCTGCACCGAATCCAGCTTCTGTAATAACATAATCACCTAATTTTGCTGCCATTGTCGTAGCGATAACACTGTTACAACCGTGAGCGATATTCGCAAATGGTCCGCCATGAATGATAGCTGGTGTATTTTCTAATGTTTGTACTAAGTTCGGTTTTAATGCATCTTTTAATAGAAGCGTTAACGCACCTTCTACGCCTAAATCTTTAACTGTTACAGGTTGATTTGAAAAATTATAAGCGACAACAATGCGAGATAGACGAGCTTTTAAATCTTGAATATCTGTTGCAAGGCAGAATACGGCCATAATTTCAGATGCTACTGTAATATCAAAACCGTCTTCACGCGGTACGCCTTGAACCGGTCCACCAAGGCCAATTACTACATTACGAAGGGCACGATCATTTAAGTCAACACAGCGTTTCCAAACGATTTTACGCGTATCAATTCCAAGTGTGTTTCCTTGTTGGATATGATTATCAATGAACGCCGCTAATGCGTTATTGGCAGTTGTAATCGCATGAATATCTCCAGTAAAGTGAAGGTTAATATCTTCCATTGGTACTACTTGAGAATAACCGCCACCTGCTGCTCCGCCTTTTAATCCCATTGTTGGTCCAAGAGATGGTTCGCGAAGTGCAATTACTGTTTTCTTACCAATTTTATTAAAAGCTTGACCTAAACCAACTGTTACTGTTGATTTACCTTCTCCTGCTGGAGTTGGGTTAATTGCTGTTACTAAAACAACTTTACCGTCTTTCTCATCTTGTAAACGCTTAAAAATATCAAGAGATAACTTGCCTTTATAGTGTCCGTATGGCTCTAGTTCTTCTTCTAAAATATTTAAATCAGCTGCAATTTCTTGAATCTTCTTCATACTTGCTTCTTGTGCGATTTCAATATCAGATTTAACTGTTGTAGTAGTTGTCATGTACCCTAGTCCCCCTTTAATTGATTCTGATGATATTGTATCAGTTTTTTGTATTTTCTGCACTTATTTACCTCCTAAAACCCTTCAATTTTGTCATACGTTTTTTAACATAAATACCCATAAAAATGTTAACGCTTGTTGTAACTCTGTAGGTAGCTGACCTAACATCTTCTCATTTACTCCGCGCTTATATACGCCGGTACCATCTACAACTTCAAATCCTTGTTCTTTTGCTAACTGTTCAAATTCCCAAGGCATCATCGTATTGCAAACAACGTCTTTGCCATATAGGCGCGAATAACTGTTCTCTCTCGGTTTTGCTGTCGGTCCTAAAATTGCAATACATGCGTATCCATCTTTCTTTAAAACACGCTTTATTTCATTTAATGCTCGCAACGGCTCCTCGGTCCATTCTAAAGAATTAATTGCCATAATTGCTTCAAATTTCTCATTTTCAAATGGTAATGAAGAAAGATCACCTTTTATAAAAGATAAGTTTGGGCCTTCTCCGCGCTCCTTACCCTTTTGAATCATAACTTCCGATAAGTCCACCCCAACCGCTTTGTACCCAGTAAGACTTAATTTATATGTACCATACCCATCACCACAGCCAACATCTAACACTTGTACTTCCTTTTCCACGTACTGCTCAAAAAATGGAATGATTGTACTCCTGCTCCCGCTATCCCACATTTCTTGACTATTTTGATTCCAAAACTCTGCATTGTTATCCCATTTTTTCTCTGCCGATTCATGCCAATTAAACTTCGCCATACATTCCCCTACCTTCACGTATTATCATTCATTTCATTCTACATCATGTTCCAAAATCCCTGTTTATCTTCATAAGGAGATAAAGTGAAACTTTAATCAGTGGGGGTGTTTGTTCGTCCGCCACTGATTATTATTTGAACCAATCGGGCTTTTACGGGCAGCCCGACTCCCATCTAACTTCTTTGCTCCAGCCGAATTTTGAGGTGGGGGTCTTACTGCACGGCAAATAGCGGGATAAACAGGATACAACGGAATCTATTTTCTCCAATTTTTGCTTTACTTGGGTTTAACTCATACTCATGTTCTGCTTCTTATGAAAGATACTATAGATACACCCAATTGAAAGAGAGGGATGTACATGCGAAGAAAGAGAAATCATCATTTTAAAAGTGGTGAAAAAAACGAAGAGTATGCAGCTGAAATATCTCCAGCTGGTATTCCGATTAGACATGAGCGCAAAGAAATTGCAAATGAAATAGAAGGTACAAACACCGGTGCAATGATAGGCTATGTCGCATTATTTCTTTCGTTATTCTCCATTGCTTTTTATCCTGTTACACTCGGCTCCCTTGCTATTTTAGTTGGCTTGTTAGCTGTCAATTTTGGGGCAAGAACACTTGGATATACCGCAATTGGTTTTGGCAGTTTTTCTGTTTTATTCACTTTACTATATCCGCTTGCTTTATCAGCATTTTAAAAAAAACACACCAAGTTATACTTGGTGTGTTCATTCATGATACAACATGATATGACCGCATCCACAACAATGCTTCGCTGTAATTTCTTGAAAAACCGGATAATTTTCTTCATCTCTATGCTCAATAAACACCTTTTCAAATCGGTACATGTTTGGCGCATATGCCCAATCTTGTTTCGTACGTGCATATAATGTTGAAGAAAAAAACTCCTCACCACCACAAACGATACATCCCTTCTTCATCAATACCCCTCCTATGCTTGTCTTACTTCATCTATATGAACATAAGCATAAAAAAAAGACCTTCTATTACTAGAAAGTCTTCTCTGAAACAAAAAGAAATGTACCGAATATACCTACTCCGCTATATTCTTTCATAACACCCGCTTCTGTTTTATACGTTTGCTTTACAGTCATAAAGAAAACACCATTTCGTGCATCAATACTTTCAAACTGTAATTTCTCTTTTTTTTCATCTACATTTTGCGTGCATTCAAAGCTACTCTCATCACATTTTAATGCATACTTATCCTCTAAATACAATTTAAAATCTGATTCTTTCGGACAAGTTATAAGTAATATTGCCACGAGAATAATACTTACAATACCCACAATTGTATAATATTTCTTCATTTGTTCTCCTTTCAAAAGACAAGAAAACTTGACTTCATGCGCCAAGTTTTCTTAGTCTACAACCCATTGCCACTCTTGTTCTTTCTTATCAAAAATGAGCCAACCCGTTTCTGTTGCTTCCGCTTTCAATTCATCGATATTATCTAGTACCTCATCCGTACTTTCGAATGATCCTACTACATATACCGGAATTTCAAGACCTCTTCTCGACTCAATTTTCCCCGCTAAATCAATGTATAACCCATCTTCCATTAACGGCATAAGCCCAAGGATAACTTCCTTTGAAATTGCTGGGAAAATTTTTGATTTTTGGAAGAAAGTAAAACGTTTCTTTCCAAACGAACCGAGTTTATATGGAATCACTTTACTCAGCATTCCTACAAAATCACCGATTCTACGGTAATACACTTTGTTGTACCAACCGTCATCATGTGAAAAATAAACGAATCTATTCTTCAACAATGGGAAGAACGTTCTTCCAAGTGGTTCTTTTTTGTGAGCCAAATATAATAATTCTGCAATTTCTTTTGGCTCTAACTCATCTAAATCGCTTGCATCATCGAAATCTACCCAACAAAATTCATCAAATTCATCAATCTCTGCTTGAATGAGTTTATGTATGTTTTCTTCCTCAACATATTCAAATAAAGTATGATAATGAAAATCTGTCCACTCAAAATTATGCTTTAAAAGCAATACTTGATGAAGCGGTGAAGGGATGTTACTTGCAAACTCTTTAAACGTAATTCCAGATGTAATAAAACAATGACCCCGACGATTACCATTAATATATATCATATTGTTTACTTGGTCAGATCCTCCAGACAAAGCACCTAGCCACCTTCGTTTTATATGTTTCAATTCTATAGCATATTTTAACATGAAAAATTTTAGAAACATAGAAAAAACTTCAAAAACTATTTACAATTTCATGTGTTTTATTACATACTGATTACAAGAAAAAACGCCTGCTTATGAGCAGGCGTTTTTAAAGGATATCATCTGGGTTTTGAGGGTGATTATTTCCCTCTTTCTTTTCTTCTTTTTGGAACATCGATTGAATTTTATCAATTGTTTGCGGAGCTAATTCAATTATTTTTTCTGCTAAATGTGTCGCATTTTGTAGATGAAGAATATTTATCCCGTCTTTATTCACGACTAGAAATGCTACTGGTGTAATAGAAACACCACCCGCGCTACCGCCACCAAATGCAGGGTTACCGTTCGCTCTTTGTCCATCATTCGTCTGGAAGTCAGATCCTCCTGCTCCAAAACCGAACGCCACTTTAGAAACTGTTAACACTACACCACCGTCAGCCGTTTGAACAGGCTCCCCAACAATCGTATTTACATCGACCATTTCCTTCAAATTTTCCATTGCTGCTCTCATTAATCCTTGAATTGGATGATCCACCGTTCATAACCTCCTTTGTCATATCTTTCCTAGTTTTTCCGAAACTTTGTGAACTAAACATAAAATTTTATATTGATTTCAAAAATAAAAAGTTGTAATATTTAGAAAAAATAAAAAAGAGGTCGATTTACTGTGCTCAAAAAATTAACTCAAAATGATCATGAACAAGTACTTTCTTTTCTAAAAGAAGAAGCAGCAATGAATTTATTTATTATTGGTGATATTGAAGCTTTCGGTTATGATACAGACTTTCAAGAACTATGGGGAACATTCGAAAAGAACGGAACATTAAAATCGATTTTACTCCGCTTTCACGATACATTTATACCGTATAGTAAAGAAGAGTTTGTGGTTACTGACTATGAGGCACTTCTTGCCGCATATAAGCCGCTTAAACTCTCTGGCAAGTCAACTATTGTAGAAAGATTTGAAACTGCTCCAAGTGTACAACTAGGCGCCAAAAATGAAATGTATTTTTGCGAATGTCTAAATGACAGCAACTTACCTAGCACACCAATTCATGAAACAATTAAACTTGCCTCACTCGATGATATAGAACGAATTATGAAATTACGAAGTGACATCGCTGAATTCCCGGCTGCTAATGAATCAGAAAAAATGTTAAGGCAAGCTATCGAAACAAATACAGGACGTACATATTATATTGAAAAAGACGGCGCAATCATCGCATCCTCCTCAACTTCCGCTGAAAATTCATTATCCGCAATGGTAGTTGGTGTATGTACACACCCGGATTACCGCGGAAATGGATTTGCTTCACTCATATTACAAAAAATGATTCAAGACTTTACGAAAGAAGGCCGAACACTTTGTTTATTTTATAACAATCCAGCTGCTGGACGAATTTATAAACGACTAGGGTTTAAAGATATTGGAATGTGGACGATGTACCGATAATAAGGGCTACTCTATATACAGAAATAGTTGTCACTTAGCAATAAAAGCAAATTACAAAAAAATTTCACACCGTTATTATGAAGATGAAGAAACTACTTGCGGAGCCATGACTCTAACTAAAAAATGTTATGTATTCAAACTAAATTTGGATAGATAAACGTCCCAATTGTTACATATAGTCTAGCAATTGGGGCTGCATTTTTATGCTCTAATTCTCTCCAATACAACTAGAAATAATTATTAAACATTCACCACACTAATCTCTCTAAATATTCCATCATGATACAATTAGAAGTAATTGCATCACCTAAAACCTCCTCAACTTTCGGTCTTTCATTCACTTACTTAATCATTTATTATTTTCATATTTCTTTTTATAATTTACATACTCTTTCGTAGCTTCTTGATTATTATCTTTTTCACTACTAAAATACACATATATTTGCTGACTATGTGTTAACATTTTACCTTCATCATTTTGCCTCTTATAGTCAATTGAAATTGTTAATTCTGTTATTTGCATTGGGTGTTTTTCATTGTCTATTGAATCGTTAAAGTTAAGTACAATTGATGCATTTTCAAATTTATCATATTGCAATTTTAATTTATCATTAATTATTTCTTGAAATTGCGCTTCTGTTAAAGTAAATCCAACTGAATTTGGTTCATTAATTTTTTTTCTGTTACCTCCTGCTTTCAGTTTTAAATCCCCTACACCTTGTAATCTATTAAATATCAATTTCACAGGAGTAACATCCAAATTTGAATCAGATCCTTGACCTTTTCCGTTTTGATACAGCAAGTTTATATTATATTTTTCTTCTTCTTTATAATTATTATTCTTATGTCTATCCTTTTCATCTTTTGTTTTACTTGTTATTCTTTGAGACGTTATTCCATATAACAATTTTTCTTTCAAATTATATATACCTTCAGTAGTTTGATACAGCGTATTATAATGGTTTTCATCACCATTTGTTTCTATAGTAAAATCAACAACTCGTTCTTTCACATACGCATATCCATCATCACTCGCAGACATAACCTTTCTCATATCCCCTTCATCCAAAGCTTTGACAAACGGCTCATAATCTATCTTTTTTTCACCAAAACTACACGCACCTAATAGAATCATTACTATCATAATAATTATTTTATTAATTAATCTTTTGGTCACATTAATCACCTACATAATTAAAATGTCTTTGATAGTTCAAATAGTCTTCTTTTATTTTATTATTACTTTTTTTATCATTAAAGCTTACAAATATTTGCTGTTGTTTTAAAACATTTTCTTTCTTTACACTTACAGCTATTCTTATTTCTAATAGTCCCATAGATCCTTTCTTTGAATCTTTTATAGCATTAAAGTGCAATCCAATTGAGCTACCAATAAATTCATCATATTCTAACTTTAATTTATCGTTTAGTACTTGTTGAAACTGAGATTCTGTTAGACTATAACTAACAATATTCGGTTCATCGAATCCTTTTGTATCTTCTGACGGTTTTAAATCTTTTATTCCCTGTAAGCGATCCATAATTAATTTAACAGCGGACACATCAAATGCTGTTTTTACCGTCTTCACTTCCCCACCTTCATACATAATATTAGTATGATAAATTTCTTCTTCTTTGTAATTACTAATATCCGCCTTTTCTTTTTCATTTTTAATATTTGTAGCTATTTCCTCCGTTGTTTCTCCAAATAATTTTTTCTCAATCGTATTATAAATCCCCTCTGTTGTTTGATAGATTGTTTTACTATGAGTACCGTCTTCTTTTCCCTCAAAAATCCCATATATGCTTCTCTCTTTCACATAAGCATACCCATCATCACTCGCAGACATAACAGCCTTCATATCCCCTTCATCCAACGCCTTTACTAGTCTCTCATGCTCTATCTTCGTCTCCCCAAAATCACATCCACTTAATAAATTTGCTGCTATTGACATGACTATCATCATCTTAACTTTTTTCTTTAACTTCATACTGACACCCCGTTGGTTACTGGTTCATTATATTCCCATTTTGATAGTAGTACACTTCACCTTTACTTACTGGTGTTTTTTTACTCATACAGATTATATTGAAGATACTTTAATTTTTAATAGCATCGATTTATATACAAGCCCTAATTGCTTATATTTTCTATTCGAATTTTCAGAATCCAAAACTTATTTTATTTCTTTCGCTTTCTTTTCCTCTCTCTCTTTATAACGCTTTAAGAATTCCTGGCGTTCTCTTTCATGTTCTTCCCATGAAATATAAAATGATGGAAATTTAAATCTACAATAGGCTAATAATTGGAACTCAGCTGCGCCTATGGCTATCGCGTACATGATGAACGTAAATATAAAGTAACCAAACATTATGCTCAATGAGTAATTATTTTGTATATAAATTAAAACAAGAAGAATTAGTACATAAATTGCCACACCAAACATTACATTTTTCTTTGCCTTATTAAAAAATGAAGTAGATCTTTCTCCCATACTAAATGCACCTTTACTTGCTTGTTTAAAAGTATCAACTGTTGTTACACCATGAACAAGTATTGCTCCTAATACTAGTAACCTACATAAATAAGCGTAATAAAATTAATAGAATAATTACTCATCCCTGGAAGAACAAATGCCGTAAGACCTATAGTACCTAACTGAAACGCATATAATAATATCACCAATGTCTGGAGCTTTTGAAATTTAAAACGTACCTTAGGGATCAGATATATAATAAAAAAGATTACTTGTAGGCTATATAACAACAATTCCATTCTGACTATTACTGTGTCAAAAAGAGTCGGATAGTAATCCCAGCCAAATCTAATTAATGCTCCAAAAATAAAAAGCATCAATAACGAACTATAAAGCATTCCACCAAACATAAACAACATAGCTCCTTCTGGGCTTAAACGATGTCTACATGTTATTTTAAATTCATCTAAATCTTCTTCTTTTATGTTCCACATTTGTTAACTCTACCTTTCCCCGAACTATAGTATATTACCAAAATAAAGATGCAATTTTCTTAGTCACTAATTTCACATCTTTTATTTTCATCGCCACTCTTAACCATCTCTTTTGTTGTACTGCACCTTATATTTTAAATATTCCTGTCTCGCATCTTGGTTATTATCCTGTTTTCTATTAAAATACGTTATTATTTGGAACATATTTTCTACTACTTTTCCATCCTCATTCTTTTCTTTAAAGTCTATATCTATCCTCATTTGCAAAATTTGTTTTGGATTTTTTGGGGCATCCAGGTGCAATACAATTGTTGCTCCATCAAATTCATCGTATTGTATCTTTAATTTATTATTAATAATATTTTTAAATTCAGATTCAGTTATTCGATATCCCACTGAATTAGGCTGATCAAACTTTTTTATATCATCCTCGGGCTTCATCTTTAGTTTCCCTATCCCATTTAAACGATCTACAATTAAGTTCACGTATGAAACATCTAGATTTGAATCCGGACTTTTCACCTGTCCATTTTCATACTTAACATGAGTACTATAAATAGTTTCTTTTTTATAATTTTCATTTGTCCTTTTTCCCTTGTCTTTTTCTATATCAGTCGCAACTGTTTGTATCGCCTCTCCATATAAACTTTTATCTTTTGTATTATATACACCTTCCGTAGTTTGACGAATTGTTTTACTGTGCTCTCCATCTTCTTTTTGCTCAAACGTACTATAAATACCTCTTTGGGTCACATAAGCATACCCATCATCACTCGCAGACATAACTGTCTTCATATCCCCTTCATCCAACGCCTTTACTAATCTCTCATACTCTATCTTCGTCTCCCCAAAACCACATCCACTTAATAAACTTGCTACTATCGACAAAACTATCATCATCTTAGCTTTCTTCTTTAACTTCATACTGACACCCCGTTGATTTCTCTAGGCATTTTTAGGTTCATTACATTCCCATTTTGATAGTAATATAGTTCACCTTTACTTACCGGTATTTATTTACTCATACAGATTATATTGAAGATACTTTAATTTTTAATAGCATCGATTTATATACAATCCTTTATTGCTTATATATTCTATTCGAATTTCCAGAAACCAAAACTTATTTTATTTCTTTGGCTTGCTTTTTTCCCTCTCTTCATAAAGCTTTACTCTTTTCTGACGTTCTCTTTCATGTTCCTCCCACGAAATATAAAATGATGGAAATTCAAATCTACAATAGGCTAATAATTGGAACTCAGCTGCACCTATGGCTACCGCGTACATTATTAGAGTTCCTCCCGCATACAATCCTAAAATATTTAGTGTATAATCATTATGCACATAAATTAAAATGAGAAGAGTTAACACATAAATTACAGCAAACTTTATTGCAATCCTCTTTGTTTTACTAAAAAATGAAGAGGATTCTTCTCCCTTATTAAATGCCCCTTTACTTGCCTGTCTAAAAGTATCAATAGTCGCTAAAATATGTAAAATGACTGCACCTAAAAATAATAACCCAACATACATTAATGTAATTTGATCAATTGAATAATTTGATATTCCAGGGATTATCAACATTGTAAATGTTATAGTACCTAGCTGAAACGCATATAATAGTACCACGAGTGTTTGTAGTTTCTGAAATTTAAATGGCATCTTAGGAAACAGATAAATAATTAAAAAAATTACTTGAAGACTATAAAGCACTAACTCAAGGCTAACAATTATTTTATCAAAGAGAGTCTGGTAATAACTCCAACCAAACCTTATTAACCCTCCAATAAGAAAAAACATTATTAATGAAATAAAAAACAGCGTTCCAAACACAAACCCTGTAGCCCAATCGGGACTTAAGCGATTCTTGCAAGTACTTTCAAATTCATTTAAATCTTCTTCTTTTATATTCCACATCCAGCTTTTTCACCTTCTATATAGTTTAAATAATTCTCATACACTTAAATTCTATTTCACCCTTATTTACTTTTCGTTTTGAATTTTTTATTTTGTTTTCGAGTTCTCCCACGCATTCTCTCATTTTCTTCCCAAGTCATATTAAATGATTTAAATTTGAATCTACAGTACACCAATAGCTGGAATTCTGCTGCACCAACGGCTACTGTGTACAGTAAAACAGTACCTATTACATATCCAATCAAAGTAGCAATCGCATAATCATTATGAAAATAAATCAAAATAAGTAGGATTAATGTGTATATTGAAGCCACTTTCATCATAGTTTCTTTTGTTTTACTAAAAAAGGAAGCAGATCTTTCATTCATTCTATATGCACCTTCACTTGCCTGTTTAAACATATCAATCGTTGTCACAATATGAACAATCACTGCTCCTATAAATAAGAAACCTACATATACTAATGTAATTCCGTCGATTATATAATCCGAAATTCCAGGAAGAATTAAAGCCGTGAATAATATCGTACCTAATTGAAATGCATATAATAATACGACAATCGTTTGAAACTTTTGAAATTTAAATCGATCTTTTGGAAATGAATATAGAATTAAAAAAATTATTTGCAAGCTATATAGCACAAGTTCAATTTTAACAATTGTTTTTTCGAATAAAGTAGTATAGTAGTCCCAACCAAACGTTACTAAATTACCAATAAGAAAAAACATCATAACTGAAACGTACACTATTGTTCCTATCATAAAACCTAAAGCACCCTCAGGGCTTAATCGACTTTTACATGTCACCCTAAATTGATCTAAATCTTCTTCTTTTACTTTCCACATTCAAGTGCCCCACCTTTAACCACATTCACTTAAACCATATAGATTAAAAATAAAAACCTTCTCATTTTAACGAAAAGAGAAGGTTTTCTTGCTGTTATACATTCATGCCATATTCAAAACTTTCCCTCTTCAAATAACGTATTATAGTTGTTAATCTTTGAAATTTTATTTTCGCTATTAATTTAGGCATTTTTACTTTTCTTAAAAAATACCAAATATGCAAATAATGACGAGATTAAGAGGAATACACCCGCCCCTATACCCTCATATATTTTAAAATAAACAGCAGCAATTATCACAAATATTGACATTATTATTATTAGAATCATTGTATATTTCATTATAAATTCTAACGCTTTATAGATAGATACTATTGTCCTTTCAAAAAAACTTTTCTCTGTTTCCGAAACATTCCGATCCTTATTCAAAATAACACCTTCTCCTTTTTACAAATTGACTTTTGAATAAATTTTCCCTTTCAAAATAAGAACAAAGCGAACTGCAGAACGTAACTACTACCAATACAGATTGTTCCAAATGAAAAATCTCATGTCGAAATATTTAATCAATTACATATAGATCTTAGAATAAAAAACCTCCTCATTCTAACGAGAAGAGAAGGTTTTATTAATCTCAGATATTCTTACATTATAATAATGATTCTTTTTGAGCTGTTTCATAGTGCTCTGCTATTTTTTTACACATCTTTTTATATTCCAGCATCCACTCTGCTATTTCTTCTATCTCTTCATCAGTGGATTTTTTCTTATATTTAAAACCAATCACTTTCATATCCGAAAACACTTCTTCTTCCATTTCTTCATCTACCGGAATACATTGGATAATAACTTTTGTTGTGTTTGAGACTTGTACAAAAATTTCAAATGTACCAACAAACATAGCAACCGTTCGGAATAATTCTTTATTACTCATATATAAAATTCTTGCAAGTTCTTCTGCAATTTCAGGGTATATAAACAATACATCAATCATTTCAGCAGCTATTATGCAATCATCTACTGATACTTTCTCCAATATTTGTTGCTTAATTAATTCCCCTGTTTTATCCTCACACTCTTGTTGAAAATACACAGTTTTTTCTTTTGAAAATAACCACATATGTAGACCCCTTCCTACTAAAAACAACAATTAGAACTCTTAATTCAAGAATACCTTTATCTTCTTCTATAAAACGGAACTAAAATCAAGCTTTTACTTTTCATATCTCTATTACTAAAAGTACACTAAATTATTATTGTGTATCCACTGCAATTTTTATTTCAACATACTGTAGTTCTTCATCACCACTAAAAATATGATAAATAGGTGAAATCATATCAAGTTCATTATCTTCCATATACTGAAGCATCTCAGCATATGCATACTCGGTTAATGTTTCATACTCTCCTGTCAATCGTTTCACAAGCATGTCATCTACATAGTAATAGCTTCTAAATTTCATTGTTTCTAATGGTGGAACTTTATCCTCATATATCGGCATAAATAATTCAATATACATATTTTCATCTGAAGGAACATTTTTCAATGTATAAAATAGTGGACCTTTTGCTGTTAAGTTCGCTTTTTCTATTTCTAGCATAAAATCATCAATCGAATCTTTCATATAAGTATAATGAATATAGTATTCTTTTGAAACAACATTTGCATATGCAATACTTTGCCCTTCTATAATCATTTTACGGTTTCACCCACTTCTATAATAGGAGCATAAATATCTAACCATGTATCACCGTATACATCTAAGCATACATGATAAAAACTACTATCTAATTTAATATGGTTTTGATTTGCCACCTCGTGTATTAAATTATACACATCTTCAATATCACCATCTTCATCCGTAAAACGCACACTTAAAGCATCTTCAATTATTAAACCATCAATGTATTCATATGCAGAATCTTCCCCCAGTTCCACACGTTCATTTACCGGAACACAATATGTATATTCACCATATGCTGGTTCATTTTCAAGTGGTTTATATTTAAAGAGAACCGGTCCTACTGCATAAATCCCATTACGAATAACTTGATTTCTCAGCGCAATAGCAGGTAGTAACCAATCTTCTTTTTTGACGACTTGAGTAATACTAATTAAATTTAATAGTGATAATGCTTTATATTGAACTTTCACAACATCTACTCCCCTTATCTTTATTTCTTTCTATTTCGAATAGAAATGTGCAATTTCTCATTTAATACACATAAATTAACAATTTATGCTATAGCAAAAATTCATTTCTTTTATTATCTACTTTTCGATTTGTTTTTTTTATTATATTTTCTAAATTTCTGTCGTTCTCTCTCATTCTCTTCCCATGTCATATTAAATGATTTAAATTTAAATCTACAGTACACCAACAATTGGAATTCAGCTGCACCAATAGCTACTGCATACATAATCACTGTAAATATTAAATAGCCAAACATTGTATCTAATGAGTAAGAACTATTTACATAAATTAAAATAAGTAGACTTAACACATAAATTACAGTTCCTTTGAGCACATTCAATTTTGTTTCACTGAAAAATGAAGTAGCTCTTTCATCCATACTAAACGCACCTTTACTTGCCTGTTTAAATGTATCAATTGTTGTGACAATATGAAAAACAACTGCTCCTAACAATAATAAACTTACAAAAATAAGTGTATTAGAATTAATTGAATAATCGCTCATCCCTGGAAGAATAAAAACCGTCCATCCTATAGTACCAAGTTGAAATGCGTATAATAATACGACAAGCGCCTGTAGTTTTTGAAATTTAAAACGAGCTTTTGGAAATAAATATAGTATTAAAAAAATTAGTTGAAGGCTGTACAATACAAGCTCCATACTAACAATTACTTTCTCAAAAGGTTTTGAATAGAAATCCCACCCTGTTTTAGTTAATGCTAAAATAATAAAAAACATCACTAATGAATCAAAAATTATCGTTCCTAGCATAAACCCTGTTGCACCCTCAGGACTTAAACGCCTTCTACATGTCATTCGAAATCCATCTAAGTCTTCCTCTTTTATATTCCACATAATCTATCTGCACCTTTCTTGTAGCCTAATTACCAAAATAGATCCCCAAGTTTTTTTGTTAATTTTTTGACCCCTTTTTTAGTAACATCAATTATACTATCCCCTCCGAGCTGGCTAAATTTTTTATTCATTAAATATACAGCACCCACTGCAACACCAGCTCCTACAACTGTTCCAATAGGCGGAAGGAAAAATGACCCCGCTACAGCCCCAGTTGCAGCTGCTCCGGCGTTTGCCCCAACATCAACTGCTGAGTCTGTCGTTATATCTGCTATATCATGGAGTTGCCACCCATCTTTTTGAGCTTCTGCGATGTTATTTCCAACTGACACAACCGCTCCAAATATAGCTGTTCCTTTTAAAACCTTACCTGTTTTTCCAAGTTCTTTGAATGCTTCTTTCCATTGCCCAGGATGTAAATCTTTTAACCCTTTTACATACTCTGTTTTAAACGAACTCCATCCCCTTTCTTTAATTGCAGTAGGTAGCCCTTTTTTACTCCAATCCTGTTGGAACTTTTGAAAATCTTGAAATTCTGGCAATTTATAAATCCCTTTTCTTGCTTTTCTTACTTGTTCATTCGTAATTCTCGAATTTTCTACCCCATCCAATTTAAGTCCATTTTTTATATAACGAAATATACTATCATCACTACTATCCATCTTAAGTAGTTTATACACTTCCACTAAATCTTCTTTTTGACGTGTTGATAGTGTAAACTTCCCTTTTCCTTTTCGACCATTAGAATCAAATAAAACACTTAAATCATAGTTCTTTTTGGCATAATACATACGAGCAAAAGCGGCCACCACAAATTTACCACCCTTTTGTCGAATATCAAACGTCGTCATGCTATCCGAAATACCATTTATTAAGTTTCCATTCCATCCACCAGCCATAATTTTTCCGACTATCTTACTAGAAAAATCTCCATTGGCTGCTTGTATTTCTTTCATTCCCTTGTCTAATGAACTTAATGTTTCATTAAAATGTTGAAGTTCATTTTGCTGACTATTATACGTTTCTAATTTTTCTAGCGTATCACTAACTTCCTTTTGACTTTTTTGGACCCCTTCAGAAATCCCTGAAGATGATGGATACTGAGTTGGGACAATGTCCGCTATAGTTGCTATAGTTTGTTTTGCTTCTTCATTAGATCGATCAAATTCATTGCTGTAACCATTAATTTTTTTCTTTACATTATCTAAATAGTTCCCATAAATCTTTGTATCACTATCACTATCAACTGTACTATTAAAAGTTTCTATTGCTTTTTGAAATTCATTTTTCAACTCTTCCGCTGCAATTTGAAATCCAGCAATCGTAGTACCATGTACTCTAGAAAAATACCCCTTTATTCCATCTGCTGCTTTCCCTTGAAAAGAATTAAGTTGGTTCAAATCATCTATTTTCCCTAATAAAGTTTCAAAATATTGATTTAGTTCGTCAGCACTTGTTTGAAATTTTTTTTGTAATTCGTTTACTTCTTGTAATTCAATATTTTTATCCACGTTTCTCTCCCCTTATTTCATTTTTACGTAGAATGTTTTTCTAGTGCTGCTGTATACCAACTTTTAGTTCTTGCCCAAGTTTTGCATCTTTCTCTACTATTTTTGCTCCAATTTCTTGCACTCTACTTATATCATTTTCTAACAATTTCTCATATCGCTGAACTTTCTGTGAAAGTTTTTCAATCGCTTCACAATATTTTTTTAGTTTACTTAAATTCGTACGATGTAACTGCATACCATTAAATTTAGTCTTACCTAAATCACTAGCACCACTTTTCAATTCACTTACTTTCGCATCAAATACCCCTTTATTTAATTTAATTTCCCCCATTTATCATTTCCCCGCCTTCTGTACTTCTACTTGAATACTAGCGTCAACTATTGAAACACTTCTACTTAGAGAAAGAATACTAGACTCACATGCAGCGATTTCTCTTTCAAGCCGTCGTATAGCTTGATCGATGTCTTCTTGCACTCTCCCTAGTTCTCCGATAAACCTCCCTAAATTAGAAATGACTTGTTGTTCATACATTTCTTTAAAAGTAGTTGCTCTTTGCCCCTTCCAACTACTCTCGTTTATTTCTAAAGACTTAAACTGCTCTTGATTTTGTTTAATTGCTTCAAGATTATTTACAAATTTCCCTTTAGCAGTTATTAGCCTTCTTAGTTTCATTTGTAATTCAGCCAATTGCCCTTGTTGATGACTTATACTACTTAACAAACCAGATTTTTGACTATTTAATTCCTCTATCCCCATGCAAATCCCCCCTTAAATAGTTGGCACTTTAATTCTAGTGGCAAAACGATTTTCAACAAAATACCCTTCAAATGGATTTAATTTTGTACTACTTAAATCTTTATTAGATACATCGAAGACCATTTGGCCTGATGATTTTCTAAGTAAAATAACATGAGATTGCGTTTTTATTGTTTTTGAAACTAAGTCGTATCGACTGTCAATTGAATCAACATCACAGCCAATTACGAAGTGGATGCCCATAAATGCACCATTTGTTATTAATTCCGCCAAACTGTATATATCGCTATCTTCTAAATTACTTAAAATATCATTTACATCTGCAATTACGATTACAATCGGCTTAAATTTCTTAATAAATTCTGCCGGGTTCACTGTTTCACTTGATGCTTCTTGCTCCTCTTTAAACGCCGCTTCTCTCGATTTATAAGCATTTGTAACTTGTTTAATCGTTTTCTCGATTCCTGTTTTTTCAGCTACATATAAAGCAGCGCTCTCTCTATAGTTTGAGAAATTGCGTGTTCTTGTATCAATTAAACCTAGGTCAAAGTGACCACTGTCTGCTAACTGTTGAAGGAATTGATGAACTACATTTTCAACTTCATCTTTCTTAATTCCCCCTACAACAATATTAGACGCTTCCGTTAAATCTAATTCGAGAGGTGTAACGCTTTCTGTTTCTACACCAAATGTTAGTTTGCCTACTTCAATAATTTTCCTTGTTTCTGGCCATGCAATAAATTCTTTGTATTCCAGAACTTCAGGTACCATAGGGATTGCCTTCGGTCTTTCTCCATCCCAGAAGGAATCCATCTCTTTTCCTTCAGCTTGTATATTTTCAATTCGAGTAAGTACATCTTCTCCCTTTGTCGGTAAAGCTGTTTGGAAGATTGTTGGTTCGTCAATTTTAACTAAACCACGTCCTGCTAATTCTTCAATTTTCAACTCTGTTCTTCCTACAATAGCTCTAGATTCTGCCTCATCTATCATATATAGAGCAATTTGTAGTTTAATATTTGTATTTACTTGTACTCTCAATGCATTTTGACGTGTAGCCGTAAGCATTAAATGAATTCCTACTGCTGCCCCTTCACGTACAATTTGTGCAATAATGCGTTCAAAGTCTTCTACAAATCCAGCTTCTCTAACAGAATCATAGCTATCTAACGTAATTAATATTGTTGGTAATACTTCTTTACTAGCTCTCTCATACATTTCAAGACTCGCGACGCCATATTTACTTAGCAATTGCTTTCTATCTTTTAATAGGTCTTCTATGCGACGAAGAAACTTCTCGCATTTTTCAACTTGGTCTAATGTAATGATGTCTGCCACATGCGGTAAAGATTTTAATGGCATTAAACCATTTGTTCCGAAGTCTAATAAATACACATGCAAATGCTCCGGACTATGCTGACGAGCTACATCCATAATGACTGATTGTAAGAATGTTGATTTTCCATAACCTGGGCTTGAGAAGACCGCTACGTGTCCGTCTTTACTAATATCTAATGTTAATGGTGTTTGTGATTGTAATTCAGGCTGATCTAGTAGACCAACTGTTGCTTTTAATGGTTTCTTTTCTTTCGTCCATGCTTCTTTGAACTGAATAGCGTGTAAGTCTTGTAAATATACGCTTTCTGGAAGTGGCGGTAACCAAGGTCTAGCTAACGCTTCAATTTCATTTATTTCTGCGTAATCGTGAATGTAGTCAATAACAGCATCCAGTTCAGATGGTACGCTTATTACTTCTTTACTGCTACCAAGTCCACTTAAGTCTTCACTTAATATTTCATATTGTCCTAGATCATTTATTGCATAGATTGTTGCGTCTAAATGTTCTTTATCCTCTTTGTTTTCTACATAGTCTGCTCCGCTCCAAGCTGATTGGAATAGTTCATAAATTTCATTATTCCCAACTTGTAAGTAAGCACGTCCTGGTAATGTAATTTCAGCAGCATCTGGTGTTTTTAAAATTCCATTACTATCTGACGTATTTTGAACTTTTAATGCTAGTTTGAATTTCGAGTTACTCCAAATTTGATCATCTACAACACCACTCGGTTTTTGCGTAGCTAATATTAAATGAATTCCAAGTGAACGACCGATACGCGCTGTTGAAACTAACTCTTTCATAAATTCTGGTTGTTCTGACTTCAGTTCCGCAAATTCATCACTAATTAAAAATAGATGTGGCATCGGTTCACTTACTAAGCCTTCTTTATACAGTTTTTGATACTGATTAATATGGTTTACATCATTTTCGCCAAATAATCGTTGTCTTTTTTGTAATTCAGCTTTAATTGATGCGAGCGCTCTCATACTTTGTGCTCCATCTAAGTTCGTAATTGTTCCTAATAAATGCGGTAAGTTTTTGAATAAATTCGCCATACCGCCGCCTTTATAGTCAATGAGTAGAAAGGCTACTTCGTAAGGATGGAAATTGACTGCTAGAGATAAAATATACGATTGTATAATTTCCGACTTACCTGAACCTGTTGTACCCGCTATTAACCCGTGTGGTCCGTGTGCTTTTTCGTGTAAGTTTAAGTTTACGATATCTTCTTTACCACGTAATCCAAGTGGTACAGCTAGAGATTTATGTGCTGCATTTTTCTCCCAGCGACTTGTGATATTCAGTTCTTTTACTTTCTCAACACCGTACATTTCTAAAAATGTGACACTTTCTGGGATACTATTTTTTAAGTTTTGCAAATGGTTTAACGGTGCCAATGCACGTGAGACATCTTCTAAATTGAACCCTTTCGGTACATGATTCAATTTAAATTGACGGTTAACAAGCTCTCCTTGTTCTAAGATGATGTTCCCTTGTTTTGCATCTCTTATATCAATTACCGTTTTCACGTGCTCCGGTAAACTTTGCATAACATCTTGTACAAATACAAGTGATACACCTAATTGACTCGGATCATCATTAAAGAATTCCATAACAACATGGTCTAGTATTAGTTTTTCATCTGTAATGAGAACGACATAGTGCGGTGCAAAGTACATTTTTTCATTAGTTGAACTTTTTTCATCTAGTTTTAATTTTCGTTCTTTCAATATTTGATACAAACTATTTAACACTTGATCACGACTACGATCATGGTATACAAATCCACGTACATTTATATCTCGAACACTTCCATGAGGTAGCCAGCGCATCCAATCCCATTTTTCTTTTTCTTCTTCAGGAAAAATAGTAATAAACTGCAAGTCATAATAACTATGGAATAACGCGGTTTGCACAACTAATAATTGTAATTGTTCTAACACTAAAGAGCGTTGTCCAATATAGCCAACCGGTCCATTTATCAAGTCTGTTACAACAGGTACATCTTCCAAAGAAAGATAACGCTGTCTTAGTTCACGTGCTATATCAATTAATTCATCTTTCGTTTGACTAAATTCTTCTTCATTAAATTGGATTTCAAAACTCGTATTAGCTTGTCCTGTCCCAACGCTAAATGTTAAGAAATCATGATGTAGCATTGTTTTTTCATATATACGTGGATTTACTTGCACAGCCATATTACGTATTACTTCAACATTTGGATTATGAAATTGTAATGCATGACGCTGCTTTTCACTTTCTGCATGTAAATCTTTCGTTTTTTGTTTTATATACGCTCTATAACTTTTATCACGTTCAACAATGTCAATTTTATATTGCTTTAAATTTTTTATATAAGATGTGACAGAAACAATAATCGTTACTAATGTCATCGCAATCGATGCAATAATAAACATTCCATATTTCATAAAGATAGCAAGTAATACTGTTACGACAATCATGACAAGAGATGGTGCAATAATTCTCGCCAAATGCTCAGTCGGTTTTGACGGCATACTTGAAGGTTTTGCAATTGTCATTTTCTCTTCTGGTTCACGGTAAATAATACGTGGTGAACGATGATAGTCTGGATAACCACTTTGATAATTCGTTTCGGATTCTACTAAAATAGGTAACGTAGATTTAACGTTCTCTTCTGAAGACAATACTTGAATATCTTCACTGCCTATCTCTACTAAAACACCATCAAAATATAATTGATCTCCTGCTTCTAACATAGCGCTATCTTTTAGCTTCGTATAATTATGAAATACATCCCCTTCATATACGTTTACTCTAAAAGAATCGTACAACGTTTCACGAGATAGCATTAAATCCGCATTTGTCCCGGTAATAGAAATATCATCATAACTATTTTGACTAATTGTAAGAGAATGTTTCGTACCGATATCAAACACTTTAGTTGTACCAATAATAGATATAAAGATTTTCAAGCTCACATCTTTAGTTTTTCCAATCTCAAATTCCTTATTGAACTCTATTAATTGATTTTGTACCATCCAAGCGTTCACTTCATTATTCCACTTTAACTCTACTTCTTGTTCTAAACTTGGATTCGTAATATCATTTGTCCACTCTTTTCCAATCGACACTATTGATTGCTCATTTGGATGTAATGTGCACTTATATATTTTGTCTCCATAAGTCAATACTAATAGTTGCTCCATCCGTGTTCACTGCTCCTTTTCAACTGTCTCATCAAGTGCTTGCTTACTCTTTTTTCTCTGTGTCCGACAAGTCTTTATCGCTTGATGAATTACCATATTTCTTTTTATACTCATCTAATTGTTGCTCATATGTTTTTAACTTTTGATCACGCTCTTCTCCTGACAAGTCCGGATTATTTTTCAGCGATTCAATTTGTTTAACAAGGCCGTACATAATAAGCTGCGGATCATCAAGTGTCTTAGCTAAATCTAATGATTTATCAAAATCACCTTTTCCGTTATACATCCAATAAAGTAAATACTTTTCATCACTTTTCAAACTAATATTTTTCATAATTGCTTTCTTTTGATTTTCACCTAGTTTTTCAGCTGTAATGTATGCAAATGCTAACTCATATTTAGACGCAACCGGTAATGATTCAAATTCCTCTTCATTTAATTGAGTAATTACTTTGTCATAATCAGTTGCTATGAAATTCGCATTTGCTTCTAATAATTTATTTTGATAAGGAAATTTTATAAAAGTGAAATATATTAAAGGAGCAGCTAAAATCACAGTCGCCGCTATGAAGGAAAAAGCTAAGTATTTAAACGATTTATAGCTTTTTTTAGGTACTAACTGCATATTTTTTTCTGTTTTTGTTTGTTCCTTCTCAAAGCTGTCATCAAGAAATTGCAGTAATGCATCTAAGCTTTCCATTTGAGCAACCGTCTGTTCAAATGTTGTTTCTTTTGCATCTTTTAGTAACCCAGCATACAAATCATCAAAATTGTGCTTTTGGGAGAATAAAGCGATAATTAGACACTTATATTGTGTTAAAAATTGCTCTTCTAACAACGGGGTTGGTGGAACAATATCTCGAATTCCTCTATGTATAATACTTGGCATTAAATTAGCATTAAAAACTATATTGTCCGGATGTAAAAAGAACGTGATTCGTTTATTTAAATATTTACGAAACTGCGCAACATTTCGAAGCAGTCTTAATTTCTCATTTCTTCCAAAACGGCTAAGATCGTCCCACTTATATAATTTTTTATCCACTTGAAATATAAAAGTAAACATATCATCCATTTCTTCTATCATTAATGGTACAAACTCAGATGATGCGCCCGTAATTACATCAAATTGACGGAAGTCTTTTATACGTGTTTGAGATTTTGTCATCTCCAATTTCCAATTTTCCTTTTCTATTTGAAATTGATAGTTCATTGCATCAATTTGAATTGTTTTTTCCGTCATTTTTATCCTCTTCTCCTTTTCTTTATAACCCGTAATAACTTATTTTCAAATAACTAAAAGTAAAAATATTCTTTATAAAACTTGTAAAATATCTCCATCTGTTATTTGGTGATCGATTAAACGATCATTATCTGTTAAAACAATTGACTTATTCTTTACTTTAATTACAAAATGTGAACCTTCATGATTATCAATCTTTAGCGTATCTAATAAATTTTTCAACAAATATTTAATAGATTGATGATTCGGAATACGTAAATCATATGTATTTCCATTCCATTTACTAAAATCTACCGTTACATTAATATGTGTTTGTATTGCCATTACTTTACCTCCAACTTTTGCGAAGAACTGTATAAATACCGATGCAAATAAGTACAATGCCACCACCAAATAATATTATTATTGTTGTACTAATTGGCTTTTCATTCATTGTTTCATTACTCGCTACTTCATCTGCACTTTTTCTGACAACGTATTCACTGCTAAACAAACTATTTTTCGTATCTTTAACACTATTTATTTCTTTTTGTTTTATAAAAAGAGAATCTCGTAAAGCTTCCATATCTTTTTGTTCTTTCTTTTTCTTTTTCTGAATTTCTTCTTCTATTTCTTTATTAAATAACTCAATCGATGCTTTATCTAATTCCGTTTCCTTATGTTCCTTTTTATTTTTTTCTTGGTCGCTTTCTTCAAGTCGATCCACTTTAAACTTAATCTTCCCATCATCACCAAGATAACTGTCAGCCGCGCTCCTTATCGGTAGCGCGACAAACAGTAAAAGGATAGAGAGAAATGATAACTTAGCCACTATGCTCCATTGTTTGATCATTTACTTCTTTTTCCTCCCATTTCTTATGCCATACAAATAGATTACTAACTAATCCGATAATGGCAATTACAAACAACACGATGAAAATAACTTTTCCAGTATCTTTACCGCTAATAAAATCATTTAGAAAACTTTCTATATACTGAAGTGGTGAGAACTGACGTACCTTTCCAACAGACGACATTTGATCTACTTTACTTCCAACTGCTTCAGTTAAAAATAGGTACATACTTAAAAATACTAATAGAATAAACATCCCTACCATTTTTATTTGTCGTAATAAGTATGTTGAGACCAATACAAACGCCATCATAATGATTGTGATAAACGCAATCCATAATAAACTTTGATCTTGACCGAACTGTAAAAGACGTCCAGAAATGATACCTATACTAATTCCTTCCACAATTGATATACCGAATGCCACTACTGTAGTTGGTACATTCATATCAATTAATGAGAACTTCTCTTCAAAATGATCTGATTGCGTTCGTTTCTTTTCTTGATTCGCAATTGCGTATGCTGTAAATAACGCAACAATAAAACAAGTTAATACGATTAAATATGGTGTAAAAGCATTACCAGCTACAATGACTCCATCATTTTGTTTCTGAACTGGACTAGATAAAAATTGATATAACATTTCATTTTGGCGATCACCAATTCGGCTATTAGCCAAAATTTTAGTAAAGTTTTTGGAGAATGATTTATCATCGTCCATTTTCTTTGTAAAGTCATTTAATAATGAATCAGCCTTTGAAACAATTGTCGTTCCACTGTCTTGAATTTCTTTTGCTTGTCCATTAATTTGATCAAATGTTTTATATACATCGTCTGATGTTGTTAAACTATGCTTCGAACTCTCGACCAATGACTGACTTTGCATCATTAATGATTTAATACCAGAATCTAACGATAAAACAGCTGTTTGCTCACCAGTATTATTTGTTGTTAGCACTTGCTGTTCTTCAACTAGCTTTAAGCTACTCTCACGCCATTTCGCTAAACCTTTTAAATACTCTCCTAAATTTTCATTCATACTAGTTGCTTGCTGCGTCGTTACATTTAATTTCTCCGCTAGTAGCATTGAATTTTGATCCGCACTAGTAATGAATTGTTGATAAGAATCTATTTTTTGTTTTAAACCTGTCATATCTTGCTTTACTTCTGTCGTAATACTTGATGAAACAAGATTTGAAATTAAATCAATTAAGCTTTGTTTATTTAATACGTAGTACAAAGATTGTTCAGTTGCAATTGCATCTAAACTTCCCTCTTCTAGCTTAGGACCTACATCTTTCGTTCTTAAATCAATCCCATAATACATTTCGTACAGACTAATTAAACCTTGATAACTTTCAACTGTATCTACTGCTTCTTTTATTAATACACTAGATATATTTTTTGTTAATTCTTCTGATTTTTGATGTACAACTTGATTCGTCGTACTTTCAATAGTCGTTGAGTTACCACCTTGATTTTGGTTTCCTCCGTTACCTGTTCCAGGGTCTGGATTTCCTTCATTACCTGTTCCGGGGTTTGGGTTTCCTCCATTACCTGTTCCAGGGTCTGGGTTTCCTCCATTACCTGTTCCAGGGTCTGGGTTTCCTCCATTACCTGTTCCAGGGTCTGGGTTTCCTCCATTACCTGTTCCAGGGTTTGGGTTTCCTCCATTACCTGTTCCAGGGTTTGGGTTTCCTCCATTACCTGTTCCAGGATCTGGATTTCCTCCATTACCTGTTCCAGGGTTTGGGTTTCCTCCATTACCTGTTCCAGGGTTTGGGTTTCCTCCGTTACCTGTCCCAGTTCCACCTTCTTGGTTTCCTCCGTTACCTATTCCAGATCCACCTTCTTGGCTTCCTCCGTTATTCCCTGTTGTATTTTCCATTTTTTTGATAATAGGTTTTTTAGCATTGTGTACTAACGGTATAATGCCATACTGTGATTTATGAACCACATTTTCCACCTTGCTGTTTTCAGTTTGTGTTCCTTTATCTTCTTTATTAGGTTCTTCTTTTTCAGAACTAGTTTCTTTTTTATGATTCCCACTCAATTTCCAGTCCCACATTACAGGAGAGAAAACATCTATATTGATGTTTGGATTTTTTAACTTCACATGCAGATTAATCTTTATATCCCCTTCATTACGAGGAGGTATTGTAATTTCTCCTGCTTCGCTTTGAAGAAAGTCACTTGTACGATCCACATCATCAATATGTAAAGCCCCTGTATTTCCATATAGTTCAAATTCTTCTGGAATATTTATCTTCAAGGTTTGTGAAGATTCCATTTTAATTACGTTCGCTGTATCACTAAATGTAATTCCATCCTTAGAAAGACTATTCTTTACTTCTTTAATTGAATTTCCTAAAGAGATTTTATTTACAGGATCATAATTAAAGTTATTTTCTTTATTATATTTATTTGTAAATTGAATTACATTTTTCAGTTGTAATTTCGTTTCATCTGGCAAATCACTTTGAACTATTTCTTCCATATTTAAACTAGGTAATTTTGTAATTACATTCTCGATTTGTTGCTTGATTCGAACATCTGGTTGTTTCATTAACGTATTTATAAATACTTCTTGTTGTCCATCATTTGAAAGAGACTTCTGTAATCGTTTATTTATCGTTGCTTGAATGTCACTCTCTAACTTTCCTGCAAGTTCTGTATCATATTCTGATACTTGTTTTTTTACATCTGTTAAATATTTTTGCATTGCTGAAGCATCAGCTAAAATATTTGGTTCTTTCTCTGAAAGCATAAATTGATTTGCAATAATTTTATTTGCCGATTCCAGTGAGCTTAACTGCTTTAAAGCATCACCTGCACCCATCTCACTCATAGATTGATTAAATTGACTCGAAAAATTATTAGCTAACAAATTATTATCAGATTGCATTTTTTGAAAGTTATTAAAACCTTCCAAATAAGTATTATTAGATTTATTTCCTTCATCTAATGTTTGACCAAACCCTTTTAAGACATCCTGAAATCCTTTAAAACTATTAACAGAAATTCCTGTATAGTCTTGTACCGTTTTAAATTGATTTGTATAATTTGCCAACGGACTATGTACATCTTTTTTGTACATAGTTGTTTGAACGTTTCCTTTTTCAATTATTTTGCCTATATTATCTTGTGCACCTTGCAACTTACCGATAATACTTGCAAAATAAACGTCGATGATTTGCTTATTGAAATCCTCTAAAATTGTAGACGCCGTATTTTCAGCCTCAGCTTTCAAATCTTTATTCCCAGTTGCATTTACTTTGTAGTTTAACGTTAATTTCTCTGGTAGTTCTGAATCAATCGCAACAGCTTTCCTAGAAAAATCATTAGGTATTACAATCATCATATTGTAATTATTATTTTTCAAACCATTTTCTGCTACTCCGCGACTAACTACGTACCATTCTTGTTTCGTATTTTTATTTACATTTTTAACAAATTGATCTCCAAACGCTATTTTATTCCCTTCAAATACAGTTCCTTGATCTTCATTTACTAATGCAACTGTCATTTTTGGCGTGCTATTCTCATTAGCTTTCTTAACATTTTGATTTAATGCTAAATAGGAGACTCCTGTTGATAGCACAAGAGCTAAAATAATAAACAACAAGATGCTCCACTTAAACTTTTTCACTACTTATCACTCCTGCGGCTGCGAGTCTATTAAGTTAAGGACTCCTTATCTTACTCTAGTTTTAAAGCAATTTAGCCATACAACAAAAGTTGCATGGCTAAATTATATATTTCTTTTGCCCGTTTTTATTGTAGACCGAAATTACGAGAAAGATCTTCGTCGTGTCTAGCAACAGCCTCTGCAGTTTTATTAAGCTGCATATTAATTTCTTGTAATAGCTCTGCGAAGTTTTGTACTTTTGGTTTTAATTGATTGAACTGTTGATCAAAACCTTCGAAAGCACGACCTTCCCATTCTCCTCTTAATTCATTTTGTAAGTTTTGTAACTGACGTAAAATGTCCTCAATTTGATTTGCACCTTGTCCATATCGAGTCGCTTTTGATTTAAGCTCCTCTGGTGACATACGAATTTGTCCTGCCATTATTAAATCCCCCTTAAAATTTTAAAATAGTAAAATTAACCCAAAATCAATTCTACAAATTGATTATATCAATAATTTAAAAATTTCTAAATAAAAATATGATATTTTTCCAAAATTTCTCTTTTAATATAATAACATTATATTATATAATATAAATTTACTGTTTTTTTTAAAGGACTGCTAAGCGTTTCTACCTCTATTTAATAATAAAAAGAAAACTTTTTTTGCCCAAAATTCAGAATATAACCTTTACAAATTACATACTGATTTTCTTTTTCTTGTTTCTTCGCCCACTTAAAATCGTTTTCTCACTTCAACGTCATGATTACTTGTCTTTCAACGAAGCCAAAATCTTCGTACATTTCTTTTGCAAAGTTCCCTCTAAATACATTCAAGCGAATTTCTGAATACTTTTCTTGTAGTTCCTTAATCCCAGCTTTCATTAGTTTTCGTGATAATCCTCTCCCGCGATACTCTGAAAAAACATACAATTCATAAATAAAGCCGAGTTTTTTACGAGAGAAATAGTCCACATTTTCTCCTATTAGTATCCATCCCACTACTTTATTTTCTTCCTTTGTAACTATATAATATGCCCCTTTTTCTACTAAAGGTTTTGTAATTTCAATCGCTTTTTCCGTACTTAGTTGACAATTCCCTCTCGTTCCTTCGAAAAGTGATTGAGCTGCATAATGTAATATTTTTTCCGTTTCTTTCTCATTCGCTTTTGTAATCATTCCTTTCTCACTCCTGCCCTCTAATCATCATTGAAATACCATTTTCAAGACCGTCTGACTCAATTACAATTGCCATCAATCCTTTTTCCGTACTTGTTTCATGTAACTCACCCTTCTCCCAAAACACAGCTTGTCCAGCTTCTACCTTCACTTTTTCTTTATCTGCCCCGCATACATATCCTTCACCATCCACAATAAGAAGCAGCTGCGACACAACTGCTTCATGATATCCGATAATTCCATTCTCTTGTAAATGCATAGCGCCGATATGTATATTCCCTTGATAGTTTAATATTTTCGACATTATGAAATTAGATTGAAATACTGATATGTGCTTTCCCATTTTTTCGCTAAAGTCAAATATTTTTATTCCTGCTCCTCCCTATATGTATAAAACCATCCTTATTGTCTGCATCAAATGTCCTTCAAAATCTTCTTCAAATTGCTCTAATTCGGCAAAACCCTTCGCTTCATAAAAGCGCTTTCCTTTTTCGTTTGCTGCTTCTACATGAATGTACATTTTTCGAATTCCGTTTAATGCTGAAATTCCTTTTTGTAATAAAGCACTTCCTATCCCTTTTCCTTGCTGATCTGGTAACAAATAAATCGCACCTAATTCTGCTTCATTTTGCAGTCTAACAGGTGAAAAATTCGCAAATCCAATTACTTCTCCCTCTTCTTCTGCAACGAATAAATGTGTATTTTTAAGACGATATTTCATTTTTTCATCAGAATATGCTTCCTCTAAAAAACTATCTTGAATCTCTCTCGGAATAATTCCTTCGTAAGTATCATGCCAAGCTATTTTTGCTACGTTTTGTACAGCATGAATATCTTCTTGCTTCATTTCTCTAATTACATATGTCATCTCGATGTCTCCATTCTCATTAAATTATATTCTGCTAATATACTAGAAGAAATGGCAAAACCATTTTCATAATTTACCTTAATTAATTTTAACTTCTCAATCGAAGCTATTGTAACATCAAATTTTCCATATATATATTCCATTACACTTAAAAATTGATTTGAATTTAACCCATTAGAAATCGTGCAATGCGGAACCCATTTTCCTGGCACGTAATATGAATTCGAATTATCATGAAAAGTTTTGAAATAATCATGATAAGAATGATGAAGTCTTAATAATTCATCGGTAATGGTCGGTGCTAGAAAGATAGTTCCGTTAGTAGGAAAAGTTCCAACAGAAGGAAAAGTTACAGTGGAGATGTTCTCTTGAAAAGCTACAAACTCCTCTAATCTCTTCGTATATAAATTAACATCTAACTCCTTATAATCAGCCAATGTTATATGTGGTTCTACTCCGGCTAGTTCATTTGTTTCAATTATATTCGTTAATTCATTTTGCAATTCTCTAACTTTATTAGTAAACACACAATCAAATGTAGCAATGATAGCGTACATGCTTCCTCACCCCTTTGTTACACGTAGCGCTTCCCATTCTTCACGAATCATTCCCATTCGAATAGAATCATAGTATGTCCCGTTATAATATCGGCATTTTCGCATTCTTCCTTCTAAGCTCATTCCTATTTTTTCTGCTACTTTCATCATTCTTTCATTGCCAGACCAAGTTGTAAGCCCTACTCTACCAATCTCCATATTTTCAAATAGTAAGTCCCTATATAATGTTAATGCTTCTGTACCATATCCACCATTCCAGTATGCTGGGTCATAAATTACGATTCCCATTTCTAACCAACGCGTCGGTTTATGCTCCCAATAAAATCCGACTGTCCCTATAATTTGGCCGTTATTTTCTATAATTAAATTTGACAGTGGTTCTTCTTTTAAACGAGCTTGCATCTTCTCTTTATAAGATGGGTATTCTTGCATTGAGAAAGGGAAATATGGCGCATCCCATTTCTTCCATTCTGGATTCTCTTCTTTAAATACGAGATTCCAGAATGTTTTTATATCTGATTCTTCTATTGTACGAATTGTAACTTTGTTCCCCTTTAATATAACGTTTTGCATAATTTCCTCCTACATTCCTCTTTATTTCATATACAATTATAATATTTTTTCAGAAAAATCAAAACAAAACTCTACTCTATATTGTATAATTTTGTTATAAAATACGAATTATTTATGTAAATTAGCCAATTTTTTCGAGTTTAATCTAGAAACGGAACTTCGGAAAAAATTAGATGAAGTACGAACTCGTAGCATAGTTAATAAAAAATAGGAGGTTATACCCCTCCTATTTTAGCTAAATATTGTATTCCCCTTCTTTTCTACCTCAAGTAGAATTCCTTTCTCAATCCAGCCTTCTACACCATCTTTTTTAATTAAATCATATCCCATGCAGCTATCATCAATTAAAGAAACTGTATCCCCTTTTCTAATACTGATTTGCGCACAAGAAATATCCGTTTTCACTGTATACTCACCTGATTCAAGTTGCTTTATATACTCGTTTTTCACATGAAGTAATTCATTTGTTCCTAGTTGTTTACATACGGTAAAACCTTTCATTCTCTCCACAGGCTTTATGTAATAATGCGGATATGTAACCCCGCCCTGCATTACTGGATTCGCATTAAAATCGGCCAATACCTCATACTGTGGAAAATGATCTACATATGTATAAGAAAACGTATCACCTAAAGTTGTCCTCTGTATAATAAATGCGTTTAATTGCCCTGCTTCTTTAATCGCATTACCACCATCAATCGCAATAATTTTTTTCTCCTTATCAATAACTGGATTGTTAGACGGCGCCTCTTCGGAATAGTTCACAACAGGCCAATGTCCAACAATTACGTACTTATCCGCTCTATGTGACTTATTAAAAAACTCTGGCATTGCAATTGCATTTTTCCTGTCTGTTTGTCTCCAATTCTCTCTATCTTCAAGACCAGCATGTACAACGATATAATCTTCTGTTTCAATCGCTGTCGGCAATTCTGTTAGCCACTTTATTTCTTTTGAAAAATGGCTCATCAATATGTTTTTCACTTCACGAATATCACTTTCTTCATTAACTGTAATGTTCAATTTCCCTAGCCATTCATTAAAAATTGTATTTTTTCGCGTACATAAATAATTTATTAGCGCAGGATTTTCATTTACAAGCGCTTCAACTACAACTTCACAATTCCCTTCAACTACATAAACATTTGGCTTGCTAACTACTAAATCCATGACGTAGTTTACTACGCCGATGCTATCGTTCCCCTTCTCACAAAGGTCGCCATTTATAATTAAATAATCATCATCTTTAAAATTAACTTTATGTAGTAGTTCCTTAAAAAGATCTAATTCTCCATGAATATCAGAAATAATGATGACTCTTACATCATTTGGTATAGATAATTTCTTTATTTTTTCCAAGTATAAACGCTCCTAACATTCTCTAAATACAATATCGCCTTGTTAATTTCTAATATTCGACAAATTATATTACTAGACCTGTTCCTAGCTCAAATCTGTAAAAGAAAATAGGTTCCATATATTTTTACACACGGAACCTACTTAATATTATAACTCTTTATAAAAAGAATAACTTACCTTATCATAGCCTTCTCTTTCATAAAAACGATGGGCATCAACTCTTGGAAACGCTGATGTAAGAACGATAGAACTGCACCCTTTTTCTCTCCCCCATTTTTCTACATATGACAGAAGAACTTTACCATATCCTTTCGATCTGTGAGCTTCCGCAGTTACAAGGTCATATACGAAAACATGTTTCTCATTATAAAAGTTCGTACAAATTGCTACACCAGCAAGACAAACAACTTCATCATCTTCATTCTGTAACGAAAGTAGTTTATAATTTTCTTCTTTCATTTTTTGAAATAAAGAACTTGCTTCTTCTCTTGAAATTTTTGTTCGTAATTGCTGTAATACAGGGAATACATCATGTAAATCAGCTTCTGTTACTACTTCTCTAATATTCATTATAATTCTCCCCTTGCTATTTATTAAATTTTCTAAATGTTATATCATCATTATAAAAAGTAACTGCCCTTAACTTAAGTGACAGTTCGATTATTTTTTATATGGCCAGTTTTTAAAGGAGAATTCTTAAAATGGATCTTACTATCCCATTACAATTAGAAAGTAAAACACCAATTTACTTACAAATTTACGAATATATGAAACGAGAAATTTCTCAGGGATTACTACCTGCCGGTACACGCCTTCCTTCTCATAGAAATTTAGCGATACAACTTAATGTTAGTCGTATTACTGTTGAATCTGCTTATCAACAATTACTAGCTGAAGGTTATGTAGAAAGTAAACCGAAACGCGGGATTTTTGTTGTGGAAGTTGATATTGATGTCATTCAAAATAAACAACACGTTGCGTCAAACAGCGCTAACAATATTAAAAATGAACAATATGACTATGATTGTAGCCAAGGTCTTATTGATCAAAAAGCTTTTCCAATTACAAACTGGAAAAGAGCATTACAAGAAACTTTATTCCAGTATGAAAATGAATTATTTGCTAAAGAAGATCCTCAAGGTGAGTTCGTTCTACGAGAGCATATTTCAAAATATTTATACCATGCACGCGGGGTACATTCTTCACCTGATCAAATTATTATCGGAGCCGGTACGCAGCCTCTTCTTTGGCTACTACTTCAACTGCTTGGTTCAAAAAAAGAATACGGAATCGAAAACCCTGGATTTCACCGTATAACTGCCATGATTCAAAGTTCTGGTCTTCCTGTTCACCCTATTTCATTAGACGATAAAGGGATTCGTATTTCAACTTTACTTGAATCACGTTCCAATGTAGCATACGTCACTCCATCACACCAATTTCCTCTTGGAATGATTATGCCATTATCTAGAAGGCTCGAATTATTAAAATGGGCCAATGATTGCGGAGGATATATTATTGAAGATGATTATGACGGAGAATTTCGTTATGTAGGAAAACCTATTCCCTCTTTACAAGGACTAGATTCAAATGAACGCGTTATTTATATGGGAACTTTCTCGAAATCCTTCTTACCTTCTTTGCGAATGGGGTATATCGTTTTACCAACTCACCTATTAAAAATCTATACAGAGCTGGAAGGTAAGTTTAAACAAACTGTTTCCACAATACAGCAACTCGCTTTTGCAACCTTTATTCACAATGGTGATTGGGAGCGCCATTTGAACCGTAGTCGTACGTTATATAAAAGAAAGCACACATTACTAGTTAAATCTATCAAAAATGAAATGGGATCTCGTGTTCAAATACTTGGCGAACAGTCTGGACTGCATATCGTACTTCATGTTCATAATGGTATGAACGAACAAGAACTGATTCATACTGCTGCAAAACAACAAATCAAATTATACCCACTCTCTACATATGATTCTGTACATAATTTAAGGGAGGCGTCATATGTACTACTCGGTTTCGGCAGCATTCCCGAAGATAGTATCGAAATTGTAGTCAAATTACTAAAGGAAGCCTGGTTCCTTTAGTAAAATAACTCCACATAAGTTATACTTATGTGGAGTTATTTTACACACTATTTTTCTGATACGTCTCCTGATCGAGCAGTCCTTCCTGGACGCTTAACACCAGTTGTTTCTGTTGAATAGGAAGCTTCAATTATAGCGGTTGGATCTACAGAGAGAACGAGATCTTTCATTTTTGGATAAATGAAACGGTTTGTAATACAATAAATGATTTTCTTGTGCTCTCCTAAAAAACCACCTTCTCCATGTAGATACGTAACGGATAATTGCAATTCTTTCATAAGCAAATCGCCTATTTCTTTATTTTTCCCAGAAATAATCATAACGCTCTTTCCTTGATTAATACCATCTAATATGAAATCAATCATTTTCGTAACAATATAGAAAATTGCTAATGAGAACATCGCTTGCTCAATTGAAAATAAAATAGCAACAAATACAAAAATAACCGCATTTACAGCAAGTAAAAATGTACTAATTGGTACTTTAAAATGCTTGTTCATCCAAACAGCTAACATTTCTGATCCATCAATTGCTCCGCCCATTTTTACAACGATCCCAACACCAACTCCAAATAGAACTCCTCCGTAAAGTACAATTAATAATTCCGAAGTCGTAATTGCTGGAAATGGTTTTAAATAAATCAATCCGAGTGTTGTAACAACATTTGCATAGGATGTACGGATGAAAAACTTCTTTCCCATTACCTTTGCAGTAAATAGTAAAATCGGGATGTTAAGTCCTAAAAACACTCCGTAAAGCGGTAATCCAGCAACTTTATTTGCCATAATAGCAATGGCCGTTACCCCACCATCTACTAATCCATTAGGTGCTAAAATAAGCTCTAGTGAACCCGCTACAATAATGGAGCCAATTGTTAATAATACGTATTCAAATAATTTTTTCATTCATTACCCCCAAAACTTATGTATTTTCTTAGTATTATTTTAACGTAATTTTACTACTAATTCAAAGATATGAGTTTATATACACAAAAGTTTCACCTTTACAGTGATTTTTTATGTAATTTATTTATAAAAACACACTTACATATTACAGTAAGTGTGCTCCAAACATTTATTTAAGTTTTAAGTATGAATTCATTTTCATTTTTAATATTTCATCAACTGCCCTATTATACCCACCAGCATTTCGAAGTGACTCTCCAACTTTACGACTATTTTCCTTAAACGTTACATCATACGTTACTTTCTCTACAGCTTCACGTAACGATTCAGAAGTTAATTCTTTACGATTAAGCCTTATTCCAGCTCCTACTTCACTCACTCGCTTCGCAACTAAAGGCTGATCTCCTGTTACCGGAATTACAACTAATGGGACACCGTAATATAGTGCTTCACTTGAACTATTCATACCACCGTGTGTCACGAATACATCAGCAAGCTGTAATACTTCTAATTGCGGCACATAATTAAACAACTTAAAGTTATTCGGAATGTTTTTAAATTGACTTATATTTATCTTCTTACCAACAACTAATATGACTGTCGCTTCTACATCTTTAAACGCTTCAAAACATTTTTCATATAGCTCAGGTTGTTCATTAAAAACTGTTCCCATAGAAATGAAAATCAATTTTTTATCTTTTAAATCTTCCATAGGAAAGCGCCCTACTTCTTTACGCGTAGCAATTGATGGGCCGACAAACTTATACGATTCATCGAATACATCTGAACGCGGCTGATATTCCTTTGAAGTATATACAATAGTAATATCACCAGGATGGTTCATAATATCATACATACTATTACATTTCATTCCATACTGTCTATTCCATTTTTCCATTCCTGCTAAACAAGATTGATACAATGGATTCGTTTCATCTACTTTTCTTGATTCATGTTCATCGTTAAAAGTAATGTACTGATTAAAAGCAAACGTTGTACAAGAAGAAACGCTAGGTAATTTTAAAAAATTGGCTATAATACGTCCTACTGGAAAATGATTATCGTATATCAAGTAATCATACTTTTCCCCTTTTGTTTCTTCTACAATTTGAGTAACAATACGCTCTGATGCTTCAATCATATGAGACAGCATCGTCAAAGGACTCCCACCTTCATTTACTCGCTCCATAATATTAATTTGAGAGAGGAAATTCTCAAACACTCGGAATTCTGCACCTGTTTCTTCAATCTTCTTTCTATAATCTTCAATACAATACGAAACAACTGTCTCCCCTCGCCGAATTAACTCACTTACAATAGCTAAAGTCGGATTTATATGACCTTCTCCAGGGAAATTTATTACGAGTACATTTGCCATAATATTCTCTCCTATCTAATATAATTAATAGTTAATCATATTAATTAATTTAAAACTATTAAGTAATCTATTCTACTTCTTCATATATTTCTCTTCATTTTATTATTGAGAAATATTTTTCATAACCTACATTATAACTCTTATAAAAATAGGCTTAACCTTTCATTTATTGAAAAATACGGGATTTATATTCAGGAATTTTTACAGATTTATCGTCAGAAACATTATTTTGATAATTCATACAAAACTAGAAAAATATAATTTTCACACTGATTTCTCACCATAAATTTATTTAAGTTCTATGTTGTCCCCATCATTATCCACTTGGTACATATTTTGTTATATAATGAATTTATAGAATTTACAGAATAACGGGACCTTTCATGCTACAACAACTATTCACTTCACCTATTTTATCTGTTCAAACTTTACACCCAGGCTATGTAGACCATGCAAGCGACGTGTTTCTTGTTAAAACAGAAGCTGAAGAAGTTATTGTTCGTTCCTCAAAAATGACTGAAGAGCCCAACAATGATTTTTGGTGGGGATGTAAAAATCTTTTTGGAATTGATCCAAGGCATGTACATCATTTAGAAACAATACACGCATTATTGAAAAAGCATACTACCTTACCCATCCCGACTATTTTGCAAAAACATGTTTTAAATGAGCGAGAGTATGTAATCGTCGGAAAACTAACCGGAAATACGCTGCAATCATTTATCGAACAACCTGATTCTATTTTATTCAGCCTTGGAAAAGGACTAGCAGAAATTCATTCGTTTCAAGCAGAGTTTATAGGAAACCCATCAAATACTTTCCACATTCCACTAGAAGAATTTAAGTCTCACATATTAAAAGTCAGTAAAGATCTTGTAAATAAGTTCTATTCCGATAACGCGAGCATCCAAAACGCATTCCATACTTTTGAGTCACAGCTCTCTTCCTTGCCGTCACCGAAGGAATCTACACTTGTTTTAATTGATATGGATCCTACTCAGTTTTTATCAGATGGTCAATCTATTACTGGTTTAGTAGATACAGAAGCTTATGCGGTTGCTCCTCGAGAGTTTGATTTTATTGGATTAGAATATGTATTTACAGAAAAAGAGGCTCATGCTTTTAAACAAGGTTACGAAACCATTATGCCCATTCCTCGTCTTGAAGAATGTAGACATCCCTATCGATATTTGTACCGGTTATTATCTGTTCAGGGCAGTGTGGAGTTAGACAAGTGGCTAAGTTCATCCATCCTATTTTTAAATACGAATGAGAGGGATTATGAAATGAATATTGAACAAAAGAAATCTTTAACAGAAAACGAAATTCAGCAAATGAAAGATTTATCTCATATTTGCGGACAACACGATCAAATTGATTACTCGTCAGATTTACATATAAACTTTTTAACTGCCCGTAATATAGAAGTGGTAAATGATTTTCTATTTTATGATGATACTCAATTAATCGGTGCATTAAGTATGTATGACTTTGAGAGACCAACAAAACTGGAGTTAATAGGGTTTGTTCATCCGAACTATAGGAAACAACATATAGGCACTACTCTTTTACAAACCGCAATGAAAGAAATACAAAAAAGAGAGGCAGATGAAGCCCTTCTTATAATTAATGGTGACTCTATTTCGGGGAAATCATTTGCAAAACAAATGAACTTTCCTTATTTATACAGTGAATACGGTATGAAGTTCAAAACAAACGAAGCACAAAAAACATTGAAAAATAATATTAATCTTACCGTTGCATCTTCTGAATTACTTCCTGATCTTATAGAAATCGCTAGTGAAGCTTTTGGAGATTCGGCAGCAAATACATCCACATGGTTACAAAAGATGATGAATTCATCTTCCCATCAAGTTTACAGTGCTCTTATCGATGAAAAAGTGATAGGAACGATTACAGTTACTGAGCAAGAGCAATCTACTACACTATCAGGATTCGCCGTTCATCCTTCTTATCAAGGTAAAGGATATGGTAAAGATATTCTTAGTTATATGGTACGTACACTTATTACAGAAGGAGTTTCAACAATTGAACTAGACGTCGAAACGAAAAATAACAATGCTTTAAAACTATATACACAATGTGGTTTTGAAATTATGACAAAGTATGATTATTATAGATTGTTGGAATAGGAGTGACTTTTCTATCGAGGAAGCATGTTATTTTAGAGACGAAATTATTACCTCTTTAAAATCTGTAGGATGTAACAATATACAACTACACGGTATAAATAGAACATTTTTCATTTGTCAAAAATAAAAAAACTGAATCATATCGATTCAGTTTTTTCTTATTTTTTTCTTAATATATTTACAACCGCAGTCGTTTCATCATTTTTTTTATAAACACGTGGAATTCTTCTATCCAACATGCATGTAACTTCATAATTAATTGTACCTAACATATCTGCTATTTCTTCCACCGCAATCTCTTCTTCACCTTGTTTGCCGTAGAATACAACTTCGTCTCCTACTTGTACTGGCATTGCATTTGTAACATCTAGCATAAGCTGATCCATACAAACACGGCCAATTACAGGTACTCGTACTCCGTTTATTAGTGCATGCCCTTTATTAGATAGCTGACGATTATAACCATCAGCATAACCAATCGGTACAGTTGCAATCCATTCTTCGCCCGTTGTTACATAAGTATTCCCATAGCTAACACCACGATTTTTCTTCGCATGTTTAACATGAGCTACTTTTGATTTTAAAGACAACGCTGGCTGTAAGGAAGCAACTGTATGATCCACTTCTCTTGAAGGATACATACCGTAAATTCCAATACCGACACGAACCATATTTTGAAATGTGTTACTAAGTTCCATTGATCCTGCACTGTTTGAACTATGAATATATGGAAAATGAATTCCTAATTCTCCCGCTGTATTTACAGCTTTCTCAAACAAACTTGTTTGCATATTTGTATAAGTTTTATCTATTTCATCAGCGGTAGAGTAATGTGTAAACATCCCTACTACTTCTACATATCGCATACGTTTTAACTCTTCAAAAAACGGTTTAACTTCTTCTTCCTGTAAACCAATACGGCTCATTCCTGTATCAATTTTCACATGAATTCGCACTTTCTTTTGAAGATGGTTTGCAACTTCATCTATACCTTGTAAATCTTCTACTCTATAAACAGTCATCATAACGTCGTATTGAATTACATCTTCTACAGCTGCTACTGGTGTATATCCTAAAATTAAAATAGGTACAGTAATTCCAGCTTCTCTTAATTCAATTGCTTCATCTACAAATGCAACTGCAAGTTGGTTTATTCCTGCTTCAATAGCCGATTTCGCAACTTCAACTGCCCCATGACCATACCCATTCGCTTTTACAGCAGCCATCATCGCAATATTTTCATCATTCACACGTTTTTTAAATTCTTTTACATTATGTTTTACAGCATTTAAGTCAACTTCAACAATTGTATCTCTTCCATATTTCAAGCTCATTGGTCTAACTCCTAACTCAATAATTACATTCCATTCTATTTCACGTTTCATATGACCTTTTACAATATAATACTTTTCACTATGCTAGTCAAACTACTAGAATTTTCGGAATTTTGAGTATGATATAATACCCTTAAGAAACTATTATATACGGAGGTGAGAATAATTACAATGTTTGTTCCATCTGCATTGAATCAAGTTAAAATTGCTATCGATACTTCCATTCAAATACTGAGCCAGTATACTGAAAGTGATCTGAAAATAAAGCCGATTGAATCAAAGCGGTCATTATTTGAAATGTGCACACATCTTTCCCTTATTTTCCATGCTGATTTACTCATATTAAAGGGTATTACGAAAAAAGACTTACATACCTTTTATATAGAACAAACACCAGAAACAATTACTCAAATACAGCAAACGATGATACAAGGGTACGATTTACTTTCTAAAACTTTTTTATCCTATTCCAATGAAGAATTAGCGGAAATTATGACTGCTTATTGGGGTATTTCTTACTCTCGATTCGAATGGTTACTTGAAATCGTTGCACATTTTTATCATCATCGCGGGCAAATTCATATTTTATTATGTGAGCACATTAAAGATCCTAACATACCTTTATTTCAATAAAGGTATGTTAGACGACATTAAACTTCTTTAAGGCAAATAAAATACCACCTTCACTCGCCTTCTTTGTAACGAAATCAGCTCTTGTTTTTAACTCTTCTCCACCATTCTCCATCGCAATTCCTAGTCCTACATACTGTAACATCTCAATATCATTTCCACCGTCACCAAAAGCAATTGCTTCTGATTTACAAATTTTCAGATGTTCCAATACCTTTTGAATTGCAGTTAGCTTCGATACTTTACTATCTTCCAACACATTCATAACGTAACCATGAAAACGTTCAAACTTAAGTGCTGGATATCTTTCAAAGAATTTTTGAGCTTCTGTTTCATCAGCATACAGACATACACAATAAATCTCTTCTGATAAGTTTCTAACTTTGTCAGGATACCGCTCTAAATTTAACGTTTCATTTAATGCTCGTATTACACGTTCGTCTTTTGAGGCAATACCATTCATTACAAATTCCTCTGTAAAATAAGAAACACTGTGACCATGTAATTCAGCGAAATTTGAAATATCATGAACAATTCCTCTTGAAAGTACCGATTTATGTATAACTTCATCAGCACATTTTATATGTGCACCATTTGCAGAAATAAACGTATTTATGCCTAGTCCCTCAAATTGTGAGCATAAGCTATATGGTCTCCCTGTTGTAACAACTACTTGTATTCCTTTATCTATTAATCTTTGTATCGCTTCTTTTGTACTTTCGTGCATACTTCTGTCAATCTCACTTAAAAGAGTACCATCAACATCAAAAAACACTACTTTGTACATAGGTCTTTACATCCCGTCCAAATGATTCGTATCATTAATGAAATGTACCGTTTTTTGTTCACCATCAATTTCAATTAAGCTTATTCCCGTATCTCCTATTTTAAAGTAATAGTCCATTGAGATTGGCATTTTGAAAAATGCACGTAATATACTATTCATTACACCACCATGTGCAACAATTGCAATTCGGTCATATGTATTCTCTGTCACGATTTTAGAAAAGATTCCTTCTATTCTCATTCTAAATTCAATAAATGATTCCCCGTTTTCAAAACGATCATGAAGAAACTTTGGCTCTGGATATTTTTTCGCCTCTTCAAATGATAAACCTGCTTGCACTCCATTATTGAACTCCATTAATTCCTCTTCTAGTTGAATTGGGCACCCAATTCCTTCTGCTAATGTTTCACCAGTTTCGCGAGCACGTTTTAATGTGCTTGCCCAAATGAAATCTGGCGGGAAATCTGCTTTCACTTTCTGTACAAGCCTTTGCACTTGCTGTCTTCCCTTTTCTGTTAATTCAAAGTCAGCTCGCCCTTCATGTACATTTAAAATATCAGCTTCTGATTCACCGTGGCGTATTAATATTATTTGCATATTTCCCCTGCTCCCTCATTTAATATTCACAAGATTCCATTATATCACATTCTTACCTTTCCATAACAAAAAAGAACGGTCTCCCGTTCCTCACCCATTTACTTTCTCTGCATCGTTCCAATAATACTTACTCAATGCTTCTGTTAATACATCAATCGTGTTATATAATTCATCCAATGTATTATCAACACCACCAACTTCAATTAACATTGCGTTTTTAGATAAATCTTGATTATAAACACCATTTCCATCTTTTTTATACTTCGGAAAAATCCCTCTACTTAATCCGTAATAGTTTTCATCTAAATAACTATTGATTGCTCTTGCAATTTTTTCATTTTCAGCACGCCCTTCATTTTCCATCCCAATTATAAAATATAATCTTGCATACGATTTCCCGTTAATTACTTTTGTTGTTACCTTCTTCCGCTGATCATCACGGTGTATATCAATCGGAAACGCAATTTTATTATTTTGTGCTAATGTTTCTTTTACATATTCATGAGACGCTTTATATGATTGCGGCCATTTCCATTTTTTACTCGCTAATAAATCCCCCATATTCGTTTTATCATGAACTACCGGAATTCCTTGTCCTTCAAGTTGTTCTTTCATACGTTTCCCTAGTAAGGACACATTTACATCTGGACTTGATGGATCGGTAGCCCCTGGTAATAACGGAAAGAAAGATTCCCAGCTATGTGTATGATAAATATATACTGCACTTTCACCTTTTTTCGCTCCGTTCTTTTTCTGAACCGGATTATTCTTTTCAGCTTCTGTAACTTTATCTTTTGCTACTTCTCGCTCTTTCGTTACTTCTTCAATCGGTACACTAGATTCATTTGGGATATTCGTAAAGTTTGTCCCTTCCCCAGCTACGATAATGTTAGAGTAATACTTTGACATACCAGGCACTTCTTTACCGACAAACGTTCTTAAATCTTTAATTTTCAAATCCGTCGCCATCGAGAACATTAAATTTCCAAATGACTCCCTTTTATTCTGCTTAAAATAATCAAATCCGTAATAGCGATTCTCACTTTCTATCATTTGAACAAAACCTTGCATCGATACTTTTCCAAACCATTGATTCGCGTAATTCGATTTCATTGTATGTAAAAGCGACGTCAAAATCGACGCAATAATAATTATGACTAGTGCATATAGAAAGAGTAACGAGATTAGTTTCTTCCCATGTATACGGGTTGCATACTTTTTCACTGTATCACCTTCTTTATACATGGATATGTACAAGCCTTTCGTAATATACGCAAAAAAAAGAGAAATGGCATCCCATTTCTCTTCCTCACTCTTATTGTTCTTTTTCTGTATCTGACGAAGGTAATTTCTTCGTTTGTTTCTCTTTAAAGATTTCCCCAATTGCCCCAAGAGTACCAAGTGTTTCAATTGCATTAGATGGAATAAATACTTTATTTGCTGGGCCTTTTGCAACCTCAATCAATGATTCAAATGATTTATAAGCAAGTACGCGCTCATCTAAATCTGCTGCGCGAAGTAATTCAATTCGGTTTTGTTCTGCTTTTGCAATTTCCTCAATCGCTCTCGCTTCCCCTTGCGCTTCTAATTCTTTCGCTTCTCGTATACCTTCCGCTTCACGAATACGCGCTTCTTTATCCCCTTCAGCCATTAAAATTTTACTTTGTTTTTCCCCTTCAGCACGAAGGACTTTATCTTGTTTCGCTGCTTCAGCTTCTAAAATGATCGCACGTTTATTACGTTCTGCTTTCATTTGTTTTTCCATTGATACTTGCACATCTTTTGGTGGATTAATATCGACTATTTCGACACGCTCAATACGAACGCCCCATTTTTCTGTCGCTTCATCAAGTGCTAAACGAATTTCTGTTGAAATTTTTTCACGACCTGATAATGTTTCATCAAGCTCCATTTTACCAATAATTTGACGCATTGTTGCAGATGTAATATTACGAACACCATATTCATAGTTTGAAATACCATATGTCGCAAGCTCTGGTTCAACAATTTGATAGAAAATAATTGTATCAATTTCTACTTGTACATTATCTTTCGTTATTACCTTTTGTGGTGGTACATTCGTTTGTTGAATACGTAAATCGTGATATACACGAACGCGGTCTACAATTGGGATTAGAATATTTAATCCAGGGTGCATAATCCGTTGAAATTTACCAAATCTTTCAACGACCCCAACTTTTTGCTGAGAAATAATTTTAATTGTCAATGCAATAAATACAACGACAATCAATGCGAAAATAATCGTTAACGTTAATGCTACTGCCATATTTATTCACTCTCCCTTTTCACTTGTAAAATAGTACTATGCCTCTGTATAACAACGATTTTTTCTCCAGCATCAATAGGAGTATCCGAAATAGCTGTCCAAGTATCTCCATCCACTTTCACAATACCGTTCACTTCACTTGTAATCGTTTGCATAACAATTCCCTTTTTACCAACAAGTTTATCTACTGTATCAGTAAAACCTTTTGCTTCTCGAAAGTTTTTAGAAATTCTTTTCGTAAAGAAAGTCAATGTTAAACTTACAATCGCCCCAACAACAACTTGTAAAAATAGTGCATCAGGAGCAAACAAAGCAATAAGACCTCCGACAACAGCTCCAATTCCAAGCCAAAGCATGTAAAACGTAATCGACAACATTTCTGCAATAAATAAAATACCCGCTATTATAAACCAAATCACCCATCCAGCCATATGCAACCCTCACTTTCTTTCTCATTTTCTATATGTATATGAAGAAAAGAATGGTTTATCCGCCCTTTCTCATAGAGGGGGTGTTTGCTACAAGCTATTATATGTATTCGCTGTTACAACAAGCATTAATAAAATGCTATATTAATATATTCTTCATTATACACGAAAATCCCTTTCAAAAAATGACAAAAAATTTAATTCTTTCAAAAATATAACTTACAGATTATAATGATTAAAATTAAAATTAAAAGCAGTATTGATTTGAAAGGTGGTATTCTTATTGCCTAAACGTTCACTAACTTACTATTTGGGCTCCAAAATATGCATTACTCTCGCTGACATTGTATACATAATGATTATTACAACTCACATCTATATTACAACTAGATCAGCTACAATTACTGCTCTTTTTCCATTATTACAAGTTATCACAAATCTTATCGCGAACACCTCTGCACCACTTATAATGAATCGGTTTCCATCTTATTCATTGCTATATACTCTACAATGGATTAAAACAGCTCTTTTAATATTGTTAATGATATTATTTCCTATACTATCAACAAACATTTCTGCTCTTTTAACTTTTGTTATTTTCATTTCATTATGTAGTGGCTGGAGCGCTCCTCTACTATACGCAGTTATCCCGCGCTTAACACCACAAGAAAAATTAGTAAAAGTAAATAGTGTCTTTTCCTTTTCAACACAAATTATACAAGCCGCTGCATACTCATTTACAAGCATAATTGTTCTTCTCATTGGCGTTACTTCGACACTCATGATTAATAACATATTGATGATTTTCGGATGTATTACATTACACCTTTCATTACAATCTATACAAGCTGAACGAGTAGCAGAACCCACTTCTTCGAAAACTACTGCATTATTAGAAGGATGGAAACTGTTATTTCAACACCCATCTCTGCGCATCGTTACAATTATGGACTTAATTGAAACTTTCGCAGGGACGATATGGATCGGTGCTATTACGATGGCATATGTAACGACTGTTCTTCATAAAGGCGAAGATTGGTGGGGATATATTAACACAAGTTATTACGTCGGCACATTAATTGGCGGGATATTAGCGTGGAAAATGAGTACATATATTCAAAAAAATTTAATACGCTCCATGGCGATAGGCTCTCTTATGTTTAGTATTCTTACATTTTTATATGGTATGACAAGTAGCGGATTTATTGCTCTATTTCTTTGTGTTCTAATGGGACCATGTTATCAAATTAGAGATATTTCTCAAACGACGGTTTTACAATCAAGCGTCACTCCTTCTTTATTAGCGAAGATGTATACAGCTCATGGTGCACTTCTCTCGACAGCTTCTGGTCTTTCTATGCTTAGCGTTGGAATTATTACTGATATGTTCGGCGTTCGTACTATTTATATTATCGCCGCTTTTCTTATTTTATGTTCTGCTTGTTTATCCTTTAACTTATTAAAATATCAGAAGACGGAGCAGAAAGATATTTCACTTTAATCAATAAAACAAAAAGGACAGGAATTCCTGTCCTTTTTGTTTTATTCTATTCATGACAAGTTGGGAATCTTCCTATGTTTTGTCGCTTGTTCAAAAGCATATGCTAGTTTAATTAATGCCCCTTCACTAAAAGCAGCACTTGCAAGAGTAATTCCAAAAGGCCTCCCATTATCCATATATCCCGCAGGCATTGCTATAGACGGATAACCTGCTTTCGCACATATAGTAGATCCTATATAAGAAGGGAACAGTATCGCATCAAGATTATATTTTTCCAATGCAAAATCAATACCTTGTTTCTGCGAAAAGTATATATCTTCTAATCTTGCCTTTAAATATTCAGGATTTCTTAACGTATTAGGAAAATCTTTTTTTCTTTCTAACTTAGTTTGTCCATATTTCAAAGCTCTTTCTGCTATGTTTTTATTAAACTCCATTAACTCCGAAATAGAATGTACTGGAATAGTAGAAGGTAATTTAGAAAGATAGTTATCTAAGCTATGCTTCAGTTCATAAAGCGGAACTCCCCAGCTCCATTCTCTATGAAAAGATGGAATATCAATATCTTCTACTATTGTCGCTCCCTTACTACGTAAAACTTGAATCGTTTCCTTAAACAATTTTTCATCGTATTCTCCAGATTCATAATAATCTTTTGGCGCATTGCTAAATACACCAATCTTCGCCCCCTTTAAACCGTTAGCATCAAGATAAGATGTATAATCTTGATATGCCATGCCTTCACTTTTATGAGTGGCTACATCCTTCTCATCCACCCCAGTTAGACTCCCTAGTAAAATAGCAGCATCTGTTACTGTTCTAGCAAATGGCCCAGCTGTATCTTGTGAATAAGTGAAAGGAATAATTCCACTACGACTAATTAACCCAACAGTCGGCTTAATACCTACAACCGAGTTTTGAACAGCTGGGCTCAAAATAGAAGCATCTGTCTCTGTTCCAACGGATAATACAGTAAAGTTAGCGGCAACTGCTATAGCAGACCCTGTACTTGAGCCACCAACGAACATATCATCCTTTCCTGTACCGTAAGGATTAATTGTTTGACCACCTCTAGCGCTATATCCAGCCCACATTTCAAAAGACATTGCATTTGCTAGTTCTGTCATATTTGTTTTACCTATTATAATTGATCCTGCTTCTCGAAGTTTTGTAACGAGAAATGCATCTTCACTACTTATATTTTGTTCTAGGGCAATCGTACCAGCACTTGTATGCATCGAGTCATTCGTTTCAATATTATCCTTAAGTAAAACAGGTATACCATGTAATGGACCTCTTACACCTTTTGTCTTTCTTTCATAATCTAACGCTTCTGCAATAAAGATAGCATCTGGATTGATTTCTAAAATAGAATTGATTTTCGGTCCATCTTGGTCATACTTTGCGATTCTATGAAGGTAATACATGACTAGTTCTTTTGAAGTTAACTTCCCAGCTTCCATTTCCTTTTGAATATCATGAATTGTTAATTCTTTTTGCAGTAGGGTATTGAACTGAATTTCCATTTTCATTCTCCTTTTATAAGTCCTTTTATATATGACGTATGTCTATTACTTTTTCATTTTCTCCGCTCCTCGTATTAACAACTACTATCCCTATACAGGAATTCAACTCGCCAGTTTAAAAACCTTTAATTTCCAGAGAAATAAAAAGAGTCTGAAACGAATACAATATCGCCTCAGACCCTTTTTATTATTTTACATATACCTCTTCTAACAAATGTAAAAACTCGCCTTGTTTACCTGCTAATTCAGGGCATTTGTTAATATCAACCCACTCATAACAAAATACTAAACCTTTGTCTTCCTCACCAGCACTTACTATATGTTCCCACGTATCTTTCACATCTGTTAATAATGAAATATGGAAAAAATGACGTTTTTGATATTCCTTTTTTTCTTTCATATAAATAATGTAATCAGAAAGGAAGCGCTCGATACAAAAATGGCGTAGTCCTGACTCTTCTTGTACTTCACGTAAAATTGCTGCCTCTAACGTTTCGCCTTCATCTACTGTCCCGCCTGGCACTTGGATACCAGCCTCTCGTATATCACGATGTTTAAAAACGAGTAGTTGCATAACCCCTTCTTTTTCTCTCGTAATATATGCATGTACCTTTTTCTTATATAACATCGTCATCTTAGCCCACTCCCCTCAATTCATTACTGCGTTACTTCTTCAATCGTCAGTTGGTTTTCATATAAATATGTAGCTTGCGGATTCCCAACATACCGTACATGCCACGGTTCATAACGATAACCGGTAATCCCTTCTTTCTCTTTCGTATATCTAATAACAAAACCAAATTTATGGGCATTTTCAGAAAGCCACTTTCCTTCTTTCGTCTCCCCAAAAACAGTTTCTAGCTGAAATTTAGCAGATTGAGATGTAATATCCATAGCTAGTCCTGTTTGATGTTCACTCGTACCAGGGACTGCACTAGACATCGCTGTCTTTGCTTCTCCATCTTGTCTTTTATACATCGTATTTAATGCTTTTTGTCGATCAAAAGATCTAAATCCAGAGACTGCAAAAAGGAAAATCCGCTCCTTATTGGCTTGCTGAAACATTTCCTCAAGTGCCGCCGCTGCCTCTTTCCTCATCTTTTTCTTCTCTTGATCACCTTCACTAGAGTAACGTACTTTCGGAACAACTAAATCTGGCGGTCTATACCCATCTGGTAAACGCCTATTTTTATTCACAAGTACAAGCATCGAATTTGGATTACTAATGACTGCGATATCCCCATCCATATTAGCAATCGTTTCTTTAGCTTTCGGAAATATATTATTTACATTTACTTCCTTCGCCTCTTGATCCTTGTACATCTTATAATTTATTCCTGCTACTCCAATGATCAGTATCATCGCTACGATACCAAGTAGTGCCCATCTTTTTTTCATATAACGACCTCTTATTTTAATAATTTGGCCATTTCATACTCATCGACACCTTTTCCATCGATGATAAGAGCAGATTTTTTGACACCTTCTTGTTCAAATCCAATTTTGCTATATAGTGCCTGAGCTCTTGTATTGTGGGCCATTACCGTTAATTCTAAACGCCATACATCATGTAATCTTGCCCACTTCTCTACTTCTTTAAACAGACTCGTTCCAATACCTCGGCCACTATACTCTTGCAAAATACCAATTACAATGCCTGCCACATGTCTCTTTCTTTGAACATCATTACCATTGGCTAAAATAAATCCAACTACTCTATCATCTTTAACTGCTACAAATATTGTTGCATATTCATTTTCTATAAAACGGTGGACCATCTTTTCTTGTTGCTCTACTGTCGTTTTTCTTTCCCCTGGTTCGTATAACATAAATTTCGTTTCTTCGTCTAACTGCTTACTTAATTGTAAAAATGATGCTGCATCTTCTACTCTAACCTCTCGTATCACCTTGATCCCCTACCCATTCTGTTAGTTAAAAGTTTTCCTTGTAAAAAGATTTTCTCCACTATTCCGAAAATTCCTTTTTAAATTTCTTACTATAAATAGACAAATTTCGATATCAATATAATAATAGGGAATTTTGTCTATAATGTGACATTTATTTCTACCTATAGATTATGAACAAACAAACAAAAACGTAAGCTTCTTGCTTACGTTTTCCCCATATTAACGAGTATCCTGATTGATGAGGGCTAATAATCAGTTGGATGAACACTCCGGCTAATTAAATTCCCACTTTATCCATTCACTTTTTCAGCTTGCCAAAAATATTCTCCAAATGCCTTAGCAAGAGCATCAATCGATCGATTCAATTCTTCATCTGTATTATCTACGCCACCAACTTCAATTAAAATCGCCTGTCCTGATAAGTCTTGATTATAGACTCCATTTCCTGTTTGGAAGCCTTTTTGAATAACACCACGGCTCACTCCTGGATATTTCTTATTAATTTCCTCATGAAGAGCTGTTGCTAATTGTAAGTTCTTTTCATAATTTTTATTTCCTTTCCCAATTACAAAAGCAAGCTTTGCATATGATTTATCTCCAATTGTTTTTGTCGTGACATTTTTCCGTGCACTATCACGGTGCAAATCGAAAAAATATTGGAGTTCTTTATTACCGGCCATCGCTTCTTGTACAATTTCTCGTGACAGTTTATAAGAACTATTACTGTTTAATCCTTTACTTATTAACTTTTGGCCGACATCAGTCTTATCGTTAGTAGCACCTATACCTTCACTTTCCAGTTGTTCCCGAAAACGATCTCCAACTATTGAAATATTCGTTACAGAACTCGTTGCTTTATTCGGATCTGGGTCATTCGTTAAGTTCAGTAACGGCAAATAAGATTCCCAACTATGTGTATGATAAATGAATGCAACTTGTCTTTTTCCCGTCGTTTGAGATGGTTGTTTCTTCTCTTTATTCGGATCAGGCTTAGGAACTTGTCCAGCTTCTCCAGTCCGTTCCTTCACTACTTCTTCAAGAGGAACACTCGATTCTATCGGTAAGTTGGAGTAATTTGTTCCTTCACCTGCTATAACGATTTCTGTATCATATTTCCCAAATCCCGGAAGTTCTTTCCCGACAAAACTACGTACATCATCAAAACGAATATTCGTAGCCATCGAAAAGAGGAATGAAGAAATAGAAAAGTCTTGATTCAAATTCCGGTACTCCTGTGTAAAATAATGATTCTCCTTCCCAATAACGTACATGTAACCATTCATTGATAACTCATTTAACCAATTATATAAATACGTTGACTTTGTCTCTTTCATGGAAGTTACCATTACACTAATAAGAAAGAAAGTCGCTAATACCGTAGTAATAATAAATATAATTAACTTGCGTACACTTGTTAATTTCACGTAAAAAAAGCCTCGATTCATACTATCACCCTCTCTATTTCAAGTTATGTACAAGCTCTAGAGAATAGACCGCTTAAATTCCGGCTATATTGTTAATGAGGTGAAATGAATTGAAGCTACTAATAGGAACATTACCAATCGTCTTATCATTTATTTTTTATTTGTTTGCTTTACATCCTAAAATTCGTATTGTGCTACATATTTCCGCATACTTAGCACTGTATGTACTCGGGACAATTATTTCTATTAATATATATGATGTTTTAATACAAAATTTAGTTTTCATGACAAGCATTCATGGAATTTTACTGAATCCATTTTTCCTTATTGCAGGAGCGTATATAGGAACATACACTTTATACTTACTTTTGTCTTACATTATTACAAATATAAAAAATGGAGCGTAATGAAATGCAACCACCGTTCATCTGTCATAAATGTAAAAAAAGAATAACGAGAAGGAAAGATCTTATTACCTCTACATGGCATTTCCGCTTTTATTTATTTCACAACACTTGTTTCAAAAATCAGCAATTATTTGTCTCACGTTTTATTCCTATAAATACACTCTTTGGTTTCTTTCTTATTATACATGGGCTTATTGCTGGCAGCATTTTAATGTTCACGGAGCCATCTATCGTTTGGCTTATTTTTTTACTTCCTATCTTATATCGGTTTCTTTCCTATTATTACGTTGAACGTTTTTTCTGTAAATAACTAGTAGATTTACCTCTAGGAATGCTTAAACACTCCCATTCATTTTCTTTTAACATTTTACCAATGTAAATGATTTGTCCAATATGTAAAGCATAATGAGAAATTTGCCTTTCGATTGCTTGCATGACAGTGTGCTCTTCTCCGCGAATGTATACTTTCTGCAGAACATTCTCTGGCGTTAAATTATCCAAAGCTTCAAAAACATAATCCCATCCTTCTTGCCACACAGTAAGAGCTTCTTGTTTTGAATTGTAGCCTCCCTCAAATTCAACATCTCGATTACGATCTGCTTTTTCACCATCAGACGTTAAAAAATCCGTCCATCTTGAACGCATATTACCATGTAAATGCTTAATGATAATCGCAATACTATTCGTCTCTTTATGAGAAGACCACATTATTTGTTCATAAGATAATTGAGAAAGTACACGTTCTCCTTGTTTTTGTGTTGCCTTGAAATTCGAAATAGCACATTGTAAATATTCTCGTCCGATATCCATGTTTACCCCTACCTTCACACTAACTAATTTTCGTTCCATTTGGCAATTCCATATTAGGCTGAAGCAACACAACATCACCAGCTTCAGGAACTCCACCTAATACAAGCACTTCCGATTTAAATCCAGCTACACGCTTTGGCGGAAAATTTACAACAGCAACAATTTGCTGACCGATTAAGTCTTCTGGATTATATCTCTTCGTAATTTGAGCACTTGACTGCTTGACCCCAAGCTCCCCAAAATCAATTTCTAGTTTAATCGCTGGCACTCTCGCTTCTTTAAATTCCTCTGCATGTGTTACAGTTCCAATTCGTAAATCCAAAGTCAAAAAATCTTCAAAACTAGCCATTTTATCATTCCTCCCAATTATTACTTAGACAAAATACAAAAATCCCCTTTTAAAAAAAGAAAGGCGCCTAAGCACCTTTCTTTTGTAATTCACTTAATTCATTTGATTTATAGAAGAAGAACCCGAGAATCCCGCCAATACATGATGGGATTAACCATCCTATTCCTTCTTTATATAATGGTAACATTTGTAGAACATTAGAAATTGCGTCAATTTTAATATTCGCACTTTCTAAGCCATTAAATAAACTAATTGACAATGCACCTAATATTGCACCAATATAAATTGTATTTCGCTTTCCAATCCATTTATGGAAATATGAAAGTACGATTAATACAATTGCAACTGGATAAATAATCATTAACACAGGTAAAGTGACTGCGATTAATTGTGTTAAACCTAAGTTAGATACAATTAAACTAAACACACATACCATTGTTACAATCGTTTTATGCGAAAGTTTTGGGAATACGTTTGTAAAGAAGCCCGCACAAGCAGATGTTAATCCAACAGAAGTTGTTAAACAAGCGAGTATAATAATAAGTCCTAATAAAATTTTACCACTTGTTCCATATAACTCATTTACAACATTCGTTAAAATAAGTCCACCATTCTCTGAGATCCCAAGTGATGTACTTGTTGAACCAAGATAAGCAAGTGATAAATAGATTAACGTTAAACCAAGTACAGCAATAATACCTGATACAATTGTTATTTTTGCAACTTGACTACTCTCTTTTATTCCTTTAGAGCGGATAACTTGTACAACGACAATTCCAAATACGAGTGCGCTAATTGCATCCATCGTTAAATATCCTTGAATAAATCCACCAAAGAAAGCATTTTCTTTGTATGCCGCTAGCGGCGCAGCTGGTTCTCCAATCGGATCAATAATTGCCTTTCCGACAATAACAGCAACAATCAATACTAACAATGGTGTAAGAAATTTCCCGAACCAATCCACTAATTTAGATGGATTTAATGATAAATACCACGTTATTCCGAAGAAAACTATAGTGAAAAGAAATAGCATGTACCACTCAGAAACCATTGTCTCTGATAGAAATGGCTTCATACCCATTTCAAATGAAACAGCTCCAGTACGCGGAATCGCGAAAAATGGTCCAATCGCTAAATAACTAATCAATGGGAAAATAAACGCAAATATAGGGTGAACTCTAGAAGATAGCGCTTTCAAGTCCCCCTCTACAAACGCGACAGCTGTTACAGCTAATAGGGGTAATCCGACTCCCGTTACAAGGAATCCAATTGTAGCAATCCAAACATTTTCTCCTGCTTGTTGACCTAAAACTGGCGGGAAAATTAAATTTCCTGCCCCTAAAAATAGTGCAAATAACATTAAACCAATCGCTACCGTATCACCTGGCCTTAAACGTCCCTTCATGCTTTTCATTTGCATAGCACTTTTTCATTGTTTATCTCTCTTTTCACAATATGCTATGCATCCTCCTCTCTGCTCAAGATGATAAAATATGCCCCTTACAAAGCAATGTCTTTCTCCATAATTTCTCCATTCCCCTTATTCTTACTCTAATTATTAATTTTTGATTTTTTTGAATATTCAAGTCATTAGAGTGTTATAACGTGGAGTTTAGTTGTCAGACCTCTTTGTTTTTATCACACATATAGTAACATATTTGGCTGAAAAATAAAAACATATTTTCAAATAGAATTTTTTGAAAATCAAAATTATCCACACATACCTCCTTTATTTATTTTATTACACAAATTTTTTTAGAAATTTACGATTTTTACATTTTATTATATTTGAATATTTTTATACGAAAGAAAGTAAAAGCCATCAAAAAATAAGATGGCTTTTACTTGTTAGTCTATCGTTTCAACTTCACGTGGATTATTCATCTCTTCAACATACACAACTCTAAATCCATGATCTTCTAAATCCTTTAGCAATGTTTCTAATTCACTATCTTCAAACTCTTCTCCCAATGTAAACATTATTCTACGTACTAATAAAGCATCATTATCAAAAGTCATTAAGCTTTGAATACCAGTGTATTTCTTTAGCACTGTCGATAATTTTTGAATGGCCCCATTATAATCTTGTGTTCCAATCATGACAGAATATTTACTAGAATGGACTCCCCATGCATCTTCTAATAACTCAAAAACTTTTTTATGCGTTAAAATCCCCAGGAAAACTCCTTTTTCATCAACTACTGATAAATAAGGTAATTTTTTTATTGTAAAAAATACTTTAAAGAACGAAGAATCTTCTCTCACATATCCTTCTTTATCATTTAATATTTGTACTACACTCTCTTCAAGTGAACCTTTATATTCTAAAATATCTACTTTATATATATTCCCTAAGTATTTCTCTTTTTTTTCATCTAAAACTGGTACACAACGATACCCAGTTTTATTTAAATGCTCCAGTGCTTCCCCTATCGTAATTGAACTTGAGCAAAATAACACTTCCCTTTTCGGCACATAATTTCCTTTAATCCTCATAAACAGCCTCCTTATGTTAAAATACTTTCTGTGCCATAACTATATTATATTTTCAGAAAAAAATAAATATATTATTTTATTTTTCTGAAAATTATTCATTTTTCCGTCATAATTTATTCATGAATCATTCACTTGTACTCTCTTCAGCATCAAAAATCCCTTCTGAATTCTGGATTACTTTACTGCATCATTGTACGGACCTAATTGCTTTTTAGAAAAACAATGATTTGTCTCCTTACTTTTCATTAACATATTTCCTTTTATAATTAAAAAATAGGTTGCTACTAGAAAATAGATCAGCCCTAATATCCAATCCAAATTTGTAGCTAGATTGTGTAAAAGAACATATCTCATATATGCATAACCAATCGGAACATGTAGTAATACAACCGCACCTAATCCCGGATTGTATATTGTTTTAGCTTTTATATTCGCAAAAATACCATGCCATATGAATTGAAAAAACCCCATTAAAATAGGTGCCATCCCAAGCCATATTATATTTTGAAAGAAAACCGGAAGTAAATAAAAAACATACGCAATCAAAATATTTATTACCATAGCAGATTGCGTATTTAATGGATAGCGATCTGGTATATCACTTTTAAATATAACTACATTGAACAGACCAGCGAAATAACCTGGCCAACGATACTCTTCAAATTGATGCACTAAAATGGCTACAAAACTTAACGCTAACAGTACTTTTATTTCACTTATTTCTCCCAAATTCGCGACTAAACAAACAACGACAACAATAGCCACAACTAACCCTATATCATACCAATGCTTTCTAAAGAAACTAACCATCGCTATCACCCACTATCTCAATTTTTATAAAAATAGCGTTCAAATAGGAAATCAATCTGTTTTTCTATAGGCAGTACTCTTATATCTGCCCCTGATTCAAGAATTGGCATCATTAATGCTGGAAGAAAAATGGATCCAAATATTTGCACTGTCATCATCATTAAAATTTCCTGATCCGCTTCATTTGTTATTTCGCTCAAAATATTCTTCACTTTACTAAAACCTAGCCTCTTCAAAAAATCTCCATATTCGTATTGAGATGTAAATACCGTAGTTCCCATTGCAATAATCTTCCTGACTAACTCAGGATATTGCCGGATTACTAGTACATAATCAAATAAAAATATTTTTAATCTTTCTTTCGCTGGTACTGTAATATCATCTAAAATAGAAAAAGTGCCTTGGAAGCTAATTAACAAAACTTTAATCGCCTCACTAATCAACTTTTCTTTTGAACCAAAATGGTAATTTACAAGCGCAATATTTACATCTGACAATGATGCAATTTTCCTTATCGTTACCCTTTCAAAACCTTCGTTTTTAATTAACTCCAAGGTTGTATTTAAAATCTTTTCTTTCGTTGATATGTTTTCATTTCCCCCCAACTTATCTCCCCCTCTAGAATTTATCGATTAAACAATGATTTAAACACTGTTTAACTTTATGGTATCACTTTCCAATTTGAAAAATCAATTTAATCCTTTCGACATTTACCTACATTTCTTTTCATTCATCCCATACAAAAAACGCGAAAATGCTAAACTGTTCACGTTTTTTGTATGGATGCTGTTATATACCCTCTCCTGCTTTATATCCCACACATAAAATAAATTTCTAAAAATAATTTAAAACTATCCATATACCAATACGTAAAGAAAAATATATTGTAACTTCCTCTGAAAAAAGCTAAAATAAGAATAAGAATTTTCTGAATATTCTAAGAGTAGGTGATTGTATGTCCTTATTGCGCTCACATATATGTAAATTTATAGCCGGTGTTTTGATTATTTTTGTCATAAGTCCCCTTCCAGCATTATTCATTACACATAATTACTCCTACTTAACTGGATTTGTAAGCATTTTTCATAATTTAGCACAGCCTTCTTCCATTTCAATTCCAACAATTGATTGGATGCATGAGCCTATCCTTTTCTCAGCAAGTCAGCTTGTACATACACAAAATATACTACATACCTCTAACCATTCGTCACCACTGTTCCCCTACATATGGGAAATATATTTTTTATCAATCGTTCGTTTCACATTCACTCTTGTAATCGGTTTCTTTATAAGTCTAGGAATTGGCCATCTATTTTTAAAAGCACCCAACTCATTAAAAAAGTGTAGTTCTTTATTTCGCTGGATACCGTATTCTTTTGGCACTGTGATATTACAATGTTCAGTCCTATTATCACTTCTCTACATATCTAAATTCATAAAGTTTCCTTTCTTCTCTTCTTTTATCATCGTATGTAGCACTTCTATGATAATCGTTATGCAAGCAATTAAAAAATGGCTACCGTTCTTAAATACTACTAATGAATACGAAATAAAAAATTCATCTTTCCTTGTTGATACGTTATTTATTGCGCTTACTTCCAATCATAAATCTATTTTGAGTTCCATTATTCTTTCATTCGTTTTTATGGAATGTATTTTTCATACAAACGGACTATTACAATTTATCGTCCAATTTGGTAGAAATGCACCTATAGTTGTCACAATTGGTTTATTACTACTTTATATTCCATATAGCATCTTATCGTTTCTCCAAGCTTTATGGACAACAAACCACTCTAAACAAAACACGTATACTTTAACTAGAAGTATTTCGAAACCATAACATAGAATAACCGTCTACTTAAATTAAAAGTAGACGGTTATTCCTATTATATAGAGGACAAAATAACAGCAAATTAAAAAAACTACTATAGAAACCTACCATTATTTACCCATTTTCTTTGACTAATCTTTTCATTTGGATTTATTATAAAAGTATAACATAATTACAGGAGGTGACATCTTTATTCCAAATTAGGAATAAAGAACACACTTGGACATATTAAATATTTTTCTCATCTTTATACTTATCCTTATTTCTGGTTTTTTCGTTGCTTCAGAATTCGCTGTCGTAAAAGTACGAAAAAGTCGAATTGACCAGCTTGCTAATGAAGGTAATAAACAAGCATTAGCTGCAAGAAGCGTTTTATCTAACTTAGACGTTTATTTATCCGCTTGTCAGCTTGGCATTACTATCACCTCTTTAGGACTTGGTTGGCTTGGTGAACCAACTGTGGAACATTTACTGCGACCACTATTTGAAAAAATCAATATTACTGGAACAATGGCTAACACGTTATCCTTTATTATTGCTTTTAGTGTGATTACTTTTTTCCATGTTGTATTAGGCGAGTTAGTTCCTAAGTCTTTCGCAATCCAAAAAGCTGAAGCAATCACATTAAAATTTGCAAAACCGCTTATTTTATTTGATAAAATTATGTATCCGTTCATTTGGCTTCTCAATAGTGCAGCTATATTTTTCACAAAATTACTCGGTTTAGAGCCTGCGAAAGAAAATGAACTTGCCCATTCCGAAGAAGAACTACGACTCATTTTAGGTGAAAGCTATAAAAGCGGCGAAATTAATCAAACCGAATATAAATATGTAAATAATATTTTTGAATTTGATGATCGTGTTGCTAAAGAAATTATGGTACCTAGAACTGAAATGGTTTGTTTATCTACTGAAAATACGTTAGAAGAAAATATGAAAATCGTTGCAACTGAAAAGTATACACGTTATCCTATTATTGAAAAGGATAAAGATGATATTATCGGAATGATAAATACGAAAGAGATTTTTCATAATCAAACAAAAGGCATTTACAAACCACTTGATGCCTACATACATCCTGTTTTAACTGTATTTGAAACAGTTCCCATTCGTAAAACGTTAATACACCTCCAAAAGAACCGCGTACAAATGGCGATTGTTATGGATGAATACGGTGGAACTGCTGGCCTTTTAACGATGGAGGATATTCTTGAAGAAATTATCGGCGAAATTCAAGATGAATTTGACGCAGACGAATCACCGATGATTGAAAAGCGTACTCCTAAGCTTACTGTTTTAGATGGGAAAGTACTCATTTCTGAAGTAAATGATATGTTTGGCCTACATATCGATGAAAGTGACTTAGATACAATTGGTGGTTGGCTTCTCTCTCAAGCAATTGATTTAAATATTGAAGCTGGCTATTCAGTTGAATATGATGGTTTTCAATTTAAAGCATTAGAACTTGATGGGCATCAAATTAAAAAGATTGCTGTACATAAATTAGATACTACAAAGGAGTTATAAAGTGACTGTTTTACTAACAATTTGTATCATTGCTTGTTTCATTGTTTCATTTCTTGCCTTTATATACCCCATTATCCCTGGCATCCTTGCCGTATGGGCTGGCTATTTCATTTATCATTTTGGAATAAATGGCGGAGAGTTAACGACATCTTTTTGGATTATTCAAGTCATTTTTACACTCTTCATTTTCGTTGCTGACTTTATTGCAAATGGATACTTCCTAAAAAAATACGGTAGTACAAAATCGGGCGAACGTGTTGGTATGGTTTCTATCATTGTTGGATCGTTCTTCTTCCCACCATTCGGGCTTATTATCATACCGTTCTTATCTGTATTTATTACGGAACTAATGCATAAAAAGGCGCCAAAAGACGCCCTTTTAGTCGGAATTGCAACTGTAGTCGGTTTTTTAAGTAGTACAGTAGCGAAAGCAATTCTCCAAATCATTATGATTATCATCTTTGTATGCTATATCATTTTTTAGCCATCCCTATTTTGGGATGGTTTTTTAATATGAAATACCTACTCGACTTTTCTCGTATAAGCTTTTATTACGTAAACTCCATGTAAAATGAGCTGTATCACCAACTGTGATTTTCGATCCATCTGTTGGCAACATATCTTGTTCAGTTCGATATACACCGGTTACATCACCATCTATTAAATGCGTCGGACAAACAACAGTCCAACATAGTTTACTATTATTCAGCGCTTCATAAGCAGCTAAATGATCTTCCGCAGCTGTTGTCATTTTTCTTTTCGATTCTTTTGATTGGAAACGATATATACTTGGGTTTGTTCGTGCTTGTAAAATACCAGCAGTTCCTATTGTAACAATTTTCTTTATGCCCTCTTCTTCCATTTGCTTTATAATAATCGGTACACTCTTCTCTAACGTCCCATTCCGATCAGTTCCAAGAGCACTAATTACAATATCACATCCTTTAATCGCTTCCTTTATATCATCTCCGCTTAATACATTTCCCTTAATAACTTGCAACCTTTCATGCTCTATTTCCACTTTACTCAAATCACGAACTAATACCGTTACTTCATATGAATCTTGTAATGCCAATTTCATAATTTGTGATCCTACTCTACCTGTCGCTCCTAATATGCATACTTTCATATATTATCCCCTCTTCAATTCTTTCTCTCTATTTTTCCCTAATACATACAAATATACAACAAAAAAGCTTCCTCGTTTATGTGAGGAAGCTCTATTATTTATTTCTTTTCTTTCGAATCAGAAGACTTGTCTGTTCCGCTTGTTTCTTTATCTTTCTTTTCATCTTGCTGCGAAGTTGTGTCATCCTCTTTCTTTTTATCCCCATCTTTACTACAACCTACCATTAATAAAGAACTTGCAAGTGCCATAGCAGTTAATGACTTAACCCATTTGTTCATTTGCGTTTCCTCCCTTTGATAGAATATGTACAATCCCATATTACTCTTTTTTTTTAAAGGGAAGATTTAAAAATAGTAAAGATACAGTAAACTTTTGTAAATTTTCGGATAACACAGCCAATCCTTAATCCTCCCATTCTAATTAGACATAAAAAAACTAAGGCGCCTTTCATTCCACCTTAGCTTTTCACGCAAATTTTTCACTTTCATATACATGTTTAATCTTATATTCCTTCTTCACAACATATTGCCAAACACTATAAGCATAACGATTCATTTTCACAAAACAATTTTCCAGAAAAGAACGAAACTCCGGGTTCGCAACTTCTACTGCCACTTGAGCAAACTTTAATGCTAATCGTTTCAAATGTGTAATATAACAAATAGCAATCCCAGTATCCCCTGTATACTCATTATCTGTTTCCCTATCCATTTCAGTAAATTCCGGCCACATTTGTTTACAAGTTATATGTTGTATATTTTCTCCTTCTTGAAAATTCACTTGTTCATTATATGCTTGTAACATATACGGCAAATGATGCTGCAAAATATCTTTTAATTCTTCATCTCGAACCTTGCTCGTGTATTCTCCAACTTTATATATAAGTGTGTAACTATATGTCATCAATTCTTTCATACAATCCATTAAAGCGCCTCCCTTCCTATTTCATCTCTATACTATAAATATGATGCGATAACATTTGATATTCTTGCTAGAAACCAATCCCATCTACTAATTTTCTCAAAATCTTCTTCAGAAAATCGTTTTGATTTATGAAAGTCTTCTTTTAATCGACTCCAGACGTCAGCAACGACTGTCTTATCATATATGAAACAGTTAGATTCGCTATTTAAGTAAAAACTTCTATTATCAAAATTTGCTGTACCAATATCAACCATTTCCTCATCGATGATTGTTACCTTCCCATGAAAAAATCCATTTCGATATTGATAAATCTCCGCTCCAGCATCTAACATGTCTTTCAGATAAGGATAGGCAGCCTGTTTTAGCAATACTGCATCACTTTTAAATGGGACGAGGATTTTTACATGGACACCACGATTTAATGCATCTTTCAGCCCCTTCACCATTTCTTTACTCGGTACAAAATATGGTGTAGCGATAATTAAAGAATGTTTTGCCTTCTTTAAAAACGCTCCATACTCCTTCCATAAACCTTTTCCATTCGAAAATACGTATTGATATTTTACATTTCCTTGTACAGGTAACTCTTGATGTATAGGAAACTTTTCTCCCGTATCTTCTTGCCAATCTTCCGCAAACTTCCGTTCCATATCAGTAGCTCCATTCCCTTCGATGCGTACATGATAATCACGCCACGGACCAAATTTAGGATCCTGTCCAAGATATTCCTTTCCGATATTGAAGCCACCAATGTACGAAACTTTCCCATCTATAGTAACAATGCGTCTATGATTACGTTGATGCAAAGAATAAAATAAGTTTTTTAATTTAGGTTTTTTACTAAATGTAAACTTCACGCCTTTTTCTTTTAATTGATTAATTATCTTTTTCTTAAGCTTATATCCGCCAATGCGGTCTACTGACAATTTCACATCTACTCCGCTAGATGCTTTTTTCTCTAATAACTGTAAGAATTCTTTACTTACCTCATCTTTACCTACAATATAAAAATGAATATATACATTCTTTTCTGCACGATTTATATCCTCAAATAAGCTTCTATATAACTCATCACCGTTCGTATATACTTGAAAATCCCCTGATCGGATTTTTTCTAATTCATATCCACTAGCCATTTTCTTCCCCATTTCCACATCAACGTTCATCCATATGAATACACCTATAAAACAAATTATTACAATTAAAAAGTGCTTCATGGATACGTTCCTTTCTCTAACTACTGTTATTCCTATATCTTTCCTTTTTTAAAACATTATCATACAAAAAATATGTCATTGCATGATATACGTCCATATCAAACAGGAGCTCATCTGCATATTGTATGTTGTATCTTAAAATAAAAGGAGGAAATAACAATGGGCTTCGCACATGGTAATGGATTTGCGCTACTAGTCGTATTATTTATCCTCTTAATTATCGTCGGTGCTGCTTGCTTCTGCTAAGCAGTTATTGTAGTACGATATGGGGATGAAAAAACTATAAAAGCGGACACCTATTTTTAGGTGTCCGCTTTTCATTTCAAAAATCTCCTAACCTATTACAAAATAGTACCACTAGGAAAGTATTTCACATCAAAAAGTTAGCAGTGTAGCTACCTTCTTACTCTCTGCCTTACGAATATGGCGCTGTTCTGCACGTGACACAGCAATTCGATGCAATTCTTTCTCCTCTTCTGTCTCAGGGATAACACGCGGTACAGGAACTGGATTATTCTCCTTACTAAGCGCAACAAAAGTAACGAATGAAGTTGCTGCTACACGTTTTTTACCTGAAATTAAATCTTCTGCTACTACTTTCACAAATATCTCCATAGAAGTTCTTCCCGTCCAAATTACGAAAGATTCATAACTAACACAATCTGAAGAACGTACTGGATGTAAGAAATCTACCCAATCCATAGACGCTGTGACACATTCCATTCTCGAGTGTCTCGTTGCTGAAATTGAAGCAACCATATCCATCTCCGCCAATATCTTTCCACCAAATAGCGTGTTATGATCATTTAAATCCGTTGGAAATACTCGACTCGTTTTAAACACTCTTGATTCATTAGCTGTTTTACCCTTTACTTCAGTCATTGTTATCACCCCTTTAATTATTTATCTCTAATATCCCAATATACACTACACCTCATGAACTACACGTTTAATATTAACAATTTTTAGAACTTTTAGTCCACAAAAAAGAACCGATTTTATCAATCGGCTCCTCTAAATACATATTGTTCTTTCGGCTGTTCAACTTTATTCCATTTCGTTACTTCTAACACTGGAATATTCGCATGAAACGGCTGATAAAATTCAGTTGAAATTTCTCCCTCTATCTGAATCCAATCATCATTTTTCCACTCTACACCTTCTGGTTTTTTAACTAACATACCATATACACCCGAATCGGCAACACAATGTATAATGCCGAAACGGAACAAGAAATATTGTTCCTTTTTAGAAGAGTCATCTCGAAAAACAAATCCTTTATAAGACAGGGTTTTACCAGTAAATTCACCAGGATAATTATAAATTGTCTCCATACCCTTTAAGAAATCTTCATCTTTTAAAGTGATATTATCTTTCGTAACAAACTCTTTCTTCCCTTTTTCCATTACACCACGGTATCCTTCTTTCCCGTAATAAATGCTCGTGTCAGGTCTTAGAAATTGCCTTGTCATAAATGGATCTTTACTTTCTGCTTGCGCTACTGGAAAATGGAATCCCTTCGCCTTAACAATATCGGAATCTAATGTTGCAATTGGGAAAAACAATCCTGTAATGATTGGAAAACAGAATAACGTGTAAGAAAACACTTTTTTCCACCATGTATTCTCATCTTTCGAATGATCATGCCCGCAATGACTATGATCACAACTACAATCATGTTTCTCTTTTTCTTTTTGATGTTCTTTTTGGAAAACGATAATAATTTGTACAATCGTTAAGAAACCTAAAATAATAGCTGCAGTTTTTGATAAATAGGCGTACTTCATATTTATATACTTCGTAATATTACCGGAAATATGAAGCTGTCCAATTAAAATTGTAAAACCTAATAATATATATGCTCGAAACATAACCTACCACCCCATCGCATAAATGAGTAGTGAGCTTGCATAAACAACAAGTGTAACTGTAACCGTCACAACAATTACAAATTTTGTTTTAAATGTCGCAAGCATCATAAACATATTTTTAATATCCACCATCGGTCCATATACGAGGAACGCGACAAGTGACGCTGTTGAAAATGTACTTTGGAACGAAGAAGCAATAAATGCATCCGCCTCTGAACAAAGTGATAAAATGAAAGCAAGTCCCATCATTACAGCTGATGAAGAAAACGGACCTTGTCCAATAGCAAGCAATGTTGAAGTTTGTACAAACGTTTGAACTGCAGCAGCAATTAACGCTCCTAACACTAAGTATTTTCCCATTGAGAAAAATTCCTCAACAGCATGTGTACATACATCCCACATTTTTGTACGTAACGGACGCTTATGATTCACTTCTGGGAAGTGATCATCTCTTAATTGATGTTCTTTAAACATAAATGATAATATAATTCCAACGATAATTGCTACGATAATCGCTACAATAGAACGATACCATACCATGTGCATACTACTTCCAAAAGCAACATATGTTGCAAATAATACAACTGGATTAATAATCGGTCCAGTTAACATAAATGCAATTCCTGCATACGGTGGAACCCCTTTTCCGATTAATCGTCTTACAATCGGAACAATTCCACATTCACATCCAGGAAACATCATACCTAAAAAAGTAGCTAATAAAACAGACAGAAATCGGTTTTTAGGCATCCATTTTGCCACCATATCTTCTGTCACAAACATTTGAATGAATCCTGAAATAAATACACCAATTAGCACAAAAGGAAGTGCTTCGATTAATATTGAGATAAAGATTGTATTCATTTGCAGGAATGCTTTCGGTAATTGAAAAAATTCCATGATGTATTTCCTCCAACTTTTCATTAACAATATGTAATTTTAACCCCATTTCATTATTTGAACAAGAGTTATATGGAATTCATAACCTTCATACACATTACATTTCACAAGTTATATTCTGTTCCAAAATTGAGATTTCATAGCAAAAAAAGCTGCGCTAGCACAGTTTTATAACTATGCTAGCGCAGCTTTCCTATCATTAAAAGTAACGTTTCTTCCAAAAAACAAATGCTAAAGTGAAAGATAATGTTACACATATTATAAGTACAATTACAAAACCATGTGCTTCCCCTTCAAACGGAACCTTTACGTTCATTCCAAAGAAACTAGAAACCATCGTTGGTAATGATAAAATGATTGTAATAGAAGTCAACAGTTTCATAACACTATTTAAATTGTTAGAAATAACCGAACTAAATGTATTCATCATTCCACTTAAAATGTGACTATATATTTCCGCCATTTCAATAGCCTGCTTATTTTCAATTAATACATCTTCTAGTAAATCTTGATCGTCTTCATACATTTTCAAAAATGTACTGTTTCGCATTAATTTTTGAATTACAATTTTATTTGCCTTTAATGATGTTGTAAAATAAACTAAACTTTTTTCAAGGCCGAGCAATGTGAAAATTTCTTTATTTTTCATCGACTTATTTAATTGGTGCTCTAAATCGATTGTTTTTCGATTAATTTGCTTTAAGTATCTTAAATAATAAGTAGAAATTGTATATAAGAGCTGAAGTGCGAAGCGCGTCTTTTTAAACGTATAAAATTCTTTAATACGTTGATTAATAAAGCGTTCAAAAATTGGATTTTCTTCTAAGCAAATAGTAACAAAACAATCTGGCATTACAATCATACCTATTGGAATCGTGTCATAAATTGAATTTCCTTCTTCATCATGTCTGACTGTCGGAATATCCACGATAATTAAAGTATTATTGTCTTCCTTTTCAATACGAGAACGTTCTTCATCATCCAAAGGATCTTTAATGAAATCTAAGTCTACATTTAAAGTTTGTACTAGATACTGAATTTCTTCTTCTGTTGGATGAAGTACATTAATCCAGCAGCCCTTTTGCATTTCCTCAATCTCTTGTAGTTTTCCGTTTCGGTCTGTTAAATAAATATTTAACATACTATCACCCCGATTCTTTTTACATGTGGGAATCTACCTCACTTAAACAACAGTTTTTGAACCGCTATTTTCAGCATATGAAACAAACGATTAAATTTCAATAGAAAAATTATTTTGAAAACGTTTTTTTAAGAAAAATCTTGTAAACATAGAAAAAGACAGAGTGTTCTCTGCCTTTAAAAAAGCTTATGTTGCCTTTATAACATATTTAGAAAGCATCCACAAGTTAAAGCCGACCGAAATCGTATAGCCAGCGTATGTTGAAATGATAAAACTTACATAATCAAAATACGGTAGCAATACAATATTTAAAACTATCTTCACAGTTATTCCGATTACTAATCCTAGCACTGTTTTCTGTTGTTGATTAATTCCTTGTAACATGGCAGCGGTTACTGTAAATAGTGAGAATAGTATACAAGCAGGAGCATAGTACTGCAAAATAATACTGCCCATCTCCGGATCATTTCCAGCACCAAATAAAAGAGTATACACTGGTTTTGCTAAAATCATCATTCCAATCGCCGCCGGTACGGTAATTCCTACCACTAATAAATTTGTCCTCGTAAAATGTTTGTACAGTAACTTCACATTCCCTGCTGTATAGGCTTTTGTCATCTCAGGTACGAGAGACATACTAAAAGCAGTCGCAACGGAAACCGGGATAAGTACAACCATCTGGACAAGACCAATTATCGCATTAATCTTCTCCGCTTCTCCTTGCATATACCCTATTTGTATAAGTAGTTTATTAATTGTAAATGTATCAATCGTCTGATATAACGGAATCGCTAATCCAACTACAACGAAAGGAATAGAATATGTAAACAGTTCTCTATACAACGAAAAAAAAGTTTTCGTCGTTTGTGGTATACTGGCAATCTCTTTTTTCTTTAAATGTTTTCTCCTTCTCATATAATACGCACTTAAAACACTTAATCCACCTAGTGCTCCCATAAATGCTCCAAACGTTGAAATACCAACTGCCAACGAAACAGAAGCTTTTATAACATATAAAACGACAAAGCTTCCTATCAAAATAGTTAAGACCCGAAAAAATTGCTCTACAACTACACTGAGCGCAGAAGGTCCCATAGATTGAAAACCTTGAAAGAAACCACGTAACAAGCTCATTACAGGAACGAGTATTAACGCAAAACTTACAATTTGAATATTGTGCGTGACAGCTACCACACTATTCCCCGACTGATCATTTCCATCAATCACAAGTTTAGCTAAATGTGGTGCTAACATATATAATGCTAAACAAGAAATAACGCCCATAATGACCATAAAAACGATACCACTCTTTAGCACTCTCTTAACAGTGTGATAATCATTGAGTTGATCATATTTTGAAACCATTTTTGAAACGGCAAGTGGTAATCCCATCGTTGCAATACTAAGCATAATTGTATAAGGACGGTATGCATACGTATATAATACGTACCCACTCGTACCCACCATTGCTGTAAATGGTATAACATATATAAACCCTAACATTTTAGATATCATCGTTGCCATCGTTAAAAATATCGTTCCACGTAAAAACGGTGATCCTTTCATCACATTCCCCCGCTACGCCTTATTATTACACATTATGGACAACTCCTTTTTTTTAGAACCCAAACAATTAAAAAAGCCAATGAAAAATCATTGACTTTAACGCGCTGCTTTTTTCTTTTTTAAATACTTTAAACCGAAGTATAGAGCAACAAAGAGAACAGCTCCTATAATTATGTAATGTGTGTAATCAGATGCATACTCTTTAATGTGTCGCCAATTTCCACCAAGCTTTTCACCTAAGTATATAAATAGTATTGACCATGGGATAATCGCAACTACTGTATATAGTGTAAATAGTTTTAACGGCATTTTAGCTAATCCTGCTGGAATAGAGATTGCATGACGTACTACTGGGATAAAGCGTGCAGAAAAGATTACTCCTGCTCCGTAACGCTTAAACCAACCTTCCGCTATGTCTAAATGGTGTTTATTAATAAGTAGATATTTCCCATATTTCTCTACAACCGGACGCCCTCCGTAATATCCAAGCCAGTATAAAAAGATTTGGGCTAAAGTACCACCAATAGTTCCGGCGATAACTGCACCGACAAAACTAATTTTACCATCCGCTACTAAAAATCCAGCATACGAAAGTACAATTTCACTCGGGATAATTTCAATCATTAAAGCTAGCGCTACTCCAAAGTATCCTAGACTTGCAAAGAATTGCAATAACTGATCTATTATGCTTGCTAACATTTTCTTTTCTATCTCCTTTTTCTTCACATACCATCCCATTATCACATAAAGATTGGCATCTGCCAATATCTTCATTTTAACAATATGTACAATTCTAGCAGTATTAATCTATTATTTTTTCTTTCTGCGGGTCTTTCATGTAGGCAAACATTTCTTTAATTTGCTCTTCTGTATTTCTAGCAATTGATAAATTAGGCAATTCATTCTCATCAAAAAACTCCACATCTTCTGTTTCAATACTAGTTTTCTTTTCGCCACCAATAATCTTACAGCCAATAAAAATTTTATATACATGTGTTGCTGAAGGCGATGGTTGATGTTTTTCTTTATCAAATATAGCGAGTAGCTTAAAATCATCCACTTCATAGCCCGTCTCCTCTAAAACTTCTTTTGCTGCTACTTCTGTTGGCGTATAACCAACATCAGCCCATCCACCTGGCAATGCCCATTTCCTATCACTTTTTTCTTTCACAAATAATAGTTTTTCATTTTGAAAAATAACTGCCCGTATATCAACTTTAGGTGTTTGATAGCCTGTCTCACTTGCAAATAAATTCTCTACTACTTCCCAATCTGTCTTTGTATAATGTGACATCATTGAAACTGAAATGTCCCGTAATTGTTGAAAACGCTCTATATCATATACATCCTTAGAATACGTTAAACCCGCTTGAGCTATAGATTGTATTTGTTTTACCCAATCAATCCACTTGACCGTCATGTTTCCACATCTCCATTCTTTATTAAGTAAATATTACGTCAATTAAATTGATACATCTTTATTATACAAAAAAAGAGATTGATAATGTTCCAATCTCTTTCAAAATTAATCCAATTCATGTAAGTGGTCTTGTATATACTTCCTTCTTTTATTTATATATTCATCAATCATATCAGCTTCTTGATCAAATGTTTCTAATTTTTCTTTCATATATGGATCTTGTAGTAAATATGGACGAATCGATTCACACAAACCTTCTACTTTCGGCATCATAAACGAAACGGTAAATTGTTCTTCTAATATTTCTTCCAAAATACTTCGGTATTGTTTTCTAAATACAGGTATATCTAACAATCTTGCACTTAACGTATTATAACCTTGAATACGAATATATTCATGATTAAGTGGTCTCCCTTGTACATCTCGCCCCCAAGTCGCATCATAATCCCACGGTATCACTTCAAATAAATTTGTCTCATCGTTATGATATAGTGCATAGTTATGAACGAAACCATCAAAGTTTTGCGTAAAAATAACTCCAGCTAACCATCGTAAATATTTATCTACATGTAGAAACTTCCCGATTTCTTTTTCATAATCTTCCCTCGACAAAGTATTCGCTTGAAATACAAATTCACTCAGTTGTTCTTCACTATTTTTATTCGAATATTTAAATTCATAACCCGCAAAGAGCTCTGTCTTAACATCTTTATCTCGCTCACTCATTAACGAAAAATTCGCATCATCATCTATCGCATAATAAATAGAACCACTCGGTAACCCTCTATTTTTCAAAAAGTTTTCATCAACTGATTCTAACTGTAAATACACACCTTGAATTTGACCATTAATTTTTATAAATACATGTTGTGATTTTGGCGAAAGTACACCAATATCATGAAAAAAATCTAAAGATAATTTATTTCGTATGAGAGACGGATCCATAAACTCAGAATTCAAATGAAACTCTTTCGCGCCTTGAAATTTTTTCGGTTTATAAAACATAACATGATAAGACTTTTTCTCAAATTCGCGAATATGAGCCCCTCGGTATACGATATCAATGTCATACTTCTTTTTTCCATAAGTTAATTTTGCTGGCACTGGACTATCTGACCAAATGTCCTTTTTCAATTCCACTAAGTACATTGGATGAACAAAAAAATCATATGAAGGCAGCATGTTTTCTCATCCCTTCTCAGTTCTCTTCATTCAATGTATGCGCCTTGTCTTGTCCATACATCCGCTATCATCTATTTATATAAAATTACACTCTTGTCCTGTTCAGAAAGAAGTCGAATCTCATATCATGTTAAGGAAAAAGAATACCTTTTCAATTTAACACTCGATAAGGAGGATTTCTATGAAACGTGATATTAGAAAAGCTGTTGAAGAAATCAAAAGTGCTGGTATGGAGGATTTCTTACACCAAGATCCAAGTACTTTTGAGTGCGATGATGATAAATTCTCTCATCATAAATGTACAACAGGGTGTAAATGTACAACAGGGCGTAAATGTACAACAGGGCGTAAATGTCCAAGAACAAGATGTACTCGCGTAAAACATTGTACTTTCGTTACAAAATGTACTCATGTTAAAAAATGGACGTTTGTTACGAAATGCACTCGTGTGCGCGTTCAAAAATGGACGTTCGTTACAAAAGTGACGCGTAGAAAAGAATGCGTTTTAGTTACAAAACGTACTCGCAGAAAGCATTGTACTTTCGTTACAAAATGCATACGCTTTGAAAAGAAATTTTTCTGGACAAAACGAAGTTTCTGTAAAAAATGCGAATTCTTCCCTCACGGACACGGTAGCTCTTGCGATGATGATTGTGATCATGGTAAAGACTGTCACGATGACGGGCACAAATGGAATGATTGCAGAGACGGACATAAGTTCCCATCTTGCAAAAATAAGAAATTCGATCACTTCTGGTATAAAAAACGTAATTGCTAGTTTTTTATACCCACCAAAAAAGGCCGCATTGCGGCCTTTTTTACGTTTACTGAAAATGGCTTATATCTGCAAATTGTTTTACTTTACCAAGATCTTCATCAAATTCAATCACACTAAGACTCGCGCTATGCATAAATGGCTCTCCCCATACATGTTCAATTTCAACACCTGCAAAATGCCCTACGAGTAATTTCGCTGCTGCAGCATGAGTAACTATTAAAATATTTTCTCCTTTATGCTTTTCTAAAAGAAAGTGTATCCCTTCAATTACTCTTTTATGAACGGCCGCAAAGTTTTCCCCTGATGTTGACTGAAAAAGATGTGGTTCATTCCAAAATAAATGTACTTCTTCTGGATATTGCATTTCCAAGTCAGCAATTGTTTGCCCTTCCCATATCCCCATGTTTATTTCATAGAAACGTTCATCTTCTATAATTGGAAGATCGCGTTCCCCTTTAATCAATTCGGCAGTATGAAGCGTTCTTTCGCTTGGACTACTATATATGGCATGGAGTGGTAAATCCTTCATACGCTCCCCTAATTGTTTCGCTTGTATCATACCATTCTCTGTTAATGCTGAATTTTTCCGTCCTTGCATCCGCCCTGCTACATTCCATTCTGTCTCACCGTGCCTTGTTACATATACCGTTGTCTTCATTTCATGCCCCCTTACCATTTCGGCCGCGATTCCCACGGCTCTACTCTCCCTACAATCCATTCTGTGCATTTACTTTCAATTCCTTTTATAACTCCGTCAGCAATCTCTTCATGAGTAAGCCATCTTGCATATGTATCTTCTAAAATAAACCCTAATATAATTCTATAATAACTACATAATGTCCCACCTATTTTTTGTGACTTCGTACGCGATGCACTACTACCTAATATATGAAATAAACTATACTTTTCCGATGACAATTCAACCTCATTACAAATGAGTGATAACGCATCCTTCGCACTTGAGTGTATCCATGCAACAACTAATGTAATTGGGCCATTTCTCTGAATTGTACTTTTAATAGCTAGCTTTACATCTTCATTATTATGATAATCTAAAGGAAGACATGTAATATTTTTTGGTGCGGAACTAGCTTGTTTAACATTTTCTAATTTCACTTCATCTCGTCCAATAACAGACACACGAAATCCTTGATCACAAAGCCACATAGAAACTTTCTTTAACATTCCTGTTCCACCAATTACAAGCGCATGCAACTTCTTCCCCCCTTAGTAAAATATCATATGAGGTTTCTCATCTCTATAATAATTTAGACGGTCTTGTAACGTCCCTGAATGAAACTCAAATTTATGACCATCAGGATCAACAAAATATATAGACTCACAATCTCTCACATCACGCTCTCTTCCTTGTAAAATATGAACTTTATTTTCTTCTAATCGCTGCAGTAAGCGTTCAAAGTCTTCTTGTTCAACAGAAAATGCGAGGTGCGTATAAGATTGATGAATCTCCTTTCTTGGAATATGTGTTTCTTCATTAAGCGCTATCCATACTCCACATATATTAAAATATGCAAGTTTTCTCCCCTTGACTAATAATTCTCCTTCCAATACTTTCTCGTAAAATGTAATAGAGTTTTCTAAATTGGACACTGAAAAACAAAGATGATTGATTCCCTTTAACAACTCTAATTCCTCCTATACAAATAAAAGATGAGCGAAAATTCACTCATCTTTTATTATACTATTTCTTTGTAATATATGCCCATTTATAACTGAAGTCTCCACCAAACGTATGGTTAGCGATACCTTTTACATATGTCTTCTCTAAATAAGCCGTACTTTGCTGATACGTAGGTGAGATTGCAGCATCTTGACCAATTAAGATTTTTTCAGCTTCTGCAAGTGCTTTCCAGCGTGCTGCGTCATCTTTTAGTAGTTCTCCTTTTGATTTTGCTACTAAATCATCGTACTTCGGATTTGAATAATCCATTTCATTAAATGAGCTTCCAGTAACGAACATATCAATATATGTCATTGGGTCTGGATAATCTGGACTCCATGCAGATAATGAGAATTCATATTCAAATTTCTTTTCTAAATCTAACTTCTGCTTATATGGTTGTTGCTTCAAATTCACTTTAATACCAGGTAAGTTTTTCTCTAATTCTTCTTTAATAAAGTCGCCCACTTTTTTACGACTACCGTTATCATCATTTAGTAATTCTACTGTAATTGTATCTTGACCAAGTTCTTTCTTCGCTTCTTCCCACAGTTTTTTTGCTTTCGCAGCATTATCTTTACTGTCACGGAAATTTTTATTTACAGTACGGAAGTCTTTTCCATCTGGTCCTGTCGTAAACTTTTCAGGTACTAAGAAATACGCTGGCAATGATCCATCATTCAAAATTACATCCGCAATTCCTTTTTTATCGTACGCTAAATCAATCGCCTCACGAACCTTTTGATTTTTAAACGTTGCATTTTTTTGATTAAAACGTAGGAAATACATACGTGGGTCTAGCTTCGTTTTAAATTCATCTGGTTTATTCTTTTTATATTTGTCTACAAACTCAGAACTTAAAATGACACGATCTGCTTGATCACTATCATATAAATTTACCCCAGTACTTGTCTCTTTTACTATACCCACATTAATTTCTTGTAATTTTACAGCATCTTTATCCCAATAATTTGGGTTTTTCTTTAACTGGTAACTTTGTTCATGTTTCCATTCACTCATTGTAAATGGTCCATTGTACAATAATTTATCTGCTTCTAATCCGTATTTATCCCCTTGTCCTTTTACATACTTTTCATTTAATGGGAAGAATGTAGGGAACGAAGTAAGCTCAAGGAAATAAGGTGCTGGTTGCTCTAATTCTACTACCAACGTTTTATCATCCTTCGCTTTAACACCTAATTGATCCGACGGTACTTCTCCTTTATTTACTTTCTGTGCATTTTTCACATCAAATAAAATAAATGCATATTCTGCTGCTATTGCTTTATCTAATGTACGTTGCCATGCATATACAAAATCTTGTGCTCGAACTGGATCACCATTTGACCATTTTGCATCACGTAATTCAAATGTATATGTCTTTTTATCTTCACTAATCTTCACGTCTTTGGCCATACCTGGAGTTGGTTTATTATCTTTATCTAGACGATATAATCCTTCCATTGCATTTACAAATACACGGAAAGATACAGAATCTGTTGATTTAGATGTATCCATTGAAGGAATTTCAGCTGTTTCTAGTAAGTTTAATACTTGCTTATCCGCTACTCCCTTACCTGCTTCTTTCTTCGTTGTAGATGCCTTCTCCCCATTTCCGCAACCTGCAACCAATACACTAGCCGATAATGCAACTGCAGCAATCGTTGTTACCTTTCTCTTCATTCTTCCTTCCCCCAATCTATATGTATAAGTTAAAACTTGTATAATATATTTTATTATACAAAAAATTCTGATTATTTTAAATGTTTATTTTCATAAAAAGAAAAAAAGCGGTCAGAAATTGCTTTCCCTCCGCTTTGTTGAATAGCATTTACTTGCAATCCATCCTCTATTTCAAACGGATTTTGAACCTTGAATATTTCTTCCATCATCTTCAAAAACTCTTCTTCATTTTTAGATTCACCATTAATCGTAAGGGAATATGGCTCAATTTCACTCAATTTATAATCAACAATAAATTGAATTGTAACTTTTTGTCTTGGCATCCCTGGGCTGTATCCTTGAAATTCTACTAATTCCATACCTTCCGAACCACGATAATATATCCACCCTGAATTTTGAAAATAGCTTTCAAACGATTCACCAATCGAAAAGAACGGATATTCATAAAGCGAACTTGTACGTACTTTTTGTATAATATCTCGATCAGTCGGAAAAAAGAAATGACTGAAAAAAATACTAGCAACTGCTAAAATAGTAACGATTGTTGCTCCCATTTTACTCGTTCCACCACTATCACGGATGAGATAATTTTCAACCGATTCATCTTTAATTCCCCGTGCTTTTATTCGATATATACGCCTTTCTGCAAATTGATAATATAATCCATTTGCAAAAATCCCCATCCCAAATAGAATGAAAATGAGTAATAAAAACGTAAGAGGCACCATATTAATGATTGGCAACGCTACGTTGAACCCCATATAATAAGAAAATGCATCACATGCTACTAATAACAGTATAAATAAAGCAGCAGGTACGTAATACTTACGATATCCAAGCCAACCTACATTAAAAATAGCAGCCAGACCATTCCAGCTCCACCTAGCAATTCGCTTATTCTCAAGCTCCCATTTTCTTTTGTAATATGGATATTGTCTCCCTACATATACTTCTAATTCTTTGTCTATTAGCGAGCTTTCTTCACCTTGTTCATTATGCAGGTTTCGTTGACAATTTGCACAATTCAGCTGATCATTAATACAAGGTCGCCCACAATTTATACATTTCAAAACAATCCCTCTTTCCATCCATACTTCATTGTGAACTACCCACCACTTAGTATCTCTTGCGAGCTTACCCCGAAGTGGGGGCTTCTCGGTTCATCGTTACTTTTGATAGCTAACGGATTTGTCTTAGGACAGCCGAGCTAACTCCCTCGTTCCAAAGGTTGTTTCTTACGATTTATTTAAAATACCTTCATGTTTCAATAACCACTCTTTCCTCCATAAACCACCCGCATACCCAACAAGTTTTCCACTCTTTCCTATTACACGATGGCATGGAACGATAATTGAAATTGGATTCCGGCTATTTGCCCCTCCTATCGCTCGTACAGCTTTCGTATTCCCAACCTTCTCCGCAATATCTAAATATGAAGCACTTACGCCATACGGAACAGTGTAAAGTGCATCCCATACATTCTTTTGGAATGGTGTTCCTTCAGCAGACAATGGAACTGTAAACTCTTTTCTTTTTCCTTCAAAGTATTCATCTAATTCATTTATACATTGTTCAACAAGTTCATTTTTATGTTCTTCTTTTCTATCTTCAACAAATATAACAGACGTAATTCCTTCTTCGTTCGCTGTAATTTCTAACAAACCTAATTCACTATCATAATAAGCCTGGTACATATGTCATCCTCCAATTCATTACATATTATTTATTGTAACACGAATAGACGAAATTTTTCGTATAAGCGTTTTATTAGGGAAACAAAAAAGAGGATGATACAATGTAAGAAAATTCAATCAAGGGGGATATTTGATGGAGTTTCAACTCTTTTCACCTTATACAATTAAGGACGTTACGCTAAAAAACCGTATCATTATGTCACCTATGTGCATGTATTCATCAGAAAATGAGGATGGCCAAGTAACTAATTTTCATCTCGTCCATTATGGAACCAGGGCTGCTGGCCAAGTAGATTTAGTTATGATTGAAGCAACAGCTGTGTTACCTGAAGGACGAATTTCTAACAAAGACTTAGGCATTTGGGATGATACTCTAATTGAAGGCTTACATAAAACGACAACATTTATACATAATAACGGTGCAAAAGCAGCCATTCAACTCGCTCACGCCGGAAGAAAGGCTGAATTAGAAACAGATGCTTTCGCTCCCTCAGCAATTCCGTTTAACGATAGAATGAAAATACCAGTAGAAATGAATAAAAAGCAAATTAAAGAAACTGTTTCTGCTTTTCAAAAAGCAGCTTTACGCTCTAAACGAGCGGGGGTTGACGTTATTGAATTACATGGTGCTCACGGTTATCTTATTAATGAATTTCTTTCTCCGCTTTCCAATAAGCGGACTGATGAATACGGGGGCTCACCTGAAAACCGCTATCGTTTCTTACGCGAAATCATCGATGCTGTAAATGAAGTTTGGAACGGACCGTTATTTGTTCGTATTTCAGCAAATGATTATCATCCTGACGGGTTAACGGTTCAAGATTATGTGCAGTATACAGGATGGATGAAAGAACAAGGGGTAGATTTAATCGATTGTAGTTCTGGTGCTGTTGTACCCGCACATATTGATGTGTATCCTGGTTACCAAGTACAATATGCTAAACATATTAAGGAGCATGTTGACATCGCGACTGGTGCGGTAGGATTAATTACAACCGGATCACAAGCAGAGCAAATTTTAAATAATAACGAAGCAGATTTAATTTTTATCGGACGCGAGTTACTTCGTAATCCATACTTCCCAAGAATAGCTGCCAATGAACTTGGCTTTGAATTAAAAGAACCATATCAGTACCGACGAGCACCCGGGAAAATTAAAACTAATAAATAAAACCGAGAAATTATTCTTCTCGGTTTTACTTATTTTATTTCTATAATATCGTTTGAACTATAAATATGAATACCAGATTCTTCACGTAGCGCTGTTATATACATTCCTTTCGCCACATCTTTAGCTGAAATTGGTTTATACTTTTTAAAAGCCCCTTTAAATATAAACGGAAGAATACGAGATAATTTCTCAGCCATTCTTTCCCCAAAACGATATTCTTGTCGATTTCCAACTAATAATGACGGCCTGAAAATATGTATGCCACCAATAACTAGCTTTTTCAGCTCCTCTTCCATTTTCCCCTTCACTTGCGAGTAAAAGAAAAATGATTTAGGTTTTGCTCCCATTGATGAAATAACAAGAAAATTTTGCACGCCTTGTTTTTCAGCTAAGCAGGCAGCTCGTAATGTATATTCATAATCTACTTTTTTAAAATTCGACTTCGACTTCGCTTTTTTTATCGTTGTTCCTAAGCAACTAAAAACATCATCTACTGCAAAAAATTCTTTGTATTCCTCTAATACTGAAAAATCCACCTGTTTCTGTTGCAATTTCTCATGCTGTAATTGTAATGGTTCTCTTACAAAAATAGTAACCGAATCGTAGTAATCTGAGTCAAGTAATAGTCGTGTTATTTCTTGTCCAACTAGCCCACTTGCGCCAAGTACTAACGCTGTTCGCTTATTCATATATGTGTATACCTCTTTATTTACTATTCTCTCCTATAGCTAATCGTCGCTAACAGGAGTTTCCGTTCTCCCATTTTACCATAAGTAAAGCACTATGCGTACGCATAGTGCTTTACTTACTCTTTTTTCTCTTCTTTTTCTTCCGCTGGCAATTTTGTAATTGTTGTAGCATCCCCTAAATTACTTATTAGTCTTCTTAAAAAAATTAAAACAAAAGATAATGGCAAAACAACCGCAAGTATTAATAAGATAGCTTCCATGAAGTAACCCAAGCGCTCATCCCCTTTTTTCTGCTCCCTCCCAATATATGAAAGTAACATTGTCACATATGCACCAATCATAAAAATTAATACCTTTCTTTTTGACAAATTTATAACAAAAACAAATCGTAATGATTATTATTTATTGCAACTTTCATAAAGATGTATTATACTAGGTTCGCAACCTAAAACGTAATTATTCCGTTTTGTGTTAAAACGATATTTTCTTCTTATATTTGGAGAAAATATAATTGTAAAAAAGAAAAGAGGAGAATTATATGCCTAAAAAATTAGCTCTATTTTCATTTATACTTATTTTCACACTCATCTTTGCTGGATGTTCTAACAACAAAGAAGGTGCGGCGAAAAAAGATGGGAAACTTTCTGTTTATACAACCATTTTCCCACTCGCTGACTTTACAAAAAAAATCGGTGGTGATTATGTAAATGTAGAAACAATTTACCCACCTGGTGCGGATTCTCATACATTTGAACCAAGTCAAAAACAGACTGTACAAGTGGCGAAAGCCGATTTATTTGTTTATAACGGCGCAGAATTAGAACCATTTGCCGAAAAAATGGAAAAATCATTAAAAAAAGAAAACGTAAAAATTGTAAATGCATCTAAAGATATCGAACTTCGTGCTTCATCTGAAGAAGAGCAGCACGATCATGGAGACGTTCATAAAGAAGATGAACATCATCACGATAAAGACCCACACGTTTGGATAGATCCTACTCTTGCGATGAAACAAGCAGAAAAAATTAAAAATGCACTTGTAGAATTACAGCCTGAACATAAAAAAGAGTTCGAAAAAAACTTCGCGGCACTACAAACAAAATTTACTGATTTAGATGATCAATTTAAAGCAGTTGTTGCAAATGCAAAAACGAAAGAAATATTAGTTTCACACGCAGCTTACGGCTACTGGGAACAACGATACGGTTTGAAACAAATTCCAATCGCTGGAATTTCAGCATCTGATGAACCATCTCAAAAACAGCTTGCTGACATTACAAAAACAGTAAAAGAGCACGGTCTACAATATATTTTATTTGAAACATTCTCTACTCCAAAAGTAGCATCAGTTATTCAAAAAGAAACAGGTACAAAAATTTTACGCTTAAATCACCTTGCTACTATTTCTGAGGATGATGCAAAGAACAATAAAGATTACTTCACATTAATGGAAGAAAACGTAAATACTTTAAAAGAAGCAACAAGCTAATCAACTATATTTTCTAGGCAGCTGAATATGTCATTCAGCTGCCTTTTTATGTATTTATCCTTGACTTGATCGAAATAACAAGTAGAATTATCCATATTAGCTTGTAAGCTATACTAATTTAGAAGGTGAGTTGGAACTATGAATCTTCACATTTGTGAAGTAACAGCAGCAAATTGGCGTTCAGTAGCTGCCTTAAGCGTAACAAAAGACCAGCAGCAATTTATTGAAAGTAATGCGTTTTCCTTAGCAGAATCATTATATGAAGAAAACGGAACGTCAGTAGGCTTATATGACAAAGAAACACTCGTTGGATACGCAATGTATGGATGGTATTCCCAAAAACATGAAAGCGTATGGTTAGATCGTTTTATGATTGACCAACAATTTCAAGAAAAAGGATACGCAAAACGTTTCCTTCGCTTACTAATTCAATTCTTGCAACAAAAATTTGAATGTAAAATAATTTATTTAAGTTTACATCCTGACAACAAACACGCAATGGGACTATATGAGTCATTTGGCTTCCGTTTAAATGGGGATATTGATGACGAAGGTCCAGTTGTAGGTGTTGTAATGGAATTACTTATAGATGAAAATACAAGCCTGTGAAAACAGGCTTTTTATTATTTATTTATTAATATCACATTTTCTATATTTAATTTCTTCTCCCTATGTGCTTCGCTTTTGCAATCTAGTATTATCTCCGTAAAATGCTCATCCGATTGAATTAGATAAATCATTTGATTGTTTAAACGTATTACTATTTCTTCTTCATTTGTAACATCTGAAAATAGACAACTAATAATGTCTCTATCTTCATTTGTTATTTCTCCATATAATTTCACCGTATTTATTCCTGTAATTCCCTGCTCCAAACTATTTGGATACATATATTTCTCCATATATTCTCTGCTCTTTTGATCGTCCATTTGTTGTAGAAAGAATTGAAACGGCATCCCCTTCATCGGCTGTATGTATGCATTTTTCCACGGCATAGTTTTCTTAAATAAATTAAAAAACCACTTGTATTGTAATGGTTCTGGTTTTGTAATTCCAATTCCACCTTCTATCATTTTTCCATACACTTTATCTATATTTTCAACATCAATTGCCAGTCCGATAAGTCCCCTATGGCCATCACAATATTTCTGAACCCACTCTTGTACCCAACCACCCCCATCTTTTGTTTTTATTCTTACTAATTCTAAATATTCTTTTCCAATCCATATGTTAGATACTTTAAACCCTTTCGTTCCCTTTCCCCATTTCGGAACATATGGAAGCCCGATAGAATGTACATTTTTAATCGTTTCCTTATTTTCTTGTATTTCTTTATTTACATTTATAACAAGATGATCGATTTTCATATTCTTCCCACCACATTTTTATTTTTTTAATAGTTTCTCTAACCTATGAATAAATCGAAGTTGCATCTCACATTGTTCATACATATTTTCGAAAATTAGTTTCACATACGCTGGCGCGTTATCTTTTAGTCTTTCTCCTTCCCTCATCTCTTCATAAGTAGATCGTATTTCACTTTTCTGCTCTTCTAAAGCTTCTAAAACCTCCTCTCTCATACTCTCTTCTTCTGACAGAAATGTTAACGCTGTATATAGATGTTTTGGAAACATAACTGAAGTTTTTTGAAACGACTCCTTTAATAACCTTTTAAATTCTTGACTTCCCTTGTCTGTAATACAATATATCGTTTTCGACCGTTTTCCGGTCATTTCAATTGCTTTAACTTGAATGAAATTTTCATTTTCCATTTTTTTTAATGCGTGATAAATAGAAGCTGGGAAAACTTCCGCCCATCTATTACTTTGCACCATATTTAGCGCCTGCTGTATTTCATAACCAGATAGCGACTCCCTTTTAGTAAGCAATCCAAGAATCATTAAACGCACCTTTTCTCCCCCCTACCCCTAACAAAACACTAAATATTTAGTATTTTCAGATTATTTTAATGCAAATTCCAATTTTAGTAAACAAAAAAAAGCCTGCAATATACGCAGACTTATTTCACACATTCTTCAAAATGTTCTTGGAACCATTCTTTATTAATATCTCTTCCGATGAAAACTACTTCGCTTACTCGCTCTTCGCCCTCTTGCCACTCTCTATCGTACGAAGCAGCAAATAACGTATGCACACCTTGGAAAACAATACGTTTATCTACTCCATCAATAGATAAAATTCCTTTGTAGCGATATAAATGCTCCCCTAGTTCTTGAACAACAGCTGACATCCACTCATTCAATTTTTGTAAATCTAACGGACGTTCTTCACGTAGTACAAACGATTTTACACCTTCTAGATGGTTATGTTCTGTATGAGGGTAAATTTGCAGCGTATCTTTCGTTTTAAACGTTTGAATTTGTAATAACGATGGAATATCTACCTCACAGTTAGTCGCCTCGATTAACTTTGCAGTCGGGTTAATTCCTTGAAGTTCATGCAAGAGATTTTCTTTCTCATTTTCTTCAATTAAATCTAATTTATTAACTAACACAACATCAGCAAAGGCAATTTGTTCTTTTGCTTCTAGTCCCTTTTCAAAATGTTTATGTATATGATAGCTATCTACAACTGTTACAACACCGTTAATTTGGTATGCAGATTGAATAACTGGATCTAAAAAGAAAGTTTGAATAATCGGACCTGGATTTGCAAGACCTGTTGTTTCAATTACTAATCCATCAAAGTCCATTTTCCCTTCTGCTTTCACATCCAGTAATTGTTTTAAAGCAACAAGTAAATCTTCACGCACAGTACAGCATAAACAACCGTTTGTCATTTCCATAATTTCTTCTTCAACGTTCATAATTAATTGATTATCGATACCAATTTGCCCTATTTCATTTACAATCACTGCTAATTTCTTGCCGTGATCCTCTGATAAAATTCGATTTAATAATGTCGTTTTCCCTGATCCAAGAAAACCAGTTAGTATTGTTACTGGAATCATTCCTTACATCTCCTTATAGCTATATGTTTCTACATTATAGCATATAGAGAAAAACGTTTTTGTAGCAAAACATATTTATTGTATGTACAACCGGGTAACTATATAATAATATGTAGCAAGAAAGCCTTTTCAAAAATATTATCATTCATCAAGGGGGTACTTATAATGGAACGAGTTCAAATGGCCGAAACACTAGAATTTTCTCGTATTATTCAAGGGTTCTGGCGTTTAGCAGAATGGAATATGACAAAGCAAGAGTTACTTTCTTTTATTGAAGACTGTATGGATTTGGGGATTACTACTTTCGATCACGCTGATATTTATGGTGGGTATACGTGTGAAGGATTGTTTGGAGAAGCGTTACAATTAAAGCCTTCCGTACGCGAAAATATGCAAATCATCACTAAATGTGGAATCGCTCCCCCATCACCTAAATTTCCAGAGCGATATGTTGCTCACTACAATACGAGTGCTGAACATATAATAAAAAGCGCGGAAGATTCATTACAAAACTTACATACAGATTATATTGATGTATTGCTCATCCATCGCCCAGATCCATTTATGAATCCAACTGAAGTGGCAGAAGCGTTCTCACGCTTAAAGCAAGAAGGCAAAGTTCGCCACTTCGGTGTATCTAACTTTTTACCTTCACAATTTAATATGTTAAGTTCGTATTTAGATTTCCCGCTCATTACAAATCAAATTGAAGTATCTGCGATGCAAATGGAGCATTTTGAAAAAGGTACGATTGATTTATGCCAAGAAAAACGAATTAATCCAATGATTTGGTCACCTCTTGCTGGTGGTGAAATCTTTACTGGTCAATCAGAACGTGCCATACGTGTACGTGAAACTTTACAAAAAGTTGCTACTGAGCTAGGCGTTGATAGCATCGATACTGTTATGTATGCATGGTTACTTGCTCATCCAGCTAAAATGATGCCAATTGTTGGCTCTGGCAAATTAGATCGAGTAAAAACGGCTGCAATGGCAACAAAAGTTAATTTAGACCGCCAACAATGGTTTACAATTTTCGAAAGCTCTAACGGTCATCCTGTACCATAATAAACAAAAAGAAGAGCTGTTTCTTTACAGCTCTTCTTTTTCATATGTATTTCTCGTCATTGCAAATACACACATATCTCTTAATCCATTTTCATCTACCGCAACACTCGCGCTTTCTAAAGTACCCTCTAATTTAAAGCCTAATTTCTCTGGTATCGCTCTACTCTTCTTATTTAGAGAATCACAACGGATTTCTACGCGGTTTGCTTTCAATTCAGTGAAAGCATAATCTGTTATACCTTTTGCAGCCTCTACCATATAGCCCTTTCCACTAAACCTTGAATCAATCCAATACCCGATTTCAAATTGAGGTATATCCCAATTAATACGATGTAATCCGGCAGATGCAATAAATTCACCTGTTTCGTTCGAAAAAACTAGTAATCTCAAATCTTCACGCTGCAAAAATTGAATATGCGATTTTCTAATACTCTCTTCTATTTCTTCCTCTGTTTGCTCTTTTTGTGCAAAGACCATCCAAGGTTTTAATTCTTGTATTGAAGCTTGAATTGCGTCATATACAACTTTACCATCACCTGGTTTTGGCATTCGAATAAACAGCCTGTCAGTATAAAATTCAGAAGGAAAATCGAATAATAACGGATTCACTGTAAACACTCCCTATAATTCTTTTATATATAATAATATCCATCTCAAGTTATACAGTAAAGAAATTTCTGAATTTTAAACTTTTTAATCATTCACTTCCATCGCTACACGAACTCCAGATTCAATCGCACCTTGAATCCATCCGTGATACAGCGTTGTATGATCACCAGCAAAATATATTCTCCCCTCAGGTTTTACAATGACTGGCTGTAATTCTGATTCTTGGCCAGCTTGAAATAGTGCAAACCCTCCAAGCGCATATGGATCTAATGTCCAACTCTTTGATATTCCAGACATGAACTCATCATATACTTGACCACCTAATATTGTTGCTAAATTTTGTAGTGTGTAATAGATACGATCCCCCTTTGATAACCCATCCCATAACAACGCATCATAAGACCATGTATAGCTTCCTAACATCATAGCAGGCCCTTTCTCTCCGATTCCATGGCTTGGATAATACGCATAACGTATAGGAAGATCTGTTATAATTCTCCCACCTAATTGCCCTTGTTCCTCCCAAAAACGACTTTTAAATTGAATTCCTATTTTTGTAGCTGGCATATAACGCAATTCGCGAATTGTTTTCCACTTCGCATGAGATATCGAATCAAATGGATCTACTTCTACAAATCGCATTGTTGAAAAAGGAATTGTAACAATAACTAAATCCCCTGTAATACTACTATATTCAAAAGTTTCCTCGTTCCGGTAATAGGCTGTTACACTATTGGCTTGTTGATGAAGCTTCATTAATTTTTGATTATATATAATATTTTCTTCTAATTGTGGTAAAAAAGACTTTGGTAATCTATCATTCCCACCTATTATTTCGCAAAATCCGCTCTCCTCTTGCATAATATATAAAAAACGTAACGTCTCAACGAATGACCTTTCTAAAAAACCTTCTAAATCTAATAGAACACCTATCATCTCAATCGTTACTGGCGAAAAATACGTATTATATTGATAAGGATGATATTTTAAAAATTGACCTGTAGAATATCTCCCAAAATCCTTTACTACAATATCCCAATTTTTCTCTGGGTTCTTTTTTATAAAATTTATAATGGGCTGTACCGCTAACATTAATAGTTCCTCAGACGTTTTCCCAACTTCATTCATTTCCACAGGATATCTTAAAATACTTGGATCTTTTTCGTATTGTTTTAATGTCGTTTTCCGACCATTTACGTAGATAATATCTGTCTCATTCCTATTAATAAAAGGGCTCACCTGTAGCCCAAACTTTCTTATATATGCCATCGTTAATGTATGCGAATACGGAATTCTCATTGCTCCAACATCTAAATATAATCCGGTATCTTCCATCCTAACTGTCTCTATGCGGCCACCTACACGGTTGTTCGCTTCAAAAACCTTCACTTCATGCCCTGCTGCTTTTAATAAAGATGCCGAAACTAATCCAGCCATACCAGCTCCTACTACAATGATTTGTTTCGGACGTGTCGTCTTCTTCAATCCCTTATTTATAACTTTTAACGTTTCATCCATCTCATTGTTAAACATTATATCTTTCTGCACAATCCCACCCCTTACTTCATGAAATACAAATTAGTGGTTTAGTGCATTTTATTCATAAATTCACTTAAACATAACACCACCACAATTTGAAAATTCACTAAAAATACATAAGGTGCAGCTCTCCCCCTTCCACATGCTTCATATGATAAACATACAGATAGTAACTGTATGGAAAGGATGGATACACATGAAACGTACTTACGATTATCAGGCTACAAAAAAACATTTAGAATTAAAAAAACAGCATTTATGTAAAAAACTCACTAGCGTTAAACTAACTGAAGAAGAACGCAAGCAAATACATTTAGAAATTGATAACTACGAATATATATTAAACTTAGTCGAAATGAATCATTATGAACGAGGGTTTTCTCATTAAAAGCGGATAAAAAATTATTCACTTTTCCTTTTGAGCATTTCATTACGCATTTTTCGTAAGTAAATATATAATAGGATGTACATTAAGATTGAGAGGTATATTCTATGATCAAATTAAGTGTATTAGACCAATCACCTATTTCAGATGGTAGCACAGCAGCCCAGGCTATTTCGCATACAGTTACGCTTGCACAAGAAGTTGAGAAACTCGGATTCACACGTTTTTGGGTATCCGAGCACCATAATTCAATTAGCTTAGCTGGTTCAAGTCCAGAAATACTCATTTCACATATTGCCGCGAAAACTGACCGTATTAGAGTTGGTTCTGGTGGTGTTATGCTGCCACATTATAGTCCATATAAAGTTGCCGAGAATTTCCGCGTTTTAGAAGCACTTTATAGGGGCCGCATCGACCTTGGTGTCGGGAGAGCGCCTGGTGGTATGCCGATAGCAACTCGCGCACTTCAAGAAGGTAAAATGGTCTCACTTGATCAATATCCAGAACAAATTGCAGATGTTGCTATGTACTTACATGATCAAGTACCAGAAAACCATCATTATGCAAACTTAAAGGCTACTCCAGTTATCCCAACATCTCCTGAAATGTGGATGCTCGGTTCTAGCGGAGAAAGTGCAATGATTGCCGCAAAGCAAGGCGCTTCTTTTGCATTTGCACAGTTCATTAACGGATACGGTGGCCCTGAAGTAATGAAGGCTTATCAGGAACAGTTCCAACCTTCTTATTTAGGAGATAAACCAAAATCAATCGTCTCTATTTTTGTTATTTGCGGAGAAACGAATGAAGAGGCGGAAAAAATTGCTTCTAGTTTAGATTTATCAATCTTATTACTAGAACAAGGAAAACGGACTACTGGTACTCCTTCTATTGAAACTGCTCAAAATTATTCGTATAGTGCTTATGATCTATTCCGCATAAAAGAAAATCGTCAACGTATGATTGTCGGTGATCCGTCTTCTGTGAAAGAAAAAATATTAAACTTAAGCAAAGCGTATAATACTGACGAATTTATGATTGTCACGATTACTCATCAATTTGAACATAAATTAAACTCTTATCGCCTATTGGCAGATGCTTTTAATTTATAATAACGAAAAGGAGATGCATCACATATGATGCATCTCCTTTTCTTACTACTAATCAATTGTTTTTGCTTCCTATATATTCAATAGCTTCTTTTAATAACTCATCAAAATTATGAGGATAATCATGATTTAAGTTAGGCACAACTTTATAATTATGTTCTATATTTTTATCCTTTAATAACTTTACAAATTGCTGTGTACCTTCAAAACAATCTTCATCTTGATCCCCACATATTATATATCCTTTTATGCTTTTATCATGCAATATTCCAATCATTTCTTCCCATTCTTCCATTTCCGGGAGCCACGGTGCCACAAAAATAAAACCGTTCACTTCTATTTCACCTTGTAACATGGAATGTAACGCTACTCTTGCCCCAGCAGAAAAGCCACCAATAATAATATTCCCAAATGTTTTATTCACTTTAATCTTATTGTAATGTCCTTTTAACTCTTCTCTTCCTCTTTCGATATTATCCCAAACATATCCATCTGAAAATTGAATTTGGGAAGATTGAGGCAATGCTAGCATAAAACCTTGTTCCATTACAGAGTTCCAATATGGTTCTATTATTTGTATATTTTCTTGATCCCCATGCAGTGTTATTAGTAGATTTTCAGTTTGTTTGCTGTATTTATATTTCACGTCTGCTTGTTCCGATTTCTTTGCTAATTCTTCTCTTTCTTTACATAATTGAACCATTCTATGAAACTCTTCAAATTTATGTAGTGGTTTTAAATCATCATCGGAAATTAAATACTCACTTCCGTACCAAAATCCATTTTCTATAATTGCTTTCTTCATTAAATGCAACGCTTCTTCTTCAAGTCCTGCTGCACTTGCTAATGCATATTTAAAATTATATATTTGCGCTTCATTACCCATTACATCTTTAGCATTATTCATTATATAAGAATACGCTTCAAAACTTCCTTTATTTGCATAACAATGTAACGTTTCATTTAATAACTTAATATAAGTCATACTATTTTTCATATAGAAATTCCCCCGTAACCTTTTATAATAATTGTTTCTCCAACACTCCTAGCATTCTAGGGTCACGGTATAAGTAAATTCTACAATTCAACTTAACAATACCTGATTCTCAGAATGATATTTAATAATTAATATATGTATACGCATAATACACCACTCCTTCCTATCCACTAGTTGTAGTATAAAATTAAATAGACTGAAAAATCAATGTTTTAACAACAAAAAAAGACAACAATATATTATTGTTGTTCTCATAACATCTATCCACTATTCTTTTTTTTCTTATCTGGTTTACTTGAAACTAAATAATGCTTTTCTGAAATATATAAGTCTCTTTTTAATATACGATTTAAATATGGTCCTAGTTTCACTCCGCATATGAGCTGATCTTCGCTATCTTCAACAATTGGGAACATTTCTTTTTCTGTTACATATTGATCTACGGCCTTTTGTACGATATCAATTTCTTTAACTAGGTTTAAATTTTCTTCTGTATGCTCAAATACCTCCAGCGTTTCCTTCGTTATCAGAAAACAATTTGTTGGAAATGCAGGTAAATAGGGCTTTAACAAATCATAATTTACTGTGTAATCATCATTTACTAAGACTGTATAAACGATATTAGCATTTGTTTCTAGAAACTTAGCCATTGCTTGCTCTAATTCGTCTTTCGTAATTTCCCGCTCTTCTTTTCCAGTTCTGAAAAAGCGAAACATCGCATCTCCTCCTTTTTACTATATTATAGCATAAAAGAAAACTGAAAAATTATAAAAAACTCTATTGAAAGAATTTTTCAATAGAGTTTTTCTTTAATCCATTTATGTTTATTTTAAGAATGCACTTAACATCCATACATGTTGTTCTAATGTCGTATGAATTGCTAATAGCATATCAGCCGATGTTTCATCACCAGCTTCATCAGCTACTTCCATACCTTCTTTTAATTCTTGAATAAGTGCAGAAAAATCGTTTACTAAAATTTGCACCATTTCTTCTGCAGACTCTTTGCTTGTCCCTTCGACTACAGTTGAAGTTGCTAAATACTCTTTCATTGTCGCTAACGGTTTTCCTTCTAACGCTAAAATACGCTCTGCTAATTCATCAATGTATGTTCCCGCTTCATTATAAAACTCTTCAAATTTCTCATGTAATGTAAAGAAGTGCGGTCCTGTCACATACCAATGATAATTATGCAGTTTGACATATAATACATTCCAGTTTGCTACCTGCTTGTTTAATACTTCAACAACATTCGTTTTCGTACTCATACAATCCACTCCTCTTATCATGTTACTATCTTTTAATGACCTAACTTCATTTTACCATACATTCCCTATTCTTTTGAATGAACAGCTTATATGTAACAAAGTTTTAACAACCTTAATATTTCCCTAATATCATATAATTCATGTATCCTTTCAACTACTTCATATGTCTAATTGTCCAAGCTCACACATATGCATAATAGTAAGTCAAGCTCATCATAGAAGAAAGAGGGATAACATGGACAATCAACAATGGCAAGTAGCAAAGAAAGTCGCTGCTACTTATATCGGAACGGTCGTTGGAGCTGGATTTGCTACGGGGCGAGAAATTGTTGAATTTTTTACAGTTAACGGATTGTACGGAACCATTGGCATATGTATAAGTGGATTTTTTTTTATTTGGCTCGGTACAAAAATGATGTTACTTTCATCACAAATCGGGGCATTTTCAGCGCAAGAATTTAATAAATATTTATTTGGGGATGTATTTGGAAATGTCGTAAATACTTTATTATTACTCGTATTATTTGGCGTAACTAGCGTTATGTTATCAGGAGCCGGGGCAGTATTTGAAGAACAACTTCGTCTCCCGAGACAACTTGGTATTTTCATCACAGTCATCGCCTGCCTCATTATTGGGAGCCGAGGATTACAAGGTGTTTTTGAAGTGAATACACTTGTCGTACCTATTATGATGATTTTCATTATCGGACTTGCTATTACAACCTTTATTCATGGTACAACTCCTATTATTGACACCGTTCCTACAGAAAGTTGGAATATGAAATGGATTACTAGCCCTATTACATATGTTGCATTAAATCTGTCTCTCGCCCAAAGTGTTCTCGTCCCATTGGCCAGTGAAGTAAAAGATCGAAAAGCTATTTTATGGGGTGGTATTTTAGGCGGCGCGGGGCTTTGCTTTATTTTATTATGTAGCCATTTAGCAATATTATCAGTTGAACAATTTTATCAATATAACATCCCAATGGCTGAAGTTGTAAGAAGGTTTAATGCAACTTTCCATTTTTTCTTTGTTCTTATCATTTTTGGTGAAGTATTCACAACATTAGTTGGGAATATATTCGGAATGACAAAACAAATGCAATCCATTACCGGATGGAAAAGTAATAACATTATTTACTTCATATTACTAATTAGTTATTGCTTTAGTTTCATTGGATATAGCGAATTACTTCATATTCTATACCCTATTATCGGTTGGGTGAGCATCATTTTACTACCGATTATTGCCTTTAAACAACTTCAAAAAACATAAAAAAACATCCGTGTATACGGATGTTTTTCATCTTCATTCGCAGTCTTCACATACTTCCCAGTACGGCCCCATTTCTACTGCAAGATATGGCTTTAATTGCAAACGAATCATTCGACTTGGCATGCGTTCCAATACGAATTGAATGCCGTCTTCCTCTTCATCCAACTCAACTTTTGAAATAGCAATTCTTTGCATAGTAGTAATAGGGCTTCCATCTTTATATAAAGTGATTTTCACCTCATCATACTCATTAAAATACAATTCAACATTCATTTGCTTTTTTAACATTTCATCAACAATTTCATAATTATCATTTTGTTCCTGGATTATATATTTCCAGCCGCCTCTATCTAATTCTATCGGAGCAGCTTGGAATACTGTCATCAAATCCTCGTATAGCATAAGATAACCCCTCTCTTACTAAAAAACGATGAGTATTTTATATACCCTTTATCTCTATCACTATCCATGTTTATTGTACCATATATCACAAATCTTACCGCATTCATTTGCTTTATAAACACATACAAAACATATAGTATTTTCAGTTCACTCTCTATTCACTAGTATGTTCCCTTACTGATAACTTATCACTTTCCTTATTTCCTACACACTACTTATAAATCTTGAAAAACCACAAAAAAGAAGAGTAATTTATATCACTCTCCTCATAAGATTTTTCCTGTAGCTGCTAATGCTAACACTATAATTAAACTTGCAAATAATAGTGATACAATTAAACTAAAAATCGGTAATATTTTCTTTTCATTATTCTTAAATAATAACCTTAAACTAAGAATGATATTTAATGGAACAAATATAAAATAAAAGTATTTAACGATTTGTAATGAGCTATTTGAAAGTGTTTTAAATACAAACACTTCAATTAAAAAAGCAACAAAGAATAAAATGCTTAACCAAAACGAGACATAGCTAAGCCAAGAATATCTTTTCGTTCCCCAATACACTCCCATACTGATCTCCTTTAAACGTAGTATATATTATATTAATTATACACCCGCTTAACAAATTCCTCTATTTTTCGACAAACATTAAATGCATTGAACCTCTAATCCGTTTATCAGCTAAAAGACTGTCTCTAATAGCACTAATGCTATTTTGAGACAGCCTCCCCTTTTTATACTTTAAATCTTTCAATTAATACTTGTAACTCTTCAGCCATTTGAGATAGTGTACCAGCTGCAGAACCAATTTCCTCCATGGAAGCTAGCTGCTCCTCAGCTGACGCTGCAACACTTTGTGTACTCGTCGCATTATTTTGTGCCGTCATAGCAATTTGACCAACCGAAATAGATACTTCATTTGCACCTTTTGACATCCCATTAGCCGTTTCAACCATCGTTTTAATTTGGTCAGCAATTTCATTTGTAGATTGTAAAATTTCAGTGAAATTTTGTTTCGTTTCATTTGCAATAACAAGTCCAGATTGCACTTCTTCATTTACATTATTCATAGATTTTACTGTCTTACTCATATCATCTTGTATTTCACAAATTAATTTACTAATTTCACTTGATGATACACTAGATTGTTCTGCTAATTTTCGTACTTCATCAGCAACAATTGCAAAGCCTCTTCCATGCTCACCAGCTCTTGCAGCCTCAATTGCTGCATTTAAAGCTAGAAGATTTGTCTGATCTGCAATATTTTGAATAACTTCTAAAATATCACCAATTTGCTTTGATTTGTTATTCAACAACTGAATAACAGCATCTGACTGTGAAACAGATTCCGCAATAGATTGCATTTGATTTACTGTTTTTCCAACTAGCTTTCCACCATCTTCTGCTTTTTCGCGAGTGTGAGCAGAAGCAGTATTAATAGATGATGAGCTATTTGCTACATGCTGAATCCCTTCTGTTACATCAAACAGTAACATAGCACCATTTTCTACGCTTGCTGTTTGCGTCGTTGCACCACTTGATATTTCATCCATTGCTGATGTAATTTGTTCAGTCGCTTCACTCGCTTGTCTCACACTTGCTGTTAACTCTTCAGATGCAGCTGCAACATGCCCTGCTGAAGTATTAATTCTTCCAATTAACGTTCTTAGTGAATCTGTCATTTCATTAAAACCTTTTGCAAGTTGACCGATTTCATCGTTTGAATTAATTTCAATTGTTTGCGTTAAATCTCCTTCACTTATTTCTTTAGAAGTGGCAACTAATCTCTTTAAAGGTTTTGTAATAGAAAGAGTTACGAAATAAATAAGTGCCCCTCCTACAACTAATGAAATAAGCATAACAATTAACATATTATAAAATACAGGCTGAGCAGCTTCAATTACTTCATTTGAGTACATCGTTCCACCGATTTTCCAACCTGTTTTTAAGTTTGTAGCAAATACCATTTTCTTTTCACTACCATCATACGTGTATGAAAAAGTGCCTTGATTATCTTCGTAAATTCTCTTTGCCCAAGAATCAGCTGCTTTATCTCCTGGTTTTTCTTGAGGATGCGCAATTATTTTTTGTTTTCCATCTAAAATGAAAGTATATCCTTTTTTACCAATATTGATTAACTTTGTTGTTTTCAATAAATTCTCTAAACTTAAATCTACCGCAACAACACCATTTTTATCTTCTGTTTGTTTCGCAATCGTTACGACAATATGTCCATTTCCTTTCGCCTTATACGGTTCAGTGACCACGATTCCACCTTGTTTACTCACTGCATCTTTATACCAAGAACGAGTTGTTGGATCATAATCTGCTGCCATTTGTATATTTGGTTCTTGCACAAACTTCTTATCATTGCCGGCAACATATACTTGTTCAATATCTTTATTTAAATTAATATATTGAGATAATACCTTTCTTAATTCATCTTGATTATCTCCTTGATACATATCACTATGAATCACTCGTGCAAAGTTATTTACTTCGTTAAATTTCGCCTCAATCATTTGATTGATTAAATTATCTAATATTTTTATATTATCGTGAGCACTACTCGTAATTTGTGATTCAAAATTCTTTTTAGCCGTTTGATAAGACATTCCTCCAATAATAGAGACAGCTGCAATTAAAATTATCAAAAATGAAATTAATAGCTTTTTTGCTACTTTTATATCTCGAAACCACCTTAACAGTTTACTCATTATAAACCTCCTACATTTAAATATTAAGTTTTAAAGATAAATAACCAATTATGAATATATCCCATTCCCTATCCTCTATTTTTACAATTCGTTTTTGATAAACACCTTGTAAAGTTTAAACAAATATTCCCCCTTTGTCTATATATATGAATAATATTATTATAAAATTTACAAATACAAAAAACCAAAGGAATAGTCCTTTGGTTTTTTACATTTTTTTATGCTGTTTAGAAATCTTCTTCCACTTATCACGCTCAGCTCTTGCGAGAATAGCATCTTGTTTTCTCATAAAATACGCCAATTCTCTTTGCAACTTTTTATAGCTTTGCAAACGATTTATCGTCATTAGCCCGTTATCAATTGCTTTATGCACTGCGCATCCTGGTTCATTCTCATGTTTACAATCTCGAAAGCGGCAAGTATTTGCAAGATCTTCAATATCAGAAAATGTAGTTTGAATTGCCGCGCTTCCTTCCCAAAGCTGAAGTTCCCTCATACCAGGAGTATCAATTACTAAACCGCCACTCGGTAATTGGAACAATTCACGGTGAGTTGTCGTATGTCTTCCTTTACTATCTTCTTCACGTATATCTCCGGTTTTTGCTACATCTGTTCCTATTAATGCATTTAACAAAGTAGATTTTCCTGCACCTGAAGATCCAACTAAAGCAACTGTTTTTCCTGGTGAGACAAATTGTTGCAATGATTCTATTCCGACGTACACTAAGCTATCAACAACAAATATAGGAACACCGATTGCTACCGCTTCAGTTTCTGCAATTTTCTGTTCCACATCTTCACATAAACTACTCTTCGTTAAAACAATAACAGGCATTGCACCGCTCTCATAAGCCACCAGCAAATAACGTTCCATCCTTCTTACGTTGAAATCATGGTTAAGTGCATTCACTAAAAATAGATAATCTACATTTGTTGCGATAATTTGTTCTTCAGTTCTGTTACCAGCTTCTTGTCTTGAAAAAGAACTTCTTCTCGGAAAAATACGGTGAATAATTGCCTTTTTCTCATTTTCTATTTTCTTTATATACACCCAATCCCCAACTGCCGGATAATCTCCCTTCGTTAGCGCTTCATGACGAAACTTCCCAGACAGTTCCGCTACATATTCACCATCATTACAAATAATCCGATATATATGCTTATGCTCAAGTAAAATACGCCCTACTTCATAGTTCTCTACAGCTTGTTCTTCAAAAAAAGAATCCCATCCGAAAGATTCTAAAATATTTTGATCCAAATTGATATCCTCCCTAGTTTGAACTTAGTGGAAGGATTGTGCGCTCACTTATAGAGTATCGCCCTTTCCGTCCACCTTTGTATTTGGTTTATTATTCATATAAGTTAATTTCGCCATAATACATCACCCCGTTCTAATTTTAATTACTCTCATTATATGGAATATCCCATTAAAAAGCTACCTTATTTAACGTAATTTTCAAATAACTTATTTTTTAGCATTTTAATTTGTCCGCGATGACTAATTTCATCTTCTAGCACATGAAACCAAAGGTAGCGCTGATTATACGCTACGCCATTAGGCCACTTTCTTTCTGACATTAGCCATTCGTCATCCTGTTCACTCAAACACTTTAGTGTTTCTTCTCTCAATTTTTGCAAAAGTTGTACATAATACAGTATGTCATAGCCACGAATAGATTTCCCTGCTTCCCCTAAATACAGTGCATCTTCCCATATTTCTAATTCTTCTTTTGTAAAGTCACGATTTTGAAATGAAATAAGCTGATGGGCTTTTTCTATAGCCGCTATATGCTTTAGTAACGCTCCGATGGAATTCCCTCCACTCGGCATAATTAAATCTAATTGCTCAACTGATAGATCGTTTATTTCCTGTAATGTTACAGCCCTCGTATGTTCCAGCATGCTTACTAATTCCCCTATATTTTTTGTATAACCATCTACACTTCTTATTCGATAATCTATATTCATATCACGCACCCCTTTCTACATTCATATTAAGGAATAACCGCTTCATATAATAGACTGAAATATATCAGATTTTTCTGTTATAATTAAATTGAATACGGAATAAACCTAAACAAACTTTCTCAATATGCTTATATGAAATATTAAAAGGAATCAATATCAAATTATCGAATCTTATTCACTAAAAGGAGTGGATTCGATGGAAATGTATCAATGGCTAACCGCTGTTCTCGTTGGTGGCATTACTGGCTTCGTTTCCCATCTGATCAATAACCAAGGCAAGTTATTGCTTCCACGCCGTTTAAAAACTTTTTTTCATTTTGGATTTTTAACTGATATTTTTACAGGTAGCCTCGCCGCACTTCTTGGACTCGTTTTATTCGATGTCACCTTAATAAAAGAAATTATAAAAGTCTCCATTGTGACCGCTATTTCCGGTCAAACGTTTTTACTTCACCAAGCTCTTGGTGGTGAACAGGCTAAAAATACGCAAATTGGGAAAGCTGATGAGAAAATCCAAGAAATTGACAAACTATTACGACGTTAGTCTATACTTTCTCTAAAAATTATTGTTATAATAAAAAATAAATATTTTCTATTGCGTCGTTTGTCAGAAGAAAGGGTGTTTCGTATGACAAAAAAGAAAATAGAAGATTTCTTAACAAACACCGAAAAAGAGAAACTGCTAGAAAACTATAAATGTTTACGAGAAGCCCGCACAAAAAGCGAAGCTAACTATTTTGGTGAAGCAGTAAACCATCTATTAAATAAAGCAAAACAACGAATTATTAATGATGCAGGCATACATGATGAAAATGCAGCAACTGTTCAATCAAAGAGAAAAGCACTGTTTTAGCTAAAACAGTGCTTTTTATTACGGCATTTTTCACATTACTTTCACATCTATTTCACAAATATAAGTATTCCTATATGTTAAACTAAGTATATCCTTTTCCAAGGAACTATATGCCGATATATAAATCCCTATCTCTTTAGGGATTTTTTATTTTTTTGGATTTCTCCGATTTATTTTTAAAGGCTTTATGATGCAATTCCTGTTTCACTATCTTCATTAAGCTTTTCACTTTTTCTAAACAAAAATAAAGCTCCTATATATAGTAACGCAGTAAAACTACCTACAAGTATAAAATTGTGAGATGCTGCAAATAACATTCCTGCTATTGCCGCTCCAATCATTTGGCCAATATACATAGAAGCATTAGCAAGAGCGGCTCCTGTTCCTCTTGCTATACTAGACATATTTTGTAAGCACCCCATCATCAATACAAACAAAATTCCTGTCACAAAAAATAAAACAAAGAAAAATAACTCTACAAACATAATGTTCTTTAAATGAGGAAGTATGACATATAGCACAGCTGTAAATAGAATTCCACCATAGAAAGAAAGGTTATAACCAATTTTATTTACGATTCTCGGCCCAAAAATGTTACCGGTTAAATTTCCCAATCCTAATACGAGCATAGCTGTTCCTATTTCATGGACTTGTAAGCCAAATTGAATGGAAAGCCATACACCAAAAAATGAAAATGCAGCAAAATTACCAGTTTGAAAAACAAAATATGCAAAATAAGAAAGTGAAACCTTTGAATCTGTAAGTAATTGTTTATAGCGCTTTAAGATGTTTGTTTTACTTCCACCTATATGAACCGGTTGTATTTCTGGTAATACTACATAAATAAGAATGACAAGTAGTGCTGATAATATACCAATGATGAAGAATGGTGTAGTATAGTGTATCATTGCTAAATACGACCCTACTGGTAGCCCTAAAATTTGAGAGATTGATAACCCTGCTGTTGCAATTCCAATTGCTTTTACAATTTGCTTCTTCTCTATAAGGAGCGGAATAGATGCCCACACTTGTGGAGATACAAAAGCTGCACTTACACCTGCTAAAAATCTAAATGTTAGCATCCATAAAAAACTCGGTGCCATTCCACACAAAAATGTACTTAATGCAAAAAAACTCATTCCTAATACCATCACTTTTTTTCTGTTTAAGCCATCTGATATAGGACCAGCGATAAGCGCAAATCCAGCGTATCCTAAAGCATATGAACTCACCATCCATCCTGATAATTCAGTTGATACATGATACACCTGTTGTAATGTCGGCAAAAGTGGTGAAATTAAGAAAGTATCTGTACCAATCATAAACATTATCGTAAAGAATACAGCTAGCACTCTTTTCATTTAAACCTTCTCCTTTTATATAAAAAGAGGGCCCTATCCCTCTTTTCAACTAATCTTCTAATATAGATTCAATCTCTTTCATAACCTTCTCATTCAATGAAACTTCCACCGTTCTTACACTTTCTCTTATTTGCTCTGCTCGTTTCCCACCAGGAATAACAGTATCAATTCCTTTTTTGTTTAATAACCACGCTAAAGCTAAATGCGATACTTCGAGATTCTTTTCTTTAGCTAAGCCTTTTAACTTCTCAACTTTCTTAAAGTTACTCTTATATGTATTTTCTTCAAATAGATTTACACTTTGACGCCAATCTCCTTCGTTCAATTTGAAATCTTCTGTATATTTTCCGCCTAGTATCCCAAAGGCAAGAGGCCCGTACGGAATAAATGAAATACCTGATTCTATACAATATGGCAAAAGTTCTTCCCCAGCAGCACGATGCAACATATTATACGGTGATTGTACAACATCTATATGTCCGTGCTGATTCGCTTCTTTTAGTTGCTCTACATTTACGTTAGATATTCCAATTGAACGAATTTTCCCTTCTTCTTTTAGGCGAGTAAGCTCTCCAATTGAATCTATGTAACTTGTTTCAGGATTTGTAAAATGTAAATAATATAAATCAATATAATCAGTTTGTAATCTTCTTAAGCTATTTTCCACAGCATTTCTTAAATAGCTTCGTTCATTATTAATATGAACCTCTCCATTTAATAACGGCTGAATTCCACCTTTTGTAGCAAGTACAAACTCGTGGCGTTTTCCTTTTAATACTTCTCCTACCAATTCCTCTGATCTACCGAAACCGTATGAATCTGCTGTATCAAAAAATGTAATCCCTTGCTGAATTGCTTCTTCTATTAATCTTTTTCCTTCTTCCTCATTCACATCAGCATATAAATTATGTCCCCCAACAGCGTTTGTTCCTAACCCCAACTTCGAAATATTTAGTCCTGCCTTTTGCAATTTTGTATACTTCATTTTTTATCCCCTATATTTCTATTGTTCGATTATATTCGAACAATAGAAATATACCACTTTATATGTTATAGTGCAAATATATTAACTTATACAAGCAGGTGAAAAAATGCGTACTCTCTATCATCCAAATCGAGAAGAAATTCAATTCTCTTCTGTCTTATATGCACTTAGCGATCAAATTCGTTTACAAATTGTAACTATGCTACTAGAGAAAAATGAACAATCTTGTGGTGCGTTAAACATTCCAATTGCGAAATCAACTTTATCTCACCATTTCAAAGTTTTACGTGAATCTGGTGTTATGTTTACACGACTTGAGGGAACACAACGTTTCATTTCAATTCGTGAAGATGACTTAAATGCTAGATTCCCCGGTTTATTAGACGTCGTAATACATGCAACAGAACCGTACTAAAAAACATCTCATATGAATATGAGATGTTTTTTAGTAATTACTATTCTTTTAATAAATCTATTAATCCATTCCCTTCAGATGTACGTTCATACCCTAAAGGTACAGTCCTTTTTATAAGTTGCGCATATATTTCCGGCTCTGATAATTTTCTACCATACTCTCTCTCACACTGCTTTATGAGAAGTGCTAGCGCCCCAGCGACATGCGGCGTCGCCATTGAAGTACCACTTAATACCGCATATTTCCCCTCTGGATAGGTAGACAGTATTTCATCACCCGGCGCTACTAAATCAATTTCTTGATTTGAATTACTAAAGCATGAAATTTTCCGCTCTAAATTAACAGCACCTACTTCAATTACTTCAGAATAAGCACCTGGAAAATCTAATTCTTCCGTATCATCGTTACAATCTCCATCATTTCCTGCAGCGCACACGACAAGTACGTCTTGTTTTACCGCATTTTGAATAGCTTCATGTAACTCTGGTACATCTTGCGGACCACCAAGTGACATTGAAATGACTCTAACTCTTTCTTTATTAGGCCCTCTCCAATTTACTGCATAATGAATGGCCTCAATAATTTGCTCATAACTCCCAGAACCATCTCCCGCTAAAACCTTTAACACTAACATTTTAGCAAGTGGTGCGACTCCTAAAACACCAACACCATTTTCAGTCGCTGCAATTGTCCCCGATACATGAGTACCATGCCCATTATTATCAAGATAAATATTGGGATTTCCTTCATAATCTTTTGTGAAATTTCTCCCACCAATAATACGATCTTTTAAATCTACATGATTTACATCACAACCTGTATCTAAAACAGCAACGACAATGTCTTTTCCTTTCGCGCTCTTTTCCCATACTTGCGGAGCATGAATCAATTGTACACCTTGTGGAATTTCATTTACTTGTTCAACCACTTTATTTACAGTAAACGGAATTAATTTAATGCCTTTTTGTTTATTCGCTGTACTACTATTCATCGTAATCCCTCCTGAAAATATATTATTTTCATTTCAGACCACTATTGAATGCGTTTAGATTTAACATTCGTTTTATTCGTTCCATTTCCCTTCCTCTCAAATGTTTCTCAATAAACAAAAGAAAAGGACCATTAATGGTCCTTTTCTTTTTCAGTTTTTCAATAGAATAATATAAAGTGAAACTATAATCAGTGGGTGGTGTTCATCCCCCACTGATTATTAGCCCTCACCAATCGGGCGTTTACGGGCAATTGATCTCCCACCTAACTTCTTTGCTTCAGCCGAGTTTTGAGGTGGGAGTTTTACTGCCCACAAATAGCGGGATAAATTAAGGCTAAATCTTACTCTTGTTCAAAAACTGCTCAATTTCTTTTATTACATGTTTTGCGCCTTCTATACTAACAGTAATGTTTCCATTTGCTAATGAAATATTTTGATCTGAAACATCACCTGTTATTTGACAAGCATTGTATGGTTGATATTTTTGTAAAATGACTTTGTCTTCTTCTACAAAAATTTCAAGTGGTGATTTGATTTGTATTCCTAATACATCCCGTAATTCTTTAGGAATAACTATCCGTCCCAATTCATCTACTTTTCGAATAATTCCTGTTGCTTTCATGTTACTCCCCCCTTACTCTCTATTATTTTTTTCACCTCGCTATTTTCATTTTATCACTATATATTTGGTAATGCCTTACTCTTTTTAGAAAATATAGTACAAAAGTTAAAAAAACACATTTAACGAATATTCAATCTTTCTTTCAATTGTTTTAAATAACGCGATCGTATAATTAAGAAGTATACAACTTGAATACCTACGAAAATACTTAATACAATTGTATTTTCTTTAAACAGTGAGTACTCAAACATTTGTCCTAACGCAGTTAATGCTACTGCCCCATGTAATGTTGCAACTCCAACTGGAACGAAGAATAAAAGCGCTAAGCGGATTGTGACTACTTTCGATAATTCCCCTCTCGTCAATCCAACTTTTCGAATCATTTCAAATAAACGAGTATCGTCCTCCAAATCTGAAAATAAACGGAAGTAAAGGAAGCTTCCTGCACAAACGAAAAATACAATACCAATAAAGAAACCTACAAATAAAATGGGTCCTGCGATTTGTAGACTTTGATTTTGATCGTACTCTTCTGCACTAAACGTTGAATGTTCTTCATAAGGCTTAATCTGATTCGTAAGCTCTTTACCAACCTCAATTTCATCTTTCGTGGATTGTGTTTTATACATATAATCTTTTTCTTCTTTAAATCCATCTTGTAATGAATCATATTGATTTTTAGAGATTACATACACATTACCTCTTAGTATTTTACTTAATGAAGAAGTATTGACTTTTTTCACATTTAAAGGTTCATTCATATTTGGTAAAGTAATTTCTTTTCTTTCTTTCATCGGTGGTCCGGGTATTTCGACTGACAAAAATAAAGCCTCTTTATTTGATACAGTATTAAATGGTTCTCCTGTTAACTTTGCATATTCTTTATAATCTGATTCTTTTATAAAAATGGCGCTTCTTAACGACTGCTCCTCCGTTTTCTTCGATGAAATATTTATTTTTGAAGCTGCTATATTATGTTTCTTTAATCCTTCGTCAATGATTTTCAGATGCTGTGACTCATTGCTATTACCTTGCTTAGACTGATAGTGAAACGCAATTGGTCTGTCCATAATTTCTTTCGTCATCGAAGCAAATCCAACCAATGTACCTATTGCTGAAAATGCTACTGTTGAAATAATTGTTACAATAAAGAACATCCTTGCATTATCTCTCATACGGTATGCTAAATCTGACAAAGTAATAATATTTGTCTGTGTCCAATAGAAACGTTTGCTTTTTTTACATAATCGAATAATAAAGACGCTCAACTGCTTGTACAGCAAATACGTACCAATAATGACTACCGTTGTAACAGGAATCATCATTATAAATACCATTGCACCATGTGACATAAGAGCTCCTGCATAACCAGCGCTAAGCAATACTACTGCTAATATAGAAGAAATTATAGATGCCTTCGGTTCTGGCTTCGCCTCTGCTGATCCTCTAAACAATTTCATAATTTTATTTTTACGAACCATTCCTGCACTAAACAATGAAATGATCATAAATAATACGAAAAACATAATACTCGTCACAACAATCGCTTTCATCGGTATGTAATAGGATAAAGAGATATCTAGTTTTAATATCATCGGAGCTACAAATATTAATATCCCTGAAAACAACATACCTGAAAGAATCCCAAAAATTATTGCCCCTATTCCAATCATTATATTTTCAAAGAAGATAAGACGCTTTAATTGATATTTCGTCATACCTAGCATCATTAAAATTCCTAGTTCACGCTTTCTCGTTTTTAAAAACATTCCCATTGAATATAAAATAAAGAAGAATGTAAATAAGTAAATAATAGACTGCGCAAAAGACATACTTACGAATACGTACCGTCCTAATTCTCCAGCACTTAATGCCGGATGAAACGCAAAAAATGAATACACAAAAAAGGCCATAATTGCAAATGCACTACTCAAAAAATAAGCTGAGTATGTTCGTCTATTTCGCGTTACATTTCGAAATGCGAGTTCTCTAATGTTCATACTACTTCTCCGCCCTTCTACTAACTATACTTTTATATTAGTAAAGTTCGGAAATACCTTCCATCGATTCAAATGACAAAAACCTTACATTATTGAAAGGTTTTAAACAATTGCTTATATAAAACAGTTTCATTATAATGACTACATTCATACACGCATCCTATTGTATATTCGTTAGTTTTGCGAAATAATAAAGGATAGAAGTATGTACCAATATACATATAAACTTATTTACCGCTTTAATATGAATAGGAGGAAAACATAATGACATTACAAGAACAAATTATGAAAGCATTACATGTTCAGCCTGTAATTGATCCGAAAGTAGAAATTCGTAAACGAATTGATTTCTTAAAAGATTATTTAAAAACTACAGGTGCAAAAGGATTTGTACTTGGAATTAGCGGCGGACAAGACTCTACACTGGCAGGACGTTTAGCACAGCTTGCAGTCGAAGAAGTTCGTAATGAAGGTGGTAACGCAACGTTTATCTCCGTACGTCTTCCATACAAAGTACAAAAAGATGAAGATGATGCACAATTAGCATTACAATTTATTCAAGCTGATCAGTCTGTTGCTTTTGATATCGCTTCAACAGTTGATTCTTTCTCAAATCAATACGAAAACTTATTAGGCGAATCATTAACAGATTTCAATAAAGGGAACGTTAAAGCGCGTATCCGTATGGTTACACAATACGCAATCGGCGGACAACAAGGGCTACTCGTTATCGGAACTGATCATGCTGCTGAAGCTGTAACAGGTTTCTTCACAAAATTCGGAGATGGCGGTGCAGATTTATTACCATTAACGGGATTAACGAAACGCCAAGGACGTGATTTATTACAAGAATTAGGTGCAGACGAGCGACTTTACTTAAAAATGCCAACAGCTGATTTATTAGATGAAAAACCAGGTCAAGCTGATGAAACAGAGCTAGGCATTACTTACGATCAATTAGATGACTATTTAGAAGGTAAATCCGTTCCAGCTGACGTTGCTGAAAAGATCGAGAAGCGTTACAAAGTGAGTGAACATAAAAGACAAGTACCAGCGTCAATGTTTGATGATTGGTGGAAATAGAACATAAAAAAGAAGCTAATCTCATTTAGCTTCTTTTTTATACGTTAACGATATACCCCTACTCTTTTCTCTAATAAATCCTGCAAGCAATCTTCATGTTGTTTATTAAACAATGGCGGCATTTTGTCTAAAGGGAAAAACTGCAAATCTAACGTTTCATCACCGTCTATTTTTGTATTCCCTCCAACGATTGAAAACTTAAAGAATATTACAATTGCCTGTGCCTGATCTCCATTCGGATATGCTTGAAAATATTTCGTATACACACCAATGAGCTCATCAATTTTCACATCATATCCTGTTTCTTCTTTTATTTCTCGAATCGCAGTTTCTGCCGCAGATTCCCCGATTTCCATTGCACCGCCTGGAAATCCCCAAGCATTAAAGTCTCCTCTTTTTTGCAGAAGCACTTCACCAAATTCATTAAATACACAACCTCCTGCAAAATTCAAAATAACATAATCATGCCCTATTTTTTCACGTAATTCCTTTATATAATTCGCCATCTGCTTCTCCTTTTTATCCATCTTCCATTATTCTTTTTTATCTTTTTCAAGCAATTCAATAATCCGATCTAACTTCTGATTCATATTAATCACATGTTGTTTTTTCATAGTGTTGTTTTGCAATAATCTTTTAATGAACAGAGTAAATGATACAAAAAACAAAACGATAAGTCCGATTACTAGACAAAAATATATCAATGCAAATATATTATTTTCGAACAAATTCATTCAGCTATCACATCCTCTATTTTCAATTATTTTATCACATAATTCTAAATAGTCACTAGAATTATACTCAAACGTAAAAAGAGCACCTTTTAAAGATGCTCTTTTTCATTAATACGTAAATGTAATTGTCGCTAATGAATAACCTGCCATTGCACTATATGGCGCAACTTGATAAGATACACGCTTTGCACCTTTTGGCCAAGTTATTTCATCTAGTACTTTCTTTATATCTTGCATCGTTCCATCCATGGACTGCTTATATCGTACTTCTACTTTTTCTGGCTTGGAAGCAAATTGTTGCTGTAATTTTTTCTTAAACTCATTGTAATTTTCCGCTCCGTATTGTGCAGATAAATACTTTAAATTTGTTTCTTTTAACATTTGTTCATATACAGCAGTTTTTGAACTACCGGATTTTATTTTGTTTGTTAATTCACCAAAGTAACTTGTAGTTGCCGCTGGGTATTTACTACGATCCCATTCGTGGTCTTTGCTTAATTGTTCATCAGACATATTAAAATATGAATATGTTACGCGCCCAGCTTTATCAGGGACTGGATCATCGAATGTAGTATCAAGGTGGTACCACTTGTTATCAATGTTCACTAAATTCCATGCGTGAGCTTGTCCATTCCCTGTACCTGTTACAATATGATTTTGAATACCTGCTTCTTTTAGTAATTGATATGTTAACAATGTATATCCTTGGCAAACGGCAGAACGATTCGCTAACGCTTCATACGCTGTATATGCTTGATAAGAAGTATCATATGATACTTCTTTCACAACATAATCATGAATAGCTTTCACTTTTTCATGTTCATCCATGCCTTGTTTAATGATAGAATTTACAATTGCTTTCACCTGAGACTTTACATACTGTGTTTGCTCTTTTGATTCACGATACTTCACTTGTAATGTAAATGTATAATTCCCTGGCATCCCTTTTATAGAATATTTAGTAGACGCTACATTATATTTTACATACTCATCAGCATCTACAATTTTATTAAACTCGCCATACAATTGGTCCATAATATTTCTAGCATTTCTATCTTTTGTTTTATATGTGATTGTAATATTTTCTTCTCTATTATCAATCTGTTTTTTTAATTCTTTTCTGAAATCATTTAACAACTTTGCATCTGATTGTGTTGTCACTGTAGTCGGATTCGTAGCCGCATAAGATACAGCTGACGCCTGTAAGCCTCCCATTACTATAGTTGAACAAAGTGCGGCAGCTGTCACATACTTACTTGTCTTTCCCATCTTGTCACTCCTTACATTCTATAACTATACAAAAAAGTATCGTATAGTTTCAGAGTATACAATACTTTTCAAAATAGGTCATATGAGATTATGCATATTTAACATTTTTAAAAGGGTTGTTCTTTTAGAAAAAGAACAACCCTTTTTTTAGCAAGTTTGCAACACACAGCATGTATTTTCAAAATGGCGATTTTTCAAGTCTTCATTTCCAATACAGAAATAAAGCATCCCTAAATCTCCCCACATCATATTACAATTTTTAGTATCTGAATCAATTTGGAATAAGAGCGTCATATGCTGTGGATCTATCCCCATATATTGTCCAGTCTCGTACAATACCTCATCTTGTACAGAGAATGGTTCTCCAAACATTTGATGATTATCATAGTTGTCTGGGATTAGCTCTTCAAGTAATTGCAAGAAACGATCTGAATCCGCCTCATCTTCAATGAAAAGCTCCGGTAATTTATACGTCAGTTCAAAAGTAATTGCACACTGGTTATATTTCGCTTGTATTTCATCTGCTCTACGTAATTGCTCTACAGGGATATCATAATAAATTACACGTCCAGCTTCGGTTGGATCCACATCTTCTTCAAAGTAATTTTCAATACTAAAGAAATATAACATCCCTGTCTTAGGAAGATTGTGATCCATACCAACGTTTTGTAAATCACTTAAATTAAATTGTGCGATAAAACGTAACGGATTCTCTTTGTATGTTGGATATTCAAATGTATTTGGCAAATCAGGAACTCCGCCCATTTTCGAACTGCCTATCGCAATTATTCCCTGTTGTTTTGGCACAACTTTTACACAAGGAAATACAGTATTAATAAGTTCCTGTTTCAAATGTGTTAGTTCATATTTATCAATTAATATTTCAATTTTCTGTTCCATAAATTCTCCTTACATTTACATACTTATTTGTATCATAGCACAAAGATTATACTTCATTCATTGTAAATTCAACAAGCCCTCCAAAAAACGGGCTTATCCCTCGTACGCGAACAAGTTTAAAAAAGCATAGTATACATTGTTCCTACAAACACGATAGTTCTTTATTTCTTCCAGTACATTTTCCCCTCGTTCATTTTTATTTTTAATTTAAGGAGGAATTCCACATGGGTTACGGATATAGTTGCGGCGGTTACGGCGGTGGTTACGGCGGTGGTTACGGTTACGGCGGTAGTTGTGGTGGCGGTTGTGGTTATGGAGGTTTCGCTTTATTAATCGTTTTATTTATCCTTCTAATCATCATTGGAGCTAGCTGTTGGGGCGGCGGATTCGACTGCTAGTAAACTTAAAAACTATTGTAAAAAAGCGCGTACAATACGTGCTTTTTTGCCATTTTCAAATTTCCCATCTGAAAGGAAGTATGTTTAATGAAGATTGATGGTGTTTTCGAGGGAGGCGGTGTACGCGGAATTGCGCATGTGGGGGCAATTTGCGCGTTAGCCGAAAAAGGATATGAATGGGAGCGCGTAGCTGGAACATCAGCTGGTTCAATTATCGCAGCGCTTTTAGCAGCTGGATATTCTTGTTCCGAATTAAAAACAATAATAACCGATATTGATTATAATAAATTTATGAAGAAAACTTTTCTTGATAGAATCCCGTTTATCGGTAAAGGAATAAGTGCATGGTCTACTCTAGGTATTTATTCCAATGTATTTATAGAAGAATGGCTTGAAGAATTACTGCGAAAAAAGGGCGTTCACTTATTTACAGATCTACCTGATTTAAACAAACTCAAAATTATAGCTTCTGATATAAGCAACGGTAAAATGGTTGTCTTCCCCGATGATTTACCGAACTATGGATTTTTAAATTATCGCTTCTCTATTGCTAAAGCTGTAAGAATGAGTAGTACAATCCCTTTCTTCTTTGAGCCAGTAAAATGGAGAACACCAAAATGGAAGCAGCCTTGTTATATGGTTGATGGCGGGATTTTAAGTAATTACCCAATTTGGATTTTCGACTCCCCTACCTCTCCTCGCTGGCCGACTTTTGGATTTCATTTTGTAAAAGATGAAATTCAAGCTGATCCTGCCCATTATAAAGAACCTATTTCCATGTTCAAAGGACTATTTAAAACAATGATGCAAGCTCATGATTTACGGCATTTAGATAAAGAATCAAAAGCAAGAACAATTACAATTCCTACAGGGACAATTACAAGTACAAATTTTGAGTTAACGAAAGAAGAAAAAGAATGGCTGTACAATTCTGGTTATAACTCCGCAAATAAGTTTTTACAATCTTGGAACTTCAGACAATATGTTGATGAATATAGAGACGGAAATCAGGATCGAAAAACAAATCGATTTTTCCGTCAACTTGACTCATAATACTTTTATTTTCATACGAGAAGACTTGACGCTTTAATAGTAAATAAGCCTAGTAATTTCATATATTACTAGGCTTATTTATCTCCTACATACCACACACATTGCTTAAGGATAAGTTAACCCTTCAGCTTCTTCCGCGGTAATTACTATGTAACGGTTTCCGGTTCTTAATCCTAACAGTTCTGCTTTTTCAACTGCATCCTGTTTTGTCTCTGCATAAGCAGCTAAATATTTATCCCCATCGATAATTTGGCAAATCACATATTGTTTCATGTTTTTCTCCTTTTACCCTTTAATTAATTGCGCAACCTTTTTTATTCCAACTTCAATTTCTTCTACAGTTGCATAGGAATAAGAAAGACGTAAAAATTGGTTAGCACTTCTATCATACAAAGTGCCTGGGTTTAACAACACCTTTTCTTGTAAAGCTTTTTCAAATAAACTACGATTCGAAATTGGTAGATTTATATGTAGCCAAATGTAAAAGCTTCCTACTGGCTCATGCCAAGTTGCAATGCCACTACAATAATTTTCTAACATACTTATCATAAAATCTCTACGTTTTTTCAATTCACTTCTTACAAACTGTAAATGTTCATCATACAATCCATTTTCAAACCACTCCGCTGCAATCTGCTGGGATATAGAACTTGAACCATAATCAGTTTGCATTTTTATATCTGCTAATCTTTGAATAACGGATTCTGATCCAACAACCCACCCAATTCTTAAACCAGGACTAATGACTTTGGACATACTTCCAATATGTAGCACGATACCATTTTTATCATATGCCTTTAAAGGCTTTGAAACTGGTGCATCGAACCATAAATCTTGATATACCGCGTCCTCAATAATAGGTAATCCAATTTCATTACATATCTCCATCACTTCTTCCCTCTTCTTAGCGTTCATACTAAAATTGGTCGGATTATGAAAAGATGGGATTGTATATAAAATAGATGCGTTAAATTGTTTCTTATATTTTGTAATGTATGAAGTATTTATACCATTCTCATCCATTGGTATTCCAATCAAGCGCATTCCTGCTGATTGAAATACATTAAGCGAATATAAATATGATGGTTTTTCTAATAAAATTGACGCTCCTTTCGGAAGAAGCCCCATAGAAATAAGCTGCAATGCTTGAATTGCCCCTGAAACAATTAAAATAGAGTCAGGAGATACATATACCCCATGCCCTTTTAAATATTCCGCAATTTTTTCTCTTAAATGGAGATTTCCTTTCGGTTCCTCATACCCGAGTGGAACATTTGATTGTAAAATTTTATTAATAATATCCTTCATCTTTTTCTCAGGCAAGAGACTCGGTGAAAGTTCACCTGTTCCTAATCGAATTACATTGGGAGTAAATTCAGCTTGATTAATCTCTTGTACAGCAGGAAGATTCGGATAATGAAGTCCTGTTTCTACGTAAGACTGCCAGTTTGGAGGCGGGGCATATGTTGAAGTATTCTCACTATTTTTTATAACAATTGTTCCCTTCCGTCCATTCCCCTCAATGTACCCTTTTGCTATTAACTCATCGAAAGCCATTACAATTGTACTTCGGTTCACTTCAAACGCATGCGCCAAAGCTCTTTGTGAAGGTAATTTCGTTCCAACTGTCCATTCCCCATTAACAATCCTTTCTTTTATATAAGATTCTATTTGTTTATATAAAGGAATAGACGAAGACATATTAGGTTTCCAAACGAGCCTTTCCATTATCTCACCTCACATATTTTATGGTTGGTAACCTATCCAACCATATGGATGGATACAAATTTTCATTTCTTCTATACAATATACACTATCATAATTAATCAAATTAAGTAGGAGGTAATCTGATGAGTGAAGCAATTATTCACGGTATCATCCTTGCATTTGGTCTTATCATTCCATTAGGTGTCCAAAATGTTTTCGTCTTTAACCAAGGCGCTAGTCAACCAAATATTTGGCGAGCTGCTCCTGTAGTCTTGACTGCATCTATATGTGATACATTATTAATATTAATTGCTGTACAAGGTGTCTCTCTTGTCCTCTTAACTTTCTCTTGGTTAACAACCACCTTGTATATGATTGGATTTTTCTTTCTTATGTATATGGGCTGGGTTATTTGGAGAAGCGATCCTTCAAATGATGTAAAACAAGAAAAAAGCATGCCTTTAAAAAATCAAATTATTTTCGCCGCATCAGTTTCATTACTAAATCCACACGCAATTTTAGACACAATTGGTGTAATCGGAACAAACTCTATACAGTACATAGGAAGTGAGAAATGGGCTTTCACTTTTGCAACAATTATAGTTTCTTGGATCTGGTTTATTAGTTTAGCTTTTGCTGGAAAATTTCTAAAAGGATTTGACTCGACAGGAAAAACGATTATAGTATTAAATAAAATTTCAGGGCTAATCATATGGGGAGTCGCACTTTATATGTTAAAACAAGTTGTTTTTCCTAACTAATTAAAGAGAATTGCATGTTATGTAATTGGCATGCAATTCTCTTTCGCATTATGAAGTTGGTTCCGGTTTCTGTTTTAACATCATTTTATCTTTTGCTGGTTTAATCCAAATAATTGCTATGACAGCACCAATAGCAGCGAAGATGCTCGTTAAATAAAACACTTCATGGTCTGCCCCTTTCATAAAAAAAGAATACAGGGGTGGTCCAGCTGCTACACCGATAAATCGCATTGAACTATAAAATGACGTAACTGTCCCCCTCTGCTCTTTTTCAATCCCTTGTGTAATAAGAGCATCTAGACATGGTAACACCATACCAATTCCTCCACCCATAATAACGAGACAAAGAAGTAGCAAATAGATTCCTTTTAGAAATAAAGGTAAGAAGACAGATGCAGCAGCCAGTAAAAATCCAATATAGATACACTTTTTCATAATATCTTGTTTATCTCCAATTTTTTTACCAGCCATATATGAGCTAAGTGATAGTACAAGTAAAGGAATAGCGAGTACACACCCTTTCCATATACCATGAATATCGTACTTCGACTCCAGTATAGTTGACAGATAAAAAAGTATTCCGAATAAAATAAGCATAATAATTGCACCTAGTATAAAAATGGCAATTAACCATCTTCCCTTTTCTCGAAACGTAGAGATAATAGATTGAATAAATTCTTTAAGTGGTGGGACTTCTTCTTCTTGTTTCTTCGCCTTTACTAGTACCAGTAGTAAAACAATCGATATTACACATAAAACTGGAATCGCCCAAAATGGTAAGAACCATACAATAGCTGCAAGAGCTGATCCTAATATGGGACTCAATACTTTTCCAAATGTATTTGACGTCTCAATGATTCCTAAACCTGCACTAACCTGTTTTTCATCTTTGTATAAATCACCGACACATGGTATGACAACTGGCATAGCACCAGCAGCACCTATCCCTTGAATTGCTCTTCCGATAAGAATCCAAACGTAAGGGTTATCAACTTTCCATGATACCCATCCCGTTATCGCTCCTCCAATAGCTGCAATTAATAAACTTGGAACCATTACCATCTTTCGTCCCCATCTATCTGATAAATAACCAGCAATCGGTATAAGTATAATTGCAATGATAGAATAAATTGTAATTATCATGGATACTTGGAAAGATGAAATATGTAATTTCTTTTCAATGGTTGGCAGGATTGGAATAAGCATTGAATTACCTAGCGTCATAACAAGTGGAACTGATGCAAGTGCAATTAAACAACAGTTTTCTTTTTTTAACATGTTGATTTCGGAACCTTTCATCATATATTTCTTACCATATAATAGCCCTGCTGGAAATTATGTTTACATTCCACCAGGGCTATTTCATCTTTACTACTTTCCATTTACAACAAAAGAAATTGGGTAAAATATAGCATTACTCCTATTCTTTGAATCCTGTTCACAATATATCCATACCAATTAATTGAAAATAAAAAAGAAAGGAAGAATCCTTCCTTTCTCCTATAACCTTCTACATTTAGCGAGTATATCCGCCACCAAGCTGTTGTTCTGCCATCGCTACAAGGCGTTTTGTAATTTCACCGCCTACAGAACCGTTTGCACGTGAAGAAGTATCAGCTCCAAGCTGTACACCAAACTCTTGTGCAATTTCATATTTCATTTGATCTAGAGCTGCTTGTGCTCCATGTGATGCTAATTGATTAGCGTTACGATTTCTAGCCATTACCGATCACCTCCTTATATATATTAAACTGTATCAAATCCGAAATTAAATACATGGTAATTTTTGGTTATTGATAAAATAAAAAAAAGTCTCCTAAACGAGACTCTTTCATCATTTCACCTTATGAACTTACTACTTCTAATTTTCTATTCGTTAATGCTTTCATTTCTTCTTTCAATATATCTTTCGCATTATGCCCAAACCATTCAAGCGAAGCAAAATGATCAGTATCTCTCACTTCCCGGATGATTTCATCATAGTTTACAATACCTTCAAATAATGGAACCATTCCTATACGACTTCCAGCAGCGGCATATACATTATTTGGTTCAAACACGTGTAAATACTCCGCTGATGATATATTCTTAAAATGGTAATGTTGTATCCACGGCTTTAATCGATGAAAACTATCTACAGGGTCTGCACCAGACTCCCATATATGAAGAAAATCAAGGTTTATTTTTAAATATGGATGATTTACTTCTTCTAACAATTTCAAAGTAGACGGCAAAGTATCCGTTAACGTATTTGGATGTGTTTCTAATAGTATATACATATTATGCGGAGCAAATAGATCACAAATCATGCGAATTCGCTTCACATACTCTTTTCTCTCTTGTTCCGAGAAATCCTCACTACCTTTTTGCCCGGCAAACGTACGAATTTTATTTGTATTAAACCAATTAGCTAGTGTTACCAGCTGTTCACATTTTTCCATCGTTTTTTGAAAATCCGCTAATAATGATATGTCCAAGTAATCACTTATCATCGTAACTTCTAAATTTTTATCCTTTAAATAATCTATTTCTCGTTCTGTCGTTTCACGCTCTTGTATATATAAATTTTGTGCATGGGTCCCCCACAACTCAATTCCTTCAAAACCGTTTTCATATGCAAATTGAACAATATCAGTAAATGAAATTAGTTGATGGCGAAATGAAATTGTACATAGCGAATATTTCATTGGTTTGAACTCCCTTATCTTAAATTCAATGAACTTGTATTAGTTAAGAAAGACTGATTTGCTGTAATTTCTTTCCATAACAGAAACTGTTTCTCTAGTTCATCCTTGATTTGCAGTTCAATTGTATTCATTTCATCAAGTTTTTCAACAATTGGTAATAACATATCTTTATTATTTGTCATTGCCATTTTAATAGCACGGTACTGTACATTTGTAAATCCTTGTACAATGTCTTCCACTCGATCACACCAATAATCAAATTCTTGCTCCGAATATTGTAAAGTTTCACGGAAGTATGCAAAGGCATGTTCATAGCTATATTTACGTATTGCCAATACGGGTATTTGCTTTACTGCCGTTACGAGCCCGGAAAGTGAATACCCACCCTCTTCATTTACCATTTTTATTATTAATTTTTTTAATTCCATTGTTAGTTCATTATCATTTTTTTTGAATGTTTCCATGAAATAACTTTCTACCATCTCTTGTGTTGGCTCCTGAATTCCTTCTATATCAATGAAATAGCCTCCACCAAATGGGTTGTCTTTAACAGAATGGAGCACTTTTTCTCTTTCCATATTCCCTTCCCAGCGAAAATCAGGATCAAGCATGAACCATTCGTCTTCTTTCTCTGTCTTCGATATCATTAAGTAATGCGGAAACGGTTTTTGATGAAACTTATTTTCTCTCTCAGGCAATAAAGACATATCAACCATTACAATTACGTAACGATTTTCCGGCTTATTTTCTACTAATTCTAAAAATGTTTCTACATTGCTACTTTTATCTTTTGAATGATCGTACCATTCGTTCACTTTTATCCCATACAATTTTTCATACCAAAGCAAGTAATTGTCATGGTTAATGTTTTCGGAATGATAAGAAATAATCCCGCCTTCTGTTATATCAAAGTCTCCATCCCATAATCCGAAATAAAATGGACGGAAATCTATATCACTACGCCTTTTTATAATTTCACAAAAACAACTCACTAAACAGTGAACTTTAATTGAAGTCATACTCTCATCCACTTTCTTAAATTTAATTATTCATATTTACTGCTTGTAACGGCTTTAACTCTTCCATAAAGTCAAGCAAAGATCCTACTGTAAGAAACGCCTTTGGATCTATCTCATCTTCTGGAACACATAACTTTAATTCCATTTCAATGTATACAATAAGCTGTAACATCATTACCGAATCTATATATAAATCTTGATTTAAACGCATCGTTTCTTCTAAATGTGTTACATTTTTCAGTTCCATTTTTTCTCTCATAATACTTAAAACTGCTTCTTTTAACATTTCACGACTCATGTTGTTATCTCTCCCATCTCTAATAACTTCCGACTTACTTTCCCTGTTTTATTTTTCGGAATCTCTGCTACATTTTCAATTTCATGTGGCACTTTATAAGACGGTAAATGCTGTATGCACCATTCTCTTATTTGTACTGGTTCAATACGAGAGACTACTTTCGCTTTTACTATTTCTCCCATCACAGGATGCTTGCCCCGGTATACAATTGCCTCCTGAATACCTTCTAATCGAAGCATCGTTTCTTCCACTTCTATAGGAAATACCTTTAGACCGGACACATTAATAACATCATCTATTCGCCCCATGAAATGAAGGCCTTGCTCAGATCTATAACCTAAATCTTTTGTATAAATCTCCTTTTCAGCAATTTTCACTACGATTTCTTCAGGTTCATCTTCATTTGAACCTATGTTAATACTTACATGAGGAAGTGGTTTTCCTAAATCCAAATGTGTTTCCATAGCATGACATATACTAATGCAACCAGCTTCAGAACAGCCGTACTGCTGCATCATGTATTTCGTCATGCCCTTTAACTTATAAAATAGCGTTTCTGGCAAAGGTGATCCTGATGTCATAATTTTATGAAACTGAAAAGTCCCTTGTGGAAAACTCCCCATAATATGTAACATAAGTGGTACTGCGTATATGATATGTTTTTCGGTATTACGAACTATATTTAATGCGAATTTAGGGTTTTTATTTGTAATGATTATAGGCTTACTACCTCTCGTAATTGCTGATAACGTGCCACAAATTAATCCGTATGAATGTGAAACTGGAGCCATTACAATTGGCACTTCGTCTTCTTCACATTTTAAAGCTTCATTGTAAGCGGCAATTTCTGTTTCAATTTCCGTCCATGCTCTACGAATCAGTTTTGGCTCTCCTGTTGTACCTGAACTATACTGCAATAAAGACGGTTCTTCTTGTAATAGATTTGGAACTTCTAATTTTGTAAAGTCGTTACTTTCTCCGTATAAAAGTGCAGTACACTTTGCGCGCTTTGCCATTTCAATAGCTGTATCCTTTGGCGTATCTTCATGAATAAGTAGTACAGATGCTCTTTTTTCTTTTAGGAAAAACACAAGCGTAATAATATCGAATGGATCTTTCAGACAAAGTGCAAATCTATTTCCTTCTGCTTCTTGAAATTGTTCCACTCCCTCGTAACCTTGTAATCTCAATTCAAAATCATATTTGTTAAATTCTTGTTTATTAACGATTAGCATGATTTCCCCCTGTAACAACTGATTTTTGTATTGTAAGTTGCTTTGCTCTATACAATGGATTTGGAACTTCATGAACAAGCGATTCCACATCCATATATAAACGACGCTTCGTTAATTGCTCTGCATGAAATGTAGGTGCATATAATTGTAATGCTTCAAAACGTTCTTTCAAATGCGAAAATCTTTCAAAATGATCTTCTATTTCTTCAACAAGAATGATCCAAAATTGTTCCTCTTTCAACTGATACTCATCTGCCAGCACGAAAGCCAGTTCACCTAGATTGAATAGGAAAAGCGCATCTAAAACCATTTCTTGTAAACATTCAATACGGTCCATTTCAAAGAAATCATTCATTTGACCATTCGCATATGTTTTATGCATTTTAGTAAAGTCAGGACATTTTTCGAGTTCTTTCAAAAATGGACGATAAAACTCCAGTCCTTCATGAAAATCTTTTAGTGCAATACGGACTGGTATTCCCTCTTCATGAACTAAAATCATGTTTTGTCCATGTGATTCTAATGCGACTCCATGCTCTACAACGAGGTGTACAACTGGGATAATTGCTTTTTGAATAAGCAATTGTAACCAGCTTTCTACTCCATATCTCTTTAACCACAAATCAATAGTTGGTGTCCCATTTTTTCCCTTGGCATATAAACCGTTAAATGGGATTGCCTCTTCTTTCTTATCTAAATATTTGTGAACGCTTTCGCGCCAAATACATCCTAATGAGCCATACGTAGCTTTTTTATTCGCATCGTACGTAACACTCGAAAATTCATTTAACAAAATTAAACGCGATTCATCCCTTAAATAAGGGTCATGATTTACTATATCTTTTAACCAATTCGATATAGCAGGTGCACTCACAACCGAATGTGGTTTTAATGTACGGATAGTTGAAGTATTGAGTAAATTCATTGATAACTTTACATATGGTTTCTCTCGATTCGTAACATTTCTTAATGTCCGCATCGACTGCTGCGCGCAATAATCATCTTCTGATTTCCCTAAATAAATAATATATTTATCCTGTATATGGTCAGTATAATTCGGAATAATAAAGTTCTCCCACTGCCAAGGATGAACAGGTATAAACATGTACTTCTTCGAATCACAGTCCATTGTTCGAATACGATCCATATACTCTTCGATTTTCTTTTCACCAATTTCTTCTTTAAAGGTACAGTTATAACTCTCTTCACTTTCATATCCTACAGTCGTATATTTCTCATGAACTGCAATCCATATAATTTTCATTGGTTGCATAAATTCAAATCCATATTGAAAATTATCACGATATTGAAACCCGATGCGTGCTTTATAACTAGGATGATACGGGTGTCCATCTATTAAATGACTTTCAAGCTCATCATAAGATTTCGCAAGATAGTCTTCTTCACAACTTCTCTCATATTGTGCAATCGTATCTTTAAAGATTGTTTGTTCTAATTCTTGAATAAAAGAATCCAATTTCGTTCGATCCACTTGAACAATCCGAAAAATCTCCTGTAAAAATTGTGAAACTGATTGTATTTCTTCTTCCTCATCTTGAACTCTCATTATTAATGAGTCATGTAAACAAATACGCCCAAATGTCATACGTTCTTGCCCATAGCATTGGTACATTACATTTTGATCCTTTTCATCAAGACCTTGTATAATAAAAAGTATTTGCTCTCCCTTTTGTATACGAATCGGCGTAATGATTTCTTCATAAATTAACGATTCTACTAATTGCCGGAATACTCTTCTTCTTACTGAAATGTACTCTTTTGATTGGAGTGCCTTCAATATTTTCATGTGATAAACTTCTTCTTTCATAAATCCCTCCGCTATAATACGGAATATCAAATTCCATTATTTGTATTACGTGAAATTTTAGCACTACTTATGAACGAACAGCCACTTCTCTAACGAGTGGATTATCTACTTGTACATAAATTGCTTGCTCTAAAGGATTTGTCAGTTCATCAACATCGAAAAATCTCGTTAGCAAATTTGCTTTACATGCCAATTTATTTTCTTCCAACAATTCACTTAAAAATGTAGAAGGTTCGCGGTTATATGGACGGAACGCTTCAAGTACAGACCTTAATTCCGAAAGAAGAATTTCCTCCTTTATTAATCCTGCTGTACCAAAACCGTTAATTAGTCCAAACATATGATTAAAAATTAAATAGTAACGAAATCTTTCATCTACAATGTAATCGTCATATAAATTCCCAGTACGTTCGCCAATACCCGCTAGTTCATTATCTAGCACTGACTTCATTGAATTGCAGAAATAAAAACCTTGATTATCACGGAAGTAAAACTTAACTGGATAACCATCTTTCAATTGAACAACACTATTTTGTTGATGCGCTTCTAATGCAACGCCATAACGTAAATACATCCATACCATCGGCTTTAAAGAGATATTCATATATCGTCTAAACCACTCTAAACTTACTTCTTCACAGCTTCTACCTTCTAAATCCGCTAAGTGATGAATAATATTCGATAAACGAGTACGTTCTCCCGGTATAGCATCTTGAACTAGTCCTGCAATTAAAGTAACGTCATTTGCATGTTTACTATAAAAAGGATTCTCTCGAATAATCACTTCAAATCCAGACTCTTTTGCTCCATAATTTAAGGTAATAAAGGCTGGATCACAAATAAAATCAAAACCTGGATACTTTTCTAGTACTTCACCAATCGACGTATTTAACATTTCCTTCCCTTCAAGGCCACTCTCAAGTTCCTTCAACTTATTAATGCGCATTGAATTTGTTACTTTCACCGGAAATGAAAACTTAAGCATATATTTCGAATGAGGATGATATAGCGTCCTAAGTGATGATGTTGCCATATAATACTTACCTACGGGACCCATATACTCAAGTACTCCTTGATTTATCCACTCTTGTACATAAGGTTGATGTAATAGCCATTCTGCTTGTAGCGGATGGATTGGAATTAATGAATATTCATCTTCTTGACAGTACTCTTCAATAAATTCTTGACCTACCTTTTCATCGTTCTTTAATTCCTTTTTTATCATCGCCGTTGTAGAATCTTGTAACAATGACTTTTCACTTACTATACTTTTATGTGCCCGAAAATAGTGAAGTTGGCACTCCCCTTTTAATTCAGGAGAATACATGGAACTTTTCCAATCCAATATACCTTGTCTACTCTTTGGTGTAGGATGAGTTAAATGTCCAAATAATAAAGATTGCTCCGCCTCAATAAAAGTTGTATGGAAACCATATAATGCAGATGTATCTTCTGCTCTTTTTTTTGTAAATTCCTCAATATTTTGACAACTACGAATAACTCGAAGCATAAGTTCAGCAGGGTTAGTTCCTTCTCCATAGTTGATAGACATCTCTTTTATTAAAAATGTAATAACTGTAACGTAATCTGCTTTTATAACAGTTTTAGTTTCTCCGATTTGATAATAAAACTGTTCTCCAAACAAATGGCGATCTGTTGATGATTTATATATAACTTCTCCATACAAAGTAACCTTCTGTGCCGATAGCCGACAACATAAATATGTGGGGACTATATTTCTATTCAACGTATTACTGAAGATACTTTCTATTCTTTCATCCTCTGTAATCCATTCTCCACTCCCTGTTTCTCTTAAATAACAGTTTAAAAAGCTTTGTATTGTTGCATGTTCCGCGATTTGTTTCGCATGCTGCATACTGCTCCTCCTCTTTTAGACGAACACTATCATTTTTTTGTAAAACTTCTGACAGTTGAATTTTATTATCAACTATGATTCTAATTAATAATGATAATCATTTCAAGAAATATTTCAGAATTTTTTTATCTAGCTAAACTTTTCACCTTTTCAAAACATTTAATCCGGCAACAAAAAAATACACCAATATAATAATTGATGTATTTTTTCATTCTCGCAGATTAAGTTTACATAATAATATTATCGTATTCTAATTTGATAGTGATTTGTATAAACAATCCATATCTCGCCAAGCATATGCTATTTCTTCTACATTTAGTCTTTCTAAAAGTTTCGTGTCAATTTTTTCCGGATTATATTTTTCATAAAACTTTTTAGAAGGATTATTAGCAACAACCCAAACTAACAGAGATTGCATATTATCTTTTTTACATTCCGATAGCAATGCTTGAAATAATCTTTGTCCTATCTTCATTCCTTGATATTTTTGTAAAATGTATATTGCATATAATTCCCCATCACAATTATATGTACCTGTTCTTTCAACTCCCCCATCGATAAATCCGATAATTTCCCCAGTTAACGTCTCTGCTACAAATCTATATTGTAGATTGTCTTCTTTTTGAAAAATGTTTTCCCATTGCTTTTTTCTTTGTTCAAATGTTAAATTTTCTAAAATTTCGTTAGCGAATATCCCAGTATACGTTGTTTTCCAACTATCCACATGCACTTTCGCTATTGCCGCAATATCAGATTTCATTGCCTTTCTAATATGTATCTCCACCATACTCATCCCCCTTAGAAAATAATTATAGCAAAATGTTTTGTATGCATTAAAAAAAGAGTGAATTTTCATCACTCTTTTTATCTACTTTCAACTTCTACTGAAACAACATGATCGATTTCTTTTAAAGAACTATATAATTCAGTTGTATATAAATCTTCTGGAGCTAAAATGACCATTTCCAATTGCTGAGATGCCCCATTATCAATATCTTTAATTTTCACTCGTTTCACTTGCATATTTAAATTTTTAATTTGCTTAAAAATCCCGTCTAACTCTCGATGTTTGTTTACGGTAATTTTTATAGATAAGTCCTTTTGTCTTAATGAATAAGGGCCTGCAATTTTCACAATTTGCGGAAGTACGTTAATCGCTAATATAATTAAAATCATAGCAACCGTCGCTTGTATATAAAACCCTGCACCAATCGCAATACCTAGTGCTGAAGCGGCCCATACCATAGAAGCTGTCGTTAATCCTGAAATAACGTCATTATTTCTTCGTAAAATTACCCCTGCTCCAAGAAAACCGATCCCACTAACAATTTGAGCAGCGAGACGCATTGGGTCCATGTTTGTATGACCCGGTACAGAATAAACATTCACTGATTCAATTGAAACCATTGTAATTAAACAACTCGCTACGGAAATAACCATACTTGTTTTCACACCAAGCGGTTTATTCTTTAGCTGCCTATCTATTCCGATGAATAATCCTAAAAAGAGTGCTAAACCTAATTTGAATAAAAATTCATATGACATAAATTCTTCTCCTTACTTTACAATGTTTCCCTTCGAATATTTCACTATAACTCTTTTATGATATCAATTCCAGTCTTTTCTATTCATTTAACGACAAAAGCCGAAAAAACATTTTTTATTATAATGTTTTTTCGGCTTTTTCTATAGATTTTTTATCGTGATTAAGATACTTCTTTATTTTTGTTCTTTAATTTTAATTTGTGCATCTTTATAAAATGCTAACTTATTATCATTATACTCTTTTGTATGTTTATTAAATTGTTCTTTCGCCTTTTGCGCTTCCACATTTAACTCATTAACAGTTTTAACTTTTTCACCAATTTCTTTTAACTTCGTTTCTTTTACTTTTAATTTTTCATACAGTTCTTTTTCAGTCGCTAACGCCTTCGTGTAATTCTCATTCATCTTTTGGAAGGCATCATAACGATTTTTATACGATTCTTCTACTGTTTTTGCTTGTTTTTGTAATTTTTTATCTTCGAGTTTTTCAATATTTTTTTGAACGGGTGTCGTTTCTTTCTGCGCTTTTTCTAACTGTTCCTTCTCGTTTTTCAATACTTTTTCACGCTCGTCTACATTTGCAGTAGCTTGCTCTATTTTCTTTGAAACTGCTTCATTATGCTCTTTACCTTCTTGTAAAATTTGAGAATAAAGTTCTTGTCCTTGCTTTTCTAACTTCTCTAATTTTTTTGTGTCATCTGCTAAAGATTTTTCTTGTGTAGATGCTGCTTCAAAAGCCGTAAATAAATTTTCTTCTGGCTTTTCACCGAAACAACCTGATAATAATCCTACTGATAATGCTCCAACTACTGCTACTTTTCCATATTTCAACTTCAATTCCTCCATTACATACGGTTATCATGCCAGAGGTTCACGGGGAAGTGATTCTCTTCATGATATGCTTCAAACTCATAACCTTTTTCTTTTAGACCCTTTAAAATTGCTGGCACAGCAGCAACTGATTGCGGGTGAATGTCATGCATTAAAATGACTTCTTGCGGTTTTGTTGCACCAGCTAATACATTTTGAGCGATTTGCGCTGCCGCTGCATCCACTGGTACTTTATTGTATTTCCAGTCTAAAGAGTCAATTGTCCAGTCCCAGACTTTAAGACCACCCTCTACTACTTTATTTCGAAGGTCTTCATTTAAACCAGGCTTCGACCCGTATGGTGGACGTGTTAATTGAGGTGATTTTCCAATAATATTTGCGATTAAGCTTTGATCTTCTTTCATTTCATTAACATATTCGCCATTTTTATATAACTTCGCAAAATTGTGTGTCATACTATGCATTCCAACATAATGTCCTTCTGCATTTTCACGTTTTACTAAATCAGGAAACTGTTTTACATTCGCACCAATTAAAAAGAATGTCGCCTTCGCATCATGCTGTTTTAACATATTTAATAATTCAGCCGTATATTTTCCTGGCCCATCATCAAATGTAAGATAAGCAACTTTTCTTTCCATTCCGTTAAAACGACTTGGCGCCGTTTTATTCATTTCAACTTTCTGTTGTTCACTTGCAAGCTGCACTATATTTTCTTGCTTCGCAACAGCTTTTGCTGGTGAAGTAATAGATTGAAACATGAAATACCCAATAGCTACTATTGCAATCGCTACTGAAACAACTGCAACTCGTTTAATTTTAAAAGCCTTTTCCATTCTATCGAATTCCTCTCCCTATTAATCTTATATATAAATCACCCAATATAATTATACATCTATTTATTTTATTACACTATATAAACAATCTAAAATATGAATTATAATGGGAGTTTTATCAAAATTGTTGTTCCTGCCTCAACAAGCTCTTTATTCTTTTCATACCAATTCTTGATTGCACTATGTACAACTTTCAAGAAGATTTGTTTTAACCTGTTTGATCTTCCATCAATTCGCTTTCAACTTGCAATGAGATGAATTTATTTCCTCTATTTTAGGAGTTAATTACCAAATTCTTTCCTCTAGTATATCGTACAATTGCACCTTTTGTTTATATAAATTAAAATGATTTAACTGTAGACGTGAAAAAACTAGTAGCCCTTCTACTAAAAATAAATGAAGCAGTCCATTTCCATAAAAAAAGATTGGCTGAGGCCAACCTTTTTTTATACTTATTCATTTCGATTTGGTTTTGGTGTAACACCTAAATGCGCATTTAACTTATTCGAAATATCTTTTACATTCTTTTCATTTGGAATGTAATAATAAATACCACCAATACGTTTATCTGTTCCTTCTATTTGCATCTTTTCCATTTGCAAATCAGAGCCTGCCATATTTTTCGTAATAGCAAGCATATCATCAAACGTTAAGTTTGTTTTCATATTTTTATCAACTGCATCAAGTAAAGAGCCCATTTTACTAATAGATTGAACAGACATTGCTTTTTTCGCAATTGCTTCAATTACAAGTTGTTGTCTTTGACCACGCATTGTATCACTGTCAATTTTACGCGTTCTCGCAAGTGCAAGTGCTTGTTCACCATTTAAATGTTGGTAACCTTTTTCTAAATGAATCATACCTGCTTGGTCTTTACTATCTTGTTCAGTGAAAGTAACAGGTACATCAATATCAATACCACCAATTGAATCTACAATTTGTACAAATGACTCAAAGTTAAACTTCACATAATAATCAACTGGTACATTTAAAAATCTTTCCACTGTATCTCGTGTACTTTCAACACCACCAAATACGTGTGCGTGTGTAATTTTATCTAATTTTTTTCTAGATGGAATATAAACGCGTGAATCACGCGGAATACTTACTAATTTAACTGACTTATCATCTTTATTAATTGTCGCTAATAAAAGTGCATCTGTTCGAACCGCTTCACCATATTGGCTTTTTCTCATTTCGCTTCCATCGACACCCATGATTAAAATCGAGATGTTATCCTTTAAAGGTTCCACTTCTTTGTCCCTTTTTGATGACTTATCAATTTTTGCATATGCATCACTTACAACAGCTTTTGCTTTGTTATATATAAACGATCCATATCCTACTCCTCCAAAAATAAGTAGGAAAAATGGAATTAAAATGAACCATTTTATTGATTTTCTTTTAGAACGTTTTTTACTGCTTCTCGTATCTTGTTCTAATTCAGAGCTCATGTTCATTCTCCTCTCTTTCTCTTTTCCTAGTATAATGTATGTCTAGTAATCTTCATATTGAATTTCCTTTCAATCACCTTACATTTTTGTAAGGTTACATCATGAATCCAATATGTATTCCATTTCACATTATACTCTCGTGCTTATTTTTGGCAAGTCACTATTTATCAACTTCAAAAATTTAACACTTCAAAACGTTCGAATTTACAGATTTATCATTCTGTTATTTGCAGGTAGTAAGACTTTCACCTCATAATTTAGCAGGAATAAAAGAGTCAAGTTTGTGCCGTGAAATTTTGATTGGTGATGACTAATAATCAGTGAGGGATAAATCCCCCACTGATTAAAATTCCACTTTATTATTTTTCATTTGGTGTGTATATCATTTGCTTTCCATTATTATAAATTAAAGCTGATTTTGCTTTTATTTTCGTTTTTTCTATTTCCACATCATCATTAGAGAAATTCACAATAATTTTAATCTCTTTTCCATAAGAAGCAGATTGTACTAACTTATCTTCTGACAAATACGCAAAGTTCGTCATTTCTTCTTTTACTGCCTTTTCATGAACATCATTCCAAACTTTCAGATGCTCTGTAATTTCTTTTTTATGCTTATTCCACTCTACTTCATCTAAATGGTACAACGGAGGAACATTATACAATAACTCATATAACATACGATTTCCAACCTCGTCCTTTACCTTCAAACTTCCCCATTCCCAGTGGTGCGTTGTAATAACCGAATCATTGTATACTAGTTTATATAATGGCACCGAATATACTGGATTTAAATATACTTGCTTATATTCTTCTTTTAACGGTACTTGTTTTGCATATTTTTCTGGAACATTTTGATTTGGTGACCAATATCCACCGACATAATACGGGCTTGTTTTATTTTTTCTCATATCTTCATCGTCCCACTTAATAACTGGTGTTTCAATTCCATGAGCAAATGCAATCGTACTACTTGCAAAATCATTTCCGCCCTCAGAGCCAACTACCATACCTTTTTCTTGTGCAATATAATCCATTCGTTTTAATCGTGCTTGTAAATCTTGTTCTTGTGTCGTTAAATGTTTTGCCGAATAGTCATCATAAATTTCGCCCGTCGCGTCACAATCAATAAACCATGAATTATATTTCGGGCCATTTTGTAATATATCGTTCATTCGTTCTTTTACACTAGGAAGTGATAATGTCGGATTTAATTTTCGGCCTCTCCCTAAAAACCCTTGCACTTTCTCATCATTTTTCTTCGTTACAGTGGCTTCTTCATATAACGATGGGTCATTAAAGGAAGCTGTGTTCCAATTTTTATCACCTTTTTCGTGAATAGAATGGTAAGAATCATACGGACCAACTAAATATCCCATTTCCTTAGCTTCTGTAACGAAATTAGGCTGCATAAATCCTTGTTCCCAGTTCGGTAGACCAATCCACGCTTTGTCTATCCCTACTTTTTTCATTTCCTTTATTATATCCGTTCCATCTGCTTTACCCCATTTACTTACTTCTTCAACTGCATCACCGAGTACTGACTTTAATAAATGTTTATTTAAGCTATACAGCTCTGTCTTCGATAAGTGATCTACACCTTTCTTTAATAACACACTAGCTTCCTGATTAACTTTCGGGAAAACATCCTCTTTATACAATTCCTTCATAGATAATACTTCGTTTGTATAGCGTAAAATAACATTTTTTTGGTACTTATCGATAAAGTCTTGTTTACTCACCTGCTCAAATACATTCAATTCCCCAGGCTCTGAACTATTCTTTTGAATAAGCTCTTTTATATGGCTAAACACCGGGCTATTTATTTGCTCTCTTAGCTTCGGCCAATTCACGTTACTTTCTGATAAACCATTTTGATTCCAAAAGTAAAAATGAGCTGCCCCGTAAAGTTTTTCGATTTCTTTATTTTTTCTTGCCTTTTCTTGTAATGTTTTAAATTCACCTTTTCGAGCAATATTATCCTTATACAGTTTAGCAATACTTACTGCATCATTATTTGTCACATATAATTGAAATCCATATGTTTTATTTTTATTTATACTCGGGAATTCATGTGTAAAATCAAACCCTATTTTCGGATCTGAATGAAATTTCAATTCATTATTAAACATATTGTTCGCAATATATACGATCGAATATTTAGAACCATTTAATGCAAAAAACTTCATAGAAAATGATTCAGCAAATGAATATTCATCATCCTTTAAAAACTTCTTCCAATTCTCATCATTACTCGGAATTTGCTTACCTTCCCATAACGGAAGTGTATAATTTTCAGCTTGCACTTTTGGCCATGTAAAACTTTCTGCACCAGTCGATTCCACTTCAATATTTAAGTGGTCTTTTTTCTTTTCTAAATTTACTTTTACTTTTTGATCCGGATATTCCCATGATGTATGATCCTTGTCTTTTTTCAAATTCGATACCTTCATTTTTGGTAACGGTTGTGATGCCTGTTCTTTTACACCATCATGTTCTACAGTTAACGTAAAAGTCTCAGGATTTACATCGTAAGTAAAATCTTTATACGTCGCTTTCTTTATTTTAGACTCTTGTAAAGCATCATTACCTTTTACATCACACCCGACTAAAGTCGAAAATGACAATGTTGTAAGAAGACATATCGCTATCATTTTTTTCATCTTCTGCACCTCCACCAATGAATATACAGGAGGTTTGTTACAGGAATATGGCAAAAAAATAATAGAGCTAGCATTATGCTAGCTCTATTATGAGCAAAAAAAATTTACGTATAACTATAATCTGTTTAAAGAAAATATGTAATACAGTGGGACTTTAATCCTTGTTTTTTTATTCTCACTAATAATTAGATCAAGCAAATCTAAATTCCATCAAGCTTTCCTTAACTGAAAAAGTAACTATATATAATATATCCTAAAACTAGCACTAAAATTAATATCCCTGTACCTTTCCAATTCATACCACCTGTCATATCAGCGGGGCTACCTAATTCCGCCCTGTTGAGTCCATCATTCAAAGAACCGGTAGGATTATTTTTCAATTCACCTTGTCTCATGCGTTCTCTTTTTTCTTCTGGTGACTCTTTTGAACTCATATAATCACCTCTAAAATTAATGTTCATTCCGAAAAATCCCCTTTAAAATAGATTCTCCATAACGTAAAGAAAGCTAGCGATGCTAGCTTTCTTTATAATCCAATATGTTCTTCCTTATTTACAGTAATCCCTTTATGATCAATTTCAAGCTCACATACTTTCATAGCTGCAAATACTCTCGCTAATTGGTCAGCTATTTCTTTACGCTTCTCGTACGGAGTTAAAATAAAAATGGATGGTCCCGCACCACTAAGCGCTGTGCCATATGCTCCGAATTCTTTTGCACATTTACGAATTGATGGTAATAACGGTACAAGTTCTAAACGATATGGCTCGTGGAAATGATCTCGTTCCATCATTTCACCTACAACTTCCCACTTCTTTTGACATAATGCAGCTACTAATACGTTACTTATCGCACTAGCCTTAACCGCTTCATGAAACGGAAACATCTCTGGTAATACAGATCGACTTTCCTCCGTATTTAGCTCTTCATTTGGAATAAGAGAAATTACGCCTAATTCCTTACTTTCAATCCTTACAACCGAAACATTCTTTCCATCCAGCGCTCCGATTACAGTTCCACCTAAAATAGAAGCAGCAACATTATCTGGATGTCCCTCAAAATTTGTAGCAATTTGAACCTTTTGATCAGTTGTTAAATATAAATTTCCAAGTTGATTCGCAAGCTCTATTCCTGCTACAATCGCTGATGCGCTACTTCCTAGCCCTCTTGTCAGCGGAATATTACTAGTAACTTCTATTATATGGGGTGATAAAGAAGGACATACTTTACATGCCGTGCTAACAATTAAATTTTTATCGTCTTTTGGAATTGAATCGTCAAAAGAATGTATCACTTGCCACTTATCAGCTTCTCCCTTTACACTCACTTCTAAATATAATGACAAAGCTATTCCAACAGAATCAAATCCAGGCCCGACATTCGCTGTACTAGCAGGGACACGTACTCTCAATGGTATCACGACATAATCACCCCTTTAATATGATCTTTAATTTGCTCTATATCATTTGAAACACTTGTAATGTCTAATTTATTAGAAGAAATAGCAATATCAGGATCTTTCAAACCGTTTCCAGTTAATACTGCAACAACTGTTTCTCCCTTTTTGATTTTTCCAGATTGAACATGTTTAATTACGCCCGCTAATGAAGCATTTGATCCTGGCTCAGCGAAAACCCCTTCCGTTTTTGCTAATAATCTATACGCATGTAATATTTCCTCATCTGACACCATATCTATTTCACCATGAGACTGTTCGGCTGCCTCTACTGCATACGACCAACTTGCTGGATTACCGATGCGAATCGCTGTTGCAATTGTTTCAGGTTCTTCAATTACATGTCCTTTTACAATTGCCGCCGCTCCTTCCGCTTCAAAGCCGTGAATTCTTGGTTTCTTATAACCTTTTTCTTTCTCGTATTCACAGAATCCCTTCCAATATGCTGTAATATTCCCTGCATTCCCAACAGGGATAGCTAGAACATCTGGTGCACTTTGCAACTGGTCACAAATTTCAAATGCTGCTGTTTTTTGCCCTTCAATTCGGTACGGATTCACTGAGTTTACTAATGTAATCGGCTCTTCTGCAGCAATATGTCTTACAGCTTTAAGTGCATCATCAAAATTCCCTTCTATTGAAATGATTTCAGCTCCATAGGCGACCGCTTGCGCTAATTTCCCATGCGCAATCTTTCCTTCTGGGATTACGATAATACATTTCATTCCGAGGCGTGCCGCGTATGCGGCAGCTGATGCTGATGTATTACCTGTAGATGCACAAATGATAGCCTCTGAACCTTCTTCTTTCGCCTTTGCAACTGCCATTACCATACCACGGTCTTTAAAAGAACCTGTTGGATTCGCTCCTTCATATTTTCCGTATAACTGAATCCCTAATTGTTTTGATATATTTAATAATGGAATAAGAGGTGTGTTCCCTTCCATTAAGCTAACATCAGGTGTGTTTTCATTCACCGGTAAATAAGAAGCGTACTGTTTTAATAGTCCTTTATACATATTGTTTTTCCTCCTCAATAATGTAGTAGCTGTTTATTTCACTTGCGACAGCTTCTATCGCTCCTAAAACTCGTTCGAATTGATATTTTGAAGTGTGATGTGTCACAACAACGACTTCTGCAAGTTCACGATTCAAAGGTAATTGGATAACCTCTTTTAAACTTACAGAATAACTAACGAAACATTCTGTTATTTTTTGCAACATCCCAGGCTCATCTCGTAATGAAATACGTAAGAAATATTTCGAAACTACTTCTTCATCTCCTTGTAATTCGTACGGTTCTGGTTCTTTTAACACACTTTTATTTTTCGGAACTTGATTCATATTTTTAACGATTGAAATAATATCACTTACTACAGCAGAACCAGTTGGTAACTTCCCAGCTCCAGGTCCGTAAAACATCACTTCTCCTACTGCTTGACCGTGAACATACACCGCATTAAATTCATTATTCACATTCGATAGCGGATGATGACGTGGTAATAAAGTCGGTTCTACACTTAAGTGAATGGATGATCCTTGTTTTTCAGCTTTACCAATTAATTTCATTGTAAATCCTAATTTTTCGGCCATCTCTAAATCTTCTTTTTCAACCTTTCGAATACCTCTAACTTGAACATCATCTAAAGAAACATTCATCGAAAAACCTAAGTTTGCAAGAATTGCTACCTTTCTCGCAGCGTCTAGTCCATCTACATCCGCTGTCGGATCTGATTCTGCAAACCCTAATTTTTGCGCTTCCTGTAAAGCCTCTTCATACGACCATCCATTTTGACTCATCTTTGTTAACATATAATTTGTTGTTCCATTTACGATTCCCATTATTTTTTCAATTTGATCTGAAGCTAGCCCGTCTGATAATCCTCTTAATATTGGAATCCCACCGGCTACACTCGCTTCGTAACATAGGTCACATTCATTTTTATTTGCCAGTTGCAGAAGCTCCGCACCATATACAGCCATTAAATCTTTATTTGCTGTTACGACATGTTTCTTACTTTGTAAAGCCTTAACAATATGCTCTTTCGCTTCTTCAATTCCGCCCATTACCTCTACTACAATATCAATATTTGAATCATTTAGAACTTCATCGACATTACTTGTTACTACGATTCCATCAATGCAAACATCACGTTCCTTTTCCAAATCACGTACAACGACTGTCTTTACCTTCACTTCATACCCTGTATCAAGTGCAATTTTTTTATAATGTTCTTTCAAAATATGGACAACACCACTTCCGACAGTACCTAACCCTAATACCCCAACATTAATAACGTTATTCATCTTCTAATCTCCTCCTAAAATTTTATTTTTTATCTCTATCAATCACCTTGCTCTGCCATTTTTTCATGCAGGTGATGGTTATTTCCGTACGTACTAATCGTTTCATGTTACCGCACCTCCTTTCAAAGTAATAAAGTGAAACTTTAATCAGTGGGGATTTTGTCCATTCCTCACTGATTATTAGCTGAACCAATCGGGCTTTTACGGACAGTTGATCTCCCGTCTTACTCCCTCGCATCCGCCAAATTTTGAGATGGGAGTCTTACTGACCGTTAATGCGGGATAAAAAAAACACACTCATCCCTAGGAAAGGGACGAATGTGTTTTCGTGGTTCCACCCTTGTTCCAACCTAGACTTACTTTCTTCTAGATTGCTCAAGTTCAGATAACGGCTGATACCGTCAATAATTACTAGATTACTCGTTCACTATTGAAGTTCAAAGGTGGTAAGATCATTTCTCGTGTTAGGAAGCTCACAGCCTTTGGCTTCCCTCTCTGTAAACCGTAAAAATGTTCTCATGTCCTTATCGTTACATTTTCGCTCATGTTTATTTGTTAACTCATTATACTCGCATAAAAAACAAAATCAATACTATTTTTAAATTATTTTAAATTTTCAATCTTAAAAACTATAAAAAAACACACTCATCCCTAGGAAAGGGACGAATGTGTTTTCGTGGTTCCACCCTTGTTCCAACCTAGACTTACTTTCTTCTAGATTGCTCAAGCTCAGATAACGGCTGATACCGTCAATAATTACTAGATTACTCGTTCACTATTGAAGTTCAAAGGTGGTAAGATCATTTTTCGTGTTAGGAAACTCACAGCCTTGGCTTCCCTCTCTGTAAACCGTAAAAATCATCTCATGTCCTTATCGTTACTTTTTCGTTCATGTCTATTTGTTAATTTATTATAGTTATGAAAATTTTAAAAAGCAAGCCTATTTTCACTCACTATTTTAAAGATACTTTTTTATTATATTTCACAATAACATTTTACAAAGACTTCTCTTATTACCTATATTTTAAATTTCTAACTTGTAAATCAGCAGTTCATATATAAATAATTCATTCTAAAACGAGAAGCCTCCTACTTCCTAAAACTATATTTATAAAATATTTTTAATACAATCTTTTCGTATAACTTTCTTCTAAAGAACGCGCAACATCCTCTTCTGAAGCATTCACTTTCGCATGCTCTAATAACATCTTCGCTGCTGAAGGTAGCTCTTTTTTATTTAACCACGATTCTGGATCCCACATTTTTGAACGTATAAAAGCTTTTGCACAATGGATATAGCACTCCTCTATCTCAACAACAATTCCAAGTAACGGATTACGTCCATTCGCCTGCATTTCTTTCAAAATTTCTTCATCGTTTGTAATATATGCTGTACCGTTTATTCGGAGTGTTTCCCCAAGACCAGGAATAAAAAAGATTAACCCTACATTTGGATTTGAAATAATATTTAAAATTGAATCTATACGACGATTGCCCGGCCTTTCTGGAATGATAATTTTATTATTATTTAATACATATACAAATCCAGGTGCGTCTCCTCTCGGCGAAGCATCACACTCTCCTAATTTATTTGCAGTAGATAATACTAGAAAAGGAGATTTAGACAGAAAATCTACGCAATGGTGATCTAGTGATGAAATAACTTTTTTCAAAGCTCGCTCACTTGGTTGCCCTAATATTTGTCGTAATTCTTCCTCAGTTGAAATTATTGATTTTATTTTCTTACTCTCTATCTTCACTAATAATCACTCCTTTTTCTTTATTTTCCCAAAATTCAATACAAATATTGTATAATAAAATTTGCAGAAAGGGGAATTAAAATGACAGAGTGGTTAACAATATTTGATCCTGAAAGAAATACACTTGGAAAGAAATTACGTGATGACGTGCATCGTGACGGTGATTGGCACGAAACATTTCATTGCTGGTTTGTAGAAAAAGATGCTGAGGATATGTTCTTATATTTCCAATTACGCTCTAAAAATAAAAAAGAAGCTCCAGGTATATGGGATATTACATCCGCCGGACATATTATGCATGATGAAGATGTACAAATTGGCGGTCTACGTGAAATTGAGGAAGAATTGGGTCTTTCCTTCCAAACGGCTGATTTAACATACAAAGGAATCTATAAAATAAATTATGAAATTTCAAACCTTACTGATCGTGAGTTTTGTCATATGTATTTTCACAATGTAATAAAGCCACTTCCATTTGCACCAGGTGAAGAAGTAGACGATGTGATGAAAGTACATGCAACTTCTTTTCTACAACTATTAAAAAGGGATATTTCATCTATAACGACTATTTCTGCTCTAAACAGTAAACCGATAACAATAGCATTTGAAGATATTTATCCGTATGATCTTGAATACTATGAATTTGTTGTAGAACAAGGCAAAGAATTGCTAAAAAATAATAGTTTGTAAATAAAATATGACTCCCAGCTAATAATACTCGGGAGTCATATTTTTTCCATTATTTCTCAAGTTTCTTTAAGCTTTTCTCCACTCGTATGATTAAACGTATAATTAACAATAGCATGACAGCCATAATCACTGCTGTTGTATGGGGATATCTAAACAATATACTAATAACACTTCCAATTAACATCATAATAAATCCATTTTGATTCATCACTTCTGCACTATACTTGTTACCCGCATCCCATAATTCCTTATTTTTCATTGATCGTTTCGTACGGTAACCGTATGCTGCGTTAATATCCGTTGGTGGATTTTTTTGAAGAATAAGTGCGGCAAGTATAAATATAATACCAATCAATATGCTTATTCCTATGTTTACTAGTGCATACATCAATCATATCCACCTCCTAACTTACACTTTCATTATACGATAAAACCCTGTATTTCCCAATTGATAACGCATTTATTTCCTTTCTTTCGATGTCTGGAACATACTTGGAAGTGTTACAAAACGTGCTCCTTTCGTTTTTAACTGTGGAATGATTTTGTCTAGCGCCTCTACTGATCCTTGTAAATGTCCACCTGGAGTTGAATGTTGAAGTATAACACTACCTGGAAATGAATTCCCTAACACATTATTTGTAATTGTATCAGCACTTACACCTTTCCAATCAACCGTATCAACACTCCACTGTACAATCATAAAATTTTGTTCTGTCGCCCACTTCAATTGATTTTCAAGTATTTCACCGTACGGCGGACGTATAAACTTCGGTGCATAACCAGCTAAACGATTTAATATTTCTTCCGTTTTTATAATTTGATTATGGTACTCAGCCTCATTTACTTTCGCTAAATTCGGATGACTATACGTATGATTACCAATTACATGCCCTTCATTAGCGATACGCTTTACTACATTTGGATACCTTTCTGCATTTTCACCAAGCAGGAAAAAAGTAGCTTTTACATTATGTTGTTTTAACTTATCTAAAATTTTTGGCGTAAATACTAAATCTGGTCCATCATCAAATGTAAGAGCCACTTCTGCTTTATTGTATGGTCCTGAAAATGCATACGCATATTTTTCGGCCCACGAAAATGGTGTCCATGACCCTCGATCCTCTTCTTTCATTTCGGCTTCATAATTTTGAGGAACATGTAATGCGTATGGCATCGCATTTACATAGTCTCCATAATAAAATGAATGATATGGCATATAAGCATACGAAATATTGCGTTCTAGCCCCAAAGGAAATGGAACGAACATTTCTGGTGAATAAAAATAATACATGATAAAAACCTCCCTAAAATTTCATATGTGATTCAGCTGCACTTTGTTAGAGAAATTCTTATTCATGAACAAAAATAAGACTGTCCGTAATTAGGACAGTCTTATTGATTTATATACTTAATAAATTACTTTACTATCTTTCGGTAATTTTCTTACATGCTTTAAATAACTCGACACTTTGTCATCGGCATCTTGCGGATATTGATATTCATAAGTGTTAGCAATTTCGTTCGCAACTTTCCTAAATAAATCACCCATTACGAAAAATGAATCCCAAATGTTTTCATATTCTGCATTTGAAAATGTCCTTTTAAACTGCTCCCAGACATCTTTTTCAACATATTGTTCGAAATACTTTCCAAACTTCCCAGCATTAACTGTAAACTCTGTTTTCATACCGATATGCCACTCTAGCATTACAACCAACATATCTCGTACAGGGCCTTCAAGCATCCCTTTCGCATAAGAAAGTTCCTCGCGCCACAATCCTTTTCCTACATTTGTACTGCACCACCAAAATTCATTACAGCAATCCAAAAACTCTTTTTCTGTAGGCTTTTTTATCGTGTAATCATTATCGTTTGCTGGTGCAAACTCGCCAATACAATTATCTTTATCAAGTAGCAATTTACTTAAACTATCCTGTCCAATAAATTTATTTATTAAATCCACTGGAACTAGCATTAAATCAATCCGGTTTCCATCCATAAACTGCATTAAATACGGAAATTTCCCGTCTTCATCCGCTGGAACTAACGACATTTCTTCCGGCATTTGCACAATCATTATTTCTCCAAATCTATTAATCCAACTATGATTACACGTAAAAGATTGTATATCTTTTACAACATAAATAATATCATAGTCTTGAAAACAATCTTTTTTCACATTTGGATTCACACGTGACCCATTCATGATGACAGCTCGAATTCTTTCATCCTCTTTTGCTGTATTTATAATTAAGTCTAGCATTTCTTTTTCCGTTCTCATCTACTCACAACCTCCAATTTTTTAATATAACATATAGCGTTATGTATATCGGAGGGCCACGAGCTAACTGCGTTGTACACGATACACGTTATAATTGTTCAAACATCTTTTTCATTCCACTTATCTCCTTACATCATTCTTTAACGACTGCCATTACAAATCCATCGTATCCTTTACTTCCGACAGTTTGAAGCGCTGTAGCACTTACACGTGGCTCAGCAGCTATTATCTCATAGAAACGACGTATCCCTTGTACACGAGGATCGCTGCTAGTATTGTCAATAACTTCTCCTTCACGTACTACGTTATCCCCAATAATTACAGTACCAGGGCGTGATAGTTTCAGTGCCCATTCAAAATAAGCAGGGTTATTTTGTTTATCCGCATCTATGAAAATAAAATCAAATGGTTCATACTTCTCATTTTCTATTTGTTTTAAAGAATCTAACGCTAATCCTAATCGTATTTCAATTCTATCATTCAAATTGGCACGCTCAATATTGCTCCGTGCAATTTCAGCATGCTTTTCACTTGCTTCTAATGTAACAATTCGCCCTCCAGATGGCAATGCTCTTGCAAGCCATATTGTACTATATCCGCCTAGAGTGCCAATTTCTAAAATGTTACGAGCTCCTTGGATTTGTACTAATAGTTGTAAAAACTTCCCTTGAGTTGGCGATACATCATGTGCCGGCAAATTAGCTGAAGCATTTGCTTGAAGAACTTCTTCTAATGTAGAATCTTTTGGTATTAATACATCACTCATATATTGATCAACAGCCGTCCATTTCTCAATCGTACTCATGTAAATACCATCTCCTTCAATTTTCCAATGCTTTTCTACCATTTATATTTGATTATACCAAAAATTCTGTCCTATAAACAAAAAGAAAGAAGGGACACCCACTCCATTACAGAATAGATATCCCTTCTTTTGTTTATAAATTCAGCCCTTACGGATTAGTAGACCAAAGTCCTGCTGATTTAATAAATGTACGTTTATTTAATTTCAGCTGCGCTACGATAAACTCTGCAATATCTTCCGCTTGCATTACTTTATCAGGGTTTCCATCAGTTAATCCTAAGTCTACAGCCATGTCAGTTGCTACTGTACTTGGAGTTAAAGCTGTTACACGGATATTATGTTTACGAACTTCCATTGCTAATGATTCTGTTAAGCCAAGAACACCAAATTTAGAAGCACTATATGCACTTGTTACAGGTGCACCTTTTTGTCCTGCTGTAGATGAAATATTAATAATATCACCAGATTGTTGTTCAATCATACTTGGTAAAGCTGCACGAGTTGCATAGTATACACCCATTAAGTTTACTTGAATGATTTTTTCCCAATCAGCAACGTCTAATTCTAAAAACTTACCGAATTTAGAAATACCAGCGTTATTAATTAAAATATCGATAGATCCTAAACCGTTTTTTAATGTTTCAATTGCAGTAGTTACCTCTTCATATGAAGATACGTCAGCAGTCGCAATAACAGCTTTTACGCCTTCTGCTTCTACTTCTTTCGCAACTGCTTTTAAGTTTTCTTCTGAACGAGCTAAAAGACCAACATTTACGCCTTCTTTCGCTAATGCGATCGCTACAGCGCGACCAATCCCTCTACCTGCTCCTGTAATTAAAGCATTTTTTCCTTGTAATAATTCTGCCAAGTGTAACACTCCTTAATCTTCTCAGTTGTTTATTATATTAAAAGTGTATCTATGTTTATGTAAAAAGGCAATGATGCACTTTTATGTGCGTAGGTTACTTATAGGTAACTATAGTAATGGTAAATGCATTTTTAAAGAAAAATAGTGTTAGAAGGCCTCCTTCTAACACTATTTTTCTTCATGATTTGGAATACGCACAATAAATTCTGTACCATTTCCTTCTACACTCTCAACTTTTATTTTTCCTTGATGAAGGTCGAGTACTTTTTTTACAATTGCTAGACCTAATCCACTTCCTCCATAAGCACGGTTTCGTGAAGAATCCGCTTTATAAAAACGTTCAAAAATATGTTGTTTCTGTTCTTCGGATATACCAATTCCCGTATCATGAATACTTACTTCCAAGAATTCCTTATGTTCTTTTAAATGAATTGTAATCGTGCCACCATTTGGTGTGAATTTAATACTGTTATGAATTAAATTAATCCATACTTGGCTCATACTTTCTTTGTCTGCAGTAACACACACTTTATCCATATCGAGATCTAACTCAAGTCCTTTTTCATCCCAAAGAGGCTCACTATTTAACACAATTTGTTTCAACTGTTGATCTAATCGATAAGTGGCTCTTTCTGGTGAATACTCCTCTGACTCTAAAAGTGTTAGCTTCAATAAATTTTGACTCAATTTAGATAATCGCGTTGTTTCAGTTTCAATAATAGTAAGATAATGTTTTCTTTTTTCAACTGGTAGATTATCATCTTGTAGCGCTCGAGCAAATCCCTTAATAGATGTTAATGGCGACTGTATTTCATGAGAAACATTCGATACAAATTCTTGTCTCATTTTCTCCATTGCATTAAGTTCATCCGTCATATCGTTAATACTTTTTACAAGCACACCAATTTCGCCATCATACTTTTCTTCATTCCGTATTTTTACAGAGAAGTCCCCTTTTGCAATTTTTTGTATCGGTTCAATGATCGTCCAAATCATCGCCTCTCGCTTCGGTCTCATTAAAATCCCGATTAATGTCCAAATAAGAACGATAAAAACAAAGCCGACCATATCACTAATTAGAAAACTAATAAAAGGCGATACGTTTATTTCAAAAGCTTTCATTAGACTAGACGATACAAAAAAGGCTATCGACCAAATTATAGTAAGAAAAGCAAAGAGCGCTACTATCGCCCCTATTACTTTTAACATCTTCATCTTACTCATTCTTTCTCTTTTTCTCATTTACTTACCTCTAAGCGATACCCTAAGCCCCTTATCGTCCTTATACTAAACTTCGATAGCTCTTCTTGAAACTTTTCACGCAACCGATTAATATGAACGTCTAGCGTGCGTTCATTCCCTTCAAAATCATATCCCCATACGTCTTCTATTAATTGCTCTCTTGAACAAGTTCTTCCCGCTTTAGATCCTAATGTAAAGAGCAACTCAAATTCTTTTAGCGGCAGCGTCACCGTTTGTTCTCCGGCGTTAACTTCAAATGTTTTACGATTTAACAGTACATTCCCAACTTGAATAGATTGCGATACTGTAATTTGGTAACGTTTCAATAATGCCTTCACTCTCACAACTAATTCTAAAGGATCAAATGGTTTTACAAGATAATCATCTGTTCCGAGGTGAAATCCTTTTACTTTTTGAGATGTTTCACCTTTAGCAGTCAGCATAAGAATTGGGATATCATAGTATTTTCTTAATTCATAACATAAATCAAACCCATCCATATTTGGCATCATAATATCAAGAATCGCCATATCGACTTTCACTTCTTCTATTTTTCGAAGAGCATCTAATCCATCAACGGCCTCATATGTTTGAAAACCTTCTCGTTCCAAAAATACAGAGACAAGTTCTCTAATGTGCGGATCATCATCTACAATTAAAATTTTGGGTATCAAGGAATCATATCCTTTCTGCTTAACATACTTTTTGGCACTCTAAAATCAACAATCAGTGAAGTGCCCCTTCACTGATTGTTTTCATTCTATAATGCTCCTTCTTTAATTTTCAATTGTTGCATTGCAAATTCACGGTACATGTCATGTGTCCGTAATAACTCATCATGTGAGCCACTTCCTGTAAGATTCCCTTTTTCAATAAAGATAATTTTATCTGCATCTACAACAGTAGAAAGTCTATGCGCAATAACTAAAGTTGTTCTACCTTTCATTAAGTTATTTAACGCCTTCTGAACAACCGATTCCGATTTACTATCAAGACTTGAAGTCGCTTCATCTAACATAAGGATTTGCGGATTTCGTAGTAACGCTCGAGCAATCGCAATTCGTTGTCTTTGCCCTCCAGAAAGCTTCACACCACGCTCTCCAACTTCTGTTGCGTATCCACTTGGTAAATCATGAATAAACGCATCAACATACGCCATCGCTGCTACTTTTTCAATTTCTTCATCCGTCACTTCACCCTCAACACCGTAACAAATATTATCACGAATCGTTCCATCAATTAACGGACTATCTTGTGAAACATAACCAATTTGACGTCGCCATGATTGTAATGAATATGCTGTAATTGGTTCTTTCCCTAATTTTATGAAACCACTAGTTGGCTCATAAAAACGTTCTAACAGCGAGAATAAAGTTGTTTTTCCGCTACCACTTGGTCCTACAATCGCCGTTACTTTTCCAGATTCAATCGTGAAATCGATATTTTCCAACACTTTCTCTTCTTCGTTATACTCAAAATGTACATTTTCAATAACGATCGACTGCTTCGCATTTGTAACATTCATACCTGTTTCATGATCTTCTACTTCATATTCTAAAATCGTATTAATTCTTTCGGTTGCACCAATTGCTTTTTGAAACTGAGTAAAGAACATAGATAACTGACTCATCGGCATAATAATTTGAACTAAATACAAAATAAATGCTACAAGTTCACCTGTTGTTAATGCACCACTAGAAACTCGCATTCCACCATACCCTACGATAATAACAAGCAATGCCATTAAAACAAACGACATAACAGGTGAAATTAATGCTTGCACTTTTCCTTCTTTCAAACCAAATTGCAATAATTTTTGGATACCTGTATTACCTGTTTCATATTCTTTTTTTTCCGTATTTGAAGATTTTACTAAACGAATTTCTGATAGTACTTGTGTTAATACACTAGTAAAAGAAGCCGTTTCATCTTGAAGTGCTTTTGAAATCTTATACATTTTCCGTCCAAGTGGAACTAAAATTAATACCGATAATGGAATAACCGTTAAAAGTAAAATTGTCATTTTCCAGTCTAAAACAAATAATACAATTAATGACCCAATAATTGAGATACCGCCTGTTAATAAGTTTGACAAATGCTCAGAAATTAATGTTTTAACAACACCTGTATCATTTGTCATACGACTAATTGTATCTCCCGTTCTGTTTTGATCATAATAAGACACTGGTAAAATAAGTACCTTTTTCCACAATCGTTCTCTAAGTCCAGCTACAATTTTTTGTCCAATATAATTCAGTAAATAAATTGACAATCCTGCAGCAATTGTTTGAATAATAAAGAATGCAATTAATCCAACAATTTGTCCCGTACTAATTGAAGAAAGTGAAAAATTATCAACTAAACCTTTTGTCAGCATTGGAATAAACAAACTCGCTCCAGTAGAAAGTAAGCTCATTATTAATGCAAAAATAAGAATGCCTTTCGGTGGATTTGTATCTTGAATGAGACGTAAAAACTGCCTCCAATTCCCTTTTTTCTTTTCTGTATTCCTAACTTCCATTGTCGTTCATCTCCTCGTTATAAACAAAACTATTCTTTCTAAAACTAGAATACGCTATAAATGTAAACTGAATGTAAACACACTTTTTTCTAATTTTACAAAATATACATATAAACTCATCTTTACAACAAGTATAAATATCTGATATTATTACCTGGTACTTATTATTATTCTATGTAAATTATAGACTACGCATAGAAAATATATAACTAATTTTATCAATTAGCTAATTTAAAACACTATATAAATCTCCAGCATTGAAAGGAGTATCCTTTTTGCAAACAAATAAACATTCCGAAAAGGAAACAATCATTTTTATTCATGGATTAGTTGGAAATCGCCGCGCCTTCAAAAAAGAGCATAAACGATTTTCTGCCTCCTACAACATTATAACTTATGATTTATTAGGTCACGGCGACGATAAAGGAGAAGCTATCGACTTTTCAATACAGCGCCTCGTAGATCAATTATTGAACTTGTATGAAAAAGAGGGAATTAAAAAGGCTCATATTTGTGCTCTAAGCTATGGCTGTTATATCTCTACGACATTTGCACAAATGCATCCAGAAAAAGTATTGAGTATTTGTCATATTGGTGGACATTATAATAACCCTTCCCGTTTATATAATGTTTTTCAGAATTTTTGGGAAAAACGTGGTGATGAATATTCATCTTGGCTTTCTCAGTATGCTAGTACTATTTTTCCAAGTGGAATACTAAGGGCAAATCCATTCGCTGTTATTTCACGAAATATTTATTACCGTTTCGGATTACAATTACACTCGTCCATTATTGCTGAGTCATTACGACACCGCTTAGAATTCGACTTAAAATCTAAATTAAAAGCACTTCCCCATCCTATATTATGGGTGATGGGAGAACATGATCATCTCTATAAATCTTGTCTCTTTGATTTGAAGTCCATTCTTCCGAACGTTTTATATAAAGAAATTCCATTAGCAGGTCATGCAGCAAACTTATTCCGTCCAAACTATTTTCATGATTTATATGCTAAGTTTTTGCATGGAAAATTGACATAAAGTGAAACTTTAATCAGCGGGGATTTGTCCATCCCCCGCTGATTATTATCCCGCAAATAGCAGGATAAATACTACTATACTGTTAGTTTATCCAACTATGAAAAAGGCTTCCCAAGTTTCCCTGGAAAGCCTTTTCTCTATACGAAAAGTATATAAAATACTTTTTCTTAGTATGCTTTTGTGTAACCTAATAGGTGCTTACTCCAGTAAGAGTTGCTTACAGAGCTAATGCGTACGCCAGTTGCGTCAGTTTCTGCACTGATGAACTGTCCATTACCTAAGTAAACGCCCATGTGAGAAGGACCTGATTTATAAGTATTTTGGAAGTATACTAAATCACCTGGTTGTGGACTGTTAGTCTTTGTTTTAGAGCTCCAGTATCCAGCAACTGTTTGACGAGCGCCTTTATGACCAGTTTGATTTAATACGTAGTGAATGAATCCACTGCAGTCAAAACCAGCAGGTGTTGTACCAGCAGTTCTGTATGGTGAACCATTTAAAGATCTAGCGAATCCAGCGATTGAAGATGTATCTCCACCTGTTGGTGCTGTTGGTTTTTGTACTTGGTTCGTACCTTGGTTCGTACCTTGGTTCGTACCTTGGTTACCACCAGTAACTACATTGTTCACTCCGCCTTTTACAAACTTAACAAAGTCTGCACTTACGTAACCAGTGCGGCCATTATGGTTAATTTTATACCAACCATTTTCAGCGCCAGTAACGTTTAATACTGTACCATTTGTTACCCCACCAATTACAGGGTTATATGTAGCTGGACCTGTACGTACTTTTAAAGCACCTGTGTTAACAACATATGATCCACCAGTTTGAACTGTAGTAGTATTGTTGTTGTTTGTAGTTGGTTGCTGAGTTTCGTTAGACACAGCTGAACCACCTTTTGTTACGAAGTCTTTGCTTACGTATCCAGTTCCACCATTGAAGTTAATTTTAAACCAATCTTGAACTTCACCTACAACTTGAACTGTTTTTCCTTTATTTACAGAACCTAAAACAGTATGAGATGCACTTGGGCCTGTACGTACGTTTAATGAAGAAACGTTTACTGTGTAAGTGCCTGTTCCTTGCTGAACAGTAGTAGTAGTTCCTTTGTTGCCACCAGTTGTTACGAAGTCCCCACTTACATAACCTGTTTGACCGTTTACACTAACTTTGAACCAACCATTTTCTTGTCCAATTACTTGAAGTACTTGACCTGATTTCACTTTAGAAATAACGTCATGTCCTGTACCAGCACCTGAACGTACATTTAATACATCAGCTGTTACTGTGTATTTTAATTCAGAAGTTGTTTCTACCGTTTTTGTTTCAGTTACAGTCGTTTGAGTTTGAGTTTGTCCATTAATTTCTTTTAGCGCATCATTTGAAACTTGTGCATGAGCAGAATCCATTCCAGGAACTGCTACACCTACTACAGATGCTGCTGCTAAACCTGCGATTACTTTTTTCATAAGTTGTCTTTACTTCCTTTCCCTACTATCCTCTTGAGAAAACTATAAACTTAGTACTTTACAATATTATCAAAGTAAAATATTCATCCAGTTCCATTTTTTAGCAAGAGTTTTATTTTTCACACATCATTTATTTTAAACGATTGAAGTGAATTTAGTGTGAACTTCATGTGAACTTTATCATTAAACAGTGTGTTTTTGCAATGCTTTTTTCAAATTTCTTATGTATTTCATTGAAAATTCGACATTCCATTCATTATCTTAATATATATTTTTCTTTTGCTATCCACTTTAAAAAATTCTATTAATCTAATACAATGAAAAGAATGTATTTTCTAGTAAAGTCCCTTCCATGAAGCATACTCTTATCATGACAAAAAATGCTTTTTTATCAATAGTATAATATTTTCAAAAAACTTTTTTTGATATATCCATCGTTTTTAAAAGATTTGACGATTTGTAAGATTTAACCCCAAAAATCCTGTTCTAATTTGACGAAAATACACATTCCACTATCTATTTTTCACTATCCATGGAATTTTCAGGATATTTATATTATCATATATAAAGTAGGATTTTAATCCATACAAATTTTATTCACCCCACACTGAAACCAATCGAACTTTTACAGGTCGGTATTCTATACGTATCATTGAATTTTGATATGGAAGCCTTACTGCCCGCAAATAGTGAGATGAAAAAAGGAGATATATTTATGAAAAACATAATAGATGATCCTATAAATAAAAATATAGAACTGTACTATGCTTTTTTTCAATTCGTTTCAATTATAACATTACAAAAAGTATCAACTATTGAAACACGTAAAAACAAATTAAAAAATCAGATGAAAAATTCCTACAAAAAAAATCCTTACTACTTATAAAAGGTGAACAGATTATATCTCTGTTCACCTTTTATTTTTTATTTTATTTGTAAATTTTCACACGAGTTTCTAATGGCTGATATTCTTTATCTCCTGCCGAAACTACCGGTTTACCAAATGGCATTTGCGCAGTTAACTTCCAGTTTTCAGGTACATCCCATTCTTTCCTTACTTCTTCATCAATCAACGGATTATAATGCTGCAATGTAGCACCAAAACCTTCAATCTCTAATGCTGTCCAAATCGCAAATTGCAACATTCCAGAAGATTGCTGAGACCATGTAGGAAAATTATCTTTATATAGTGCAAAGTTCTCTTGCAAACTTTCTACTACTTTACTATCTTCAAAATACAAAACTGTCCCATAGCCACTTTTAAATGCATTCATTTTCTCTTCAGTAGGTGCAAAATTATTTTCTGGCACAATTTTTCGTAACGTTTCTTTCGTAACATTCCATAATTTGTCGTGTTGTTCACCTAGTAATACAACAACTCTTGCACTTTGAGAATTAAAAGCCGAAGGTGTATGTTTCACAGCATGATAAATCACTTCTTGAATTCTTTCATCAGAAACTACTTGCTCTTTACTAATCGCGTAAATAGATCTTCTGTCTTCAATTGCTGAGTAAAAATCTTTTGCCATTACAATTCCCTCCAATTTTTCATTTGAGGCAGTATCATATGTACGAAGCATATAATGCCCCTTGAACTTATTATTAAGTTAAGAACTTATTATTAATAAGTTCTTAACTTAATAATATCAACAAACAAAAACAAACTCAAATGATATCACTTAAGTTTTTACTTCCTATACGTCAAAGAAAAAAAACAGTTTATCGTCACCAAAATCAAGGTTCAATAAACTGTCTGTCTTATTTTTATAACAATCTCATTTACTTCTTTCTTCACCTAATTAAGTAATTGAAATGCATAGGACATTAATTTATTTGTTTCTGTAAAACGTTTTGTTTTACTTTTTGTCCCCATAACAACTGTAATAATACGATTATCGCCTTGTTTTGCAGTACCTGTAAAACAATACCCTGCGCTATCTGTAAATCCTGTTTTTAATCCGTCTATTCCTTCTATATATAAAGCTTTATTATTTTTGTTTAACATCTCATTTGTGTTTGTAACATTAATATTATTAAATGCTAACTGACTTTGACGTAAGTGAGTCACTTCTAATATCTCTGGATAGTCTTTTATAAGATGATACGCTAATTTCGCTACGTCAGCTGCTGTCATTTTTGTTTCACTTCCGTCGGGCTCCTGCAATCCGGAAGCATTTGCGAATTTAGCTTTATCTGACATTTCTAACTGCTTTGCTTTTTCATTCATAAGTTGAACGAAGTTTTTTTCTGTCTTAGCTACATGTTCCGCTAAAGCGACAGCCGAATTATTAGCTGATTCAATCATTAACGCATGATATAAGTCCTTAACAGTTAATGTATCATTTGCTTGCATCGGGATTTTTGCACCCTCTGTTTGTGCCGACTTTTCACTTATTTTCACTGGATCTTCCCAGTGGACTTTCCCATTATGTATACTCTCTAAAACGAGATATGCTGTCATCATTTTTGACATACTAGCAGGGGCAACAGCTTCATTTTCATTATTTTGATAAATAACTTCTCCATTACTCGCATCGATAATAATAGCTGCTTTTGCATCAATTTCTGGTGGTATATATTTTGGTGGAACTACTTTTTCAGATAGCCCTGTTTTAGGTAGCTCTGCCACTTGTAAAGGCTGAGTATCTACATTTATTTCACTCTTTTGAACTCCTTGGAAGAAGAACCAACATATACCCAGAATTACTACTAATAGGATTGTTAATCTTCCCCATTTTAACCGCTTCATTCTAAAACTCCTTTAGCAACCTTTTATACACTCATGTTTAACCATAACAACAATTACTTTATATCGTCAAGGTAAAAAGTATATTTATTCATCTACAGCAATTATAATTTCAACCTCGTTCTCTTTTTCATATGTGTTACACTAAAAACAACAAAATATAAGAATATTCAATAACATCGAACCACAAAAACACTATATAATAGAAAGGATTTATACAAATGATACTTCCAAAAGCATTGAAATATGGCGATACAATTGGCATCTACTCTCCCTCTTCACCAGTAACCTATACTTCTCCAAAGAGATTTGAGCGAGCAAAATTATACTTAGAACAGAAAGGTTTTCATATATTAGAAGGTTCACTAACAGGTCAATATGATTATTATCGCTCCGGGAGCATTAAAGAACGTGCTGATGAATTAAATGACTTGATTAGAAACCCTAACGTCTCTTGTATCATGTCGACAATTGGGGGACTGAATTCAAATTCATTACTACCTTATATTGATTATGAGACTTTTCAAAAGAATCCTAAATTAATGATTGGCTATTCAGACACAACAGCATTATTACTAGGAATTTATGCAAAAACAGGAATTCCTACATTTTATGGTCCAGCACTTGTTCCTTCTTTTGGTGAATTTGAGCCTTTCGTAGATTGCACGTACAAATATTTTGCGGATACTTTATTAACTGATCAACACCTTCCTTACAACATAAACCAGCCATTATTTTGGTCAGATGAATTTATTAATTGGGAAGAAAAAACGAAAGAAAAAGATCTTCGACCGAACAATTGGATTTCAGTAATTGGTGGGAAAGCTACTGGACGTATTATTGGTGGGAATTTAAATACTATACAAGGTATTTGGGGTAGCCCCTATATGCCACTTATTCAAGATGGTGACATTCTCTTTATTGAAGATAGCTCAAAAGATGCAGCTACTATCGAAAGAAGTTTTTCATTACTTAAAATTAACGGCGTTTTTGATAAAGTTTCAGGTATCATCCTTGGAAAACATGAGCAATTTGATGATTGTGGTACAAATAGAAAACCTTACGAAATATTATTAGAAGTATTACAAAATCAAAAACTTCCTTTTCTAGCCGATTTTGACTGTTGTCATACTCATCCAATGATTACTTTGCCAATAGGTATTCAAATAGAGATGGATGCAACAAATAAAACGATACAAATTATAGAACAGTGGAAAATCTAACTCTACTAGCTCTATTATTTTCAGCTCTAAAGCTACGCATTGCCTCCTATTGTTTTACATTAGAAGACATGATACTATATATTTTGGAATGTGAAGGAATAAACAAAAATCATTTCAATATGCCTTCTATATAATAAGAATCTATTGATTATATACAGCGAGTTTACACGCGTGTATATAAATGTAAAAGAGAGTGAATATATGAAACCAACTATTAAAAACTATGTATTTTTACATGTGGCCTTCTTGATATATTCTATCATTATGGTTTACATGAAATGGGCATCTCAATTCCCTATTGCATCAATTTCATTTTTTATTGCTTACTTCGGACTTGTTGTACTTTTATTCGGATATGCAATTCTATGGCAACAAGTCATTAAGAACTTTGAAATTTCTAGAGCATATTCACACCGTGGAATTATAATACTGTGGTCAATGCTTTGGTCAGTATTCCTATTTGGAGATACGATACAGTGGAATCACATACTTGGCGCAGCTATTATTATCGTCGGAATTGTGGTGGTGACAAAAGATGAATAGTTATATGTTATTATTGATATTTGGGATAATTTTAGCCAATTACTCACAAATATTATTAAAAAAGGCTACTTTACAACAATACGATTCTAGAATAAAAGAATATGTGAATCCTTATGTTATCATCGGCTACTTTTTATTTGTAATTAATGCCGGATTAAATGTGATCGCCTTAAAGGGCTTGGCATTAAAGCAAGCATCTGCATTAGAATCATTAAGTTATATCATCATTTTAATTTTCAGTTGGTACTTCCTAGGGGAGAAAATCACGAAACGAAAAATCATTGGCAACATTATTATTGTCATTGGTGTAATCATCTATTGTATTCAATAACAAAAAGATCCGTTTATGATAAACGGATCTTTTTGTTATTGCCCTAAATTTTGAACCTTATCTTTCAAATCACCAACTTGTTCTATCGTCTGCATAAGCTCAGAGTTTTTAAACTGCTCTACATTCATTTTTCCTTCCTCTATCTTTGTCATAGATGTATCAATTAATGTATTTAACTTTTCATTATAACCGACGATTTGCTGGTGAAGATCCTTCGCTACATCTGGTGGTGTTAATTCATTAAAAGCTGGTATATCTTGTTTGATTTCAGTAAGTTTCGTTTCTAGTTCTTTCCGGGCTTCCCCATCCTTAACAGCCTTTTCAGCTAATGCTGGCGCTTCATTTGCAAATGCACTTATTTCATTTACATAGTCTGTCGCTTTTTGAGCGTAATCTATGGAGTTCTTCCCTTCCTCTACTAGCGAACATCCCATCAAACCAATTGAAACTACAATTGAAAGTAACATTGTTTTTGTAAACCTCATTTTTACCTCCTAAATAATTTCCATACTTTTATTCATTTATAAACACTTTATTTTCTTCTTATACACTTTATCACATCATATCTTATTTTTTAATCTTCCTCTTATACATTCTAGAAAAATCATTATTATCCTGTTCAACATGTACCTCGAAACTATCTTCATTTAAATATAAAAACAGACATACTTATTTTTCAGTACGTCTGTTTTCCAGGTACGTATAACTCTCTCACTAATTAAAGTTTCTCTTTATCCTCTCACATGCCCTATTACTGTTATAATATCTATGTCTATATGTACACTAATAATATCTTCTATAATGTCTGTATATCCTTGGCCTAAAGGTGTTCCGTAATGTAATAAAATTTCTTTTTTTTCATAAACTGACTTCGGTACTGTAAAAATAAATTTCCTCAGATTCCGCTCATCAGCAGGCTCCAAAATTAAAACAATGCCATCCTCTTCAAACATATAATCACGCCTTCCAACAATCCATTCACTATGGCTCAAGTATTGCCTTGAAAGGATAGATTTTAAACACCCTTTCTAACAATATATAACCATTTCATGATCAAATAGCTTATACGGCTTATATGATTTCACCACAAATACAAAAAAACACGAACCTTGAACTACCAAGAATTTGTGTTTTTTTGCATTTCATTCCTATATGCCTTTATCAAGCTCATATAACCTACGATATTTCTCATTTTCTTTCAGTAGCTGTTCGTGACTACCTTGCATAGCGATTTGGCCACTATCAAGGAAAATAACTTCATCTACATGTTCAATTCCTACAAGATGATGTGTAATCCAAATAACAGTCTTTTCTTCTGTTGCAGAAAACATTGTTTCTATTAAGGCTAATTCCGTTTTAGGGTCTAAACCGATAGTCGGTTCATCAAGTACAATGATTGGTGTTTCTTGCATAAGAGTTCTTGCAAATGCTACCCTTTGCCTTTCTCCGCCAGAAAACCTCTTTCCCATTTCATGCATTTTTGTTTGTAATCCATCAGGAAGAGAAGCAATGTGTGGTGCTAGCTGTGCTTTCTCTAAAGCTTTCCATATCTCTTCATCATTAGCCTCTGGTTTACCGATCCGCACATTATTTCCAATTGTCGTATCGAATAAATGTGGTTTTTGGTTTAATACAGAAATATATTTTGACAAAAAATTCGTACGAGCTTGTTCACCATTCAATATAACTTGGCCATTCACCGGACGTAGTGCCCCAGTTAACAATTTTAGTAAAGTAGATTTCCCTGTTCCACTTCTACCTAAAATAGCAATTTTCTTTCCTGCCTTTATTTGCAATGATACATCTTTTAATACAGGTTCATTACTATCCGGATAATTATACGACACATTACTCAGTTCGATATCTACATGTTTTGATACAACGTATTCTTTATTTACAGGTAACTCCTTACCCTCATCCAAAGCGCTCTCACTTTCTACGCCATTAAGCCGATGAGCAGATTCTACATAAGATGGAATTCGATCGATAGCATCTGATATAGGGATAAGCGCATTTGTCACAGATAATGTCATTAATACGAAAGCTGCGATAACTGTAGGTGCAATCTGTTCACTTGCCGCTGCATTTCCAGTCCATATAATCATTGAAATGACTACAATACCTACTGTTAAGTGAATGAGACTGTCTCGAATATGGTACCAGCGTTTCACGCTCTTTTCTGTCTTTAACAACTGGACATTTTGCGCTACATACTCATTAATAAATTCATCTTTTCTACCACTCGCCTGCCAATCCGATAACCCAAATACAGCATCTGTCAATTGTTGATACAAACGATTTCTTCCTCGCTTCAAAGCAACATGATGTCGTTTCATCAAAAGTAGTGATACGAATGGGAGAAGAAAAACAATAACAGCTAACATACAAGCTGCGATAAGTGCAAATACTAAGTCAAATGCACCGATAACAATTACGAAAATGCTATATACAACTAACGCTAATATACTAGGGAATATTGTACGTAAATATAGATTCTGTAAATGTTCAATATCCTCAGACAATACACCTAGTACATCACCAGTTTGAAAGCGTGAGCGGAAAAATAACGCCTGTGGTTCTACAATTCTATATAGTTTCGTTCTCATTTTTTCTAATATACGTAATACAACATCATGCCCAACTAAACGCTCTAAATAATGAAAGACCGCTTGTCCTATACTAAATGCACGCGTTGCGACAATAGGAACATATACAGCCATTACATTTTCCGGTCTGAGAGCAGATTTAGAAATTAAATAACCTGAAATGAAAAGTAACATCGCACCCGAACTAACTCCAAGAAGCCCAAGGAAAATAGTCAAAGTCATTCTACCTTTATTTTGCTGTATATAAGGCTTAATCCAGTTACTCATCGCGCTCCCCTCTCTTCGCTATGAAAATGTAATGTCTCATTCGTTAAAAGTTCTTCATATGTTCCGCTTTCTATAATTTTCCCTTTATTAAAAATAAGAATATGATCCATTTGCTTCATCCAATGTAGACGATGTGTTGCAAGAAATACTAACTTACCTTCAAACAGACGTAACATCGATTGCTTTATTTCAAATTCAGTTTCAATATCAAGATGTGCTGTAGGTTCATCTAATAAAATGATTGGCTTTTTACTTAAAAGGGCACGTGCCATAGCGACACGTTGTTCTTGTCCGCCACTAAGCATACGTCCACCTTCTCCAATTCTTTCGTACATCCCATGTGGTAATGATTCAACGAGCGAACGAAGACCAACTTCATTAATAACTCTCTCAACTTCTTCATCAATTGTATTCGTTTCATAGAAACAAATATTATCTTTTAATGAAAGCGGAAAAATATAAGGTTGCTGCGGAATATAAGCAATATTTTTTTGCCAATCTTCTCGAGTAGATTCACCAATTTCCACACCATTTACTAACATCTTCCCACCCGAAGGAGGTAGAAATCCTGCTAACACATCGATTAACGTTGATTTCCCTGCCCCACTTTCACCAATAATGCCTATAGCACCGTTACCTTGCCAAGTAAAATCAATTCCCTCTAATATAGCCTTTTCAGATTCATCATTATTTACTTTTACATCTTGTAATTTCAAACTACTAGAAGAATTCCATACTATATCTACATTTGAATCTTTCTTTTCTATTTCTTTTTGTTTCTGTAGAATTTCTTCTATTTGCTCCATTGCAAGTTGTCCATCTAATGTAGCATGATAATTCGCTCCAACTTGCTTAATCGGCAGAAAATATTCCGGCGCTAAAATTAAAATCGTAAGAGCTGGCAACAGTATAATTGTCCCATCTATTAACCGTATCCCTAATCCAACTGCTACAAATGCAATTGATAAACTCGTAAAGAAATCTAATGCAAAAGAAGAAAGAAAAGCAACTCGCAAAGTACGCATCGTTGCTTTTCTATATCGTTTACTTACTTTTTCAATCTTTCCTTCGTGCTGTTTACTTTCCCCTAAATACTTTAATGTTTCTAATCCTTTTAACGTATCTACAAAATGATTAGAAAGTACACGATATGTCTCATATTGGCTATCCGCCATTTTCTGCGCTGCTAATCCTAGAAGGATCATAAATATGATCACAATTGGAATCGTTACAACTAAAATGATTCCCGACTCAATGTCCAGTGTAAAAACATATAGAACAATTAGCCCTGGAACGATACTACTTCTAATCATTTTAGGAATTGTCAATTCAATATATGTTTTAAATTTCTCAATACCTTCTATCGATAAAGTAACCAGATGACCAGTCCCATTCGTTTGGACAAATCTCGGCCCTAACGTAAAATATGCTTCTATTAACTGTTTACGTAATGCAAATCCTGTTTTTTCAGCGAAACGCTCAACCAATATTTGCGATGTTCGCACCAACATTTGGCGTGCTGCAAACGTGATCCCAAAATAAACAGTTTCACTTAGCACAGCTTGCACTGTTTCTCCATGAAATAAAAATGTGATTGCTCGTGCTAAAAACACTGTCTGCGCAATGATACTACACGCCTCTAGAATGCTAATAAGACTTAAAGTTACATATAAAACTCGGCTACCAGGATACGACGGAAGTCCTCTTTTTCTTTTCATTAGTACTCCAAATCTTTGTCTGACTTAACAGGTTGTCTAAATACATAGAAACTCCATATTTGACTACCGATAACAAACGGTAAAATCGCAAGAGAAAAATAGCTCATCAGTTTTAATGCATAAGGTCCTGATGCCGCATTATAAATTGTCAAATCATTTACCGCTCCTAATGAGCTAATCATGACACGCGGGAACATACCGATGAACACACTTGCACTTAACAAAATGATTGTTAAACTCGTCATAAAGAAAGCCCAACCATCTCTTCTTCTTTTATTTAATAAAGTAGAAACAAATAGCGCTACAAAAGCTCCAATTGGAACCATTAGCCACTCTGAACCATGTGCGGTGAAAATATCTGTTTTCCATAACCCTACAGCTGCAAAAACAAGAAGTGTTATTAATGCAAAAGGTGCAATCTTTGTCGCGGCAATACGTGCGCGTTCTCGTAATTTTCCTGTTGTACGTATAGTAAGGAATTGCAAACCATGAACAATACATAGAAGAAGAAACATAACTCCCCCAAGTAACGCAAATGGGTGAAGTAATTTCATAAATCCGCCTACCATATTTTTACTTCCATCAATTGGTACACCTGTCATAAAGTTTGCGATTGCAACTCCCCAAAGTATAGGAGGTAGCAAACTTCCAATAAACATGCCCCAATCCCAGAAACTCTTCCATTTATGATTTTCTATTTTCGCACGGAATTTAAAGGAAACACCTCTTATAATTAATGCAAGAAGCATAAACACAAATGGAATATAAAACCCACTAAATAAAGTTGCATACCAGTGCGGGAATGCCGCAAACATAGCGCCACCAGCACAAACAAGCCATACTTCATTTGCGTGCCAAAACGGCCCAATTGTATTTAAATATATACGTTTTTCCAAATCGTTTTTCCCTAAAAACCTTGAAACGATTCCTACACCAAAATCGAAACCTTCAAGTACAAAGAAGCCAACGAATAAGGTTGAGATAATTAGAAACCACAACTCATTAAGAGATAACATACTCTTCCTCCTTATCAAATGGATCATGGCTTTGATAATCCTTTTTCGTTTTCTTATTCGCATGTCCTTTAATGATACGAACGAATAAGTAAACAGTAATTCCTCCAACAATTAAATATAGTGATGTGAATGAGACAAGAGAGAATAATACTTCTCCAAATGAAACGTTTGGAGATACAGCATCTTCTGTTTTCATAACACCGAAGACAACCCAAGGCTGACGTCCCATTTCAGTCATGATCCATCCTACTGTATTACCGATAAACGGTAGTGCAATTGCATATACCATTATTTTTAAATACCAAGGGTTTTCAGTTAAGCGATCTTTTCTTGATAAGAACCAGCCGTACATTCCTAAAAGAAGCATGAATGTTCCACTCATTACCATCGCTCTAAAACTCCAGAACATAGTATGTACTGGCGGAATATAATCTCCAGGTCCATATTTTTCTTCATATTGTTTTTGAATTTGATTCATCCCTTCAACTTGACCGCTAAATTTATCATATGACAATAGACTTAGCATATAAGGGATTTGAATTTCAAACGAATTTTCTTTCTTCTCTGTATCAATTTTTGCAAATACTGTAAATGGCGCTGGATCCTCACTCGTATTCCATAATGCTTCAGCTGCTGCCATTTTCATCGGATGTGACTTAATTAAATTTTGTGCTTGTGCATGACCGAAAAATAATACCAATGCAGTTGTAATTGTTCCAACAACGATAGAAACTCGGAACGATTTTTTAAACACCGCAGTTTCTTGACCTTTTGATATTTTCCATGCACTTACACCTGCAATAAAGAATGCACCAGTTGCAATTGCCGCTGTAATTGTATGCGGGAATTGTACCCATAATTGTGGATTTTGAATAATCGCCCAAAAATCATTCATTTGCGCACGTCCATCTGCTGCCATTTCATATCCTACTGGGGCATGCATAAATGCACTTGCAGTTAAAATCCAAAATGCTGATAACATTGTTCCTATTGAGAGGAGCCAAATACATAAAAGGTGAACTCGCTTCGGAAGTTTATCCTCACCGAATACCCATAAACCTAGGAATGTAGACTCAATGAAAAATGCTAATAAACCTTCAATTGCAAGTGATGGTCCGAAAACATCACCAACAAAACGTGAATACGTTGACCAGTTCATACCAAACTGAAATTCTTGTAAAATACCTGTTACTACACCTACTGCGAAGTTAACAAGGAATATTTGTGTCCAAAACTTTGTCATCTTCTTATAAATTTCTTGTCCCTTTACCACATACAACGTTTGCATTAACGCAATGATAAAAGCTAAGCCTATAGACAGCGGAACGAAAAAGTAATGAAAAATCGTTGTTGATGCAAATTGTATTCGTGCCAATTCGAGCGTTTCCATGCTAAAGTCACTTCCTTCATATTTTTTTATATCGTAATATCGATTGAATTGTATGAATTCACTTCATAACGAACAATTCAATCATTTGGAAATACAAAAAGATAAATTCGTTTATGTACTTTCTGAAAATATAGATTGTCAGTTTTTTAGATAATTACAAAAGAACTTTCTTCATACGATTTACCTTTTCACTATTTCAGTAGTGTTTTATTCGTTAATCGAATTGTATAATATACTTACATAATAAATTCAGGTGATTTTTGACGTATTATTGACAGGATTTTGTCTGAAATATGTCTTTTGTAATTTTTTTGAATTAGATTTTTCACATTTTAAAAACGTACTTTTCAAACATACAACACACTCTTATATCAATTATTATTATGTTTTTCTCTTCATACGCTTGACTTTCCTCTTGAAAAATGTCCTCGAATCAAACCTGAAAACACGTTAGATTTTTGTCAAGAGAAAAATGTATTTCCAAAATTCAAATCAACAATATTGTTATTCACAAATAGAAAAAAACTCCCCTTTCTCTAGACATAAAATTCGTTTTTTTGTCATTTTTCAAACTGACTAAATAAAAAAGTACCGAGAATAGATTATATTCCCGGTACTTTTTTATTTATTTCGTTGTATATTTTCTAACAGCCGGCATAATTTCAGTAGCAATTAATTCAATGTTTTTCTCAATCTTATCAAATGGTACACCGCCAAAATCAATCTGTGCCATAAAACGTTGCTGTCCAAATAATTCATATTGATAAAGCATTTTTTCAATAATTTGTTGCGGGCTACCAATCATTAACGCATCACGGTGATCTACTGCGTTAGTAAATTGTTGTTTTGGATACCCACCACCGCGTAGCGCAAGCATACCAGCATTAATATGAGGATAATATTCACTAAGTGCATCTTGTGAATTTTCTGCTGTATAAAATAAACTTGTTGTCGCAATTGGTAAGGTTGCTGGATCAAAACCACTTTGCTCAGCTGCTTCACGATATGCATCAACCGAAACTTTAAAATTAACAGCTGGGCCACCAAGTGTCGTAAGCATCATTGGTACACCTGCGCGTCCTGCCTTAATTGCACTAGCAGGTGGCCCTCCAACAGCACGCCAAATTGGCATATTGTTATTTTTAGCTCTCGGTATAATTGCCGCATGTTCAAGTGGCGTTCTAAACTGCCCTTTCCATGTTACACTTTCTTCTTTATTTATTTTTAATAAAAGATCCATCTTCTCTTCAAATAGTTCTTCATAATAATTTACATCGTAACCAAGTAAACTATATCCCCCAATACGAGATCCACGACCAGCAACGATTTCAGCACGACCACTAGAAATTAAATCAATTGTGGCAAAATCCTCATATACACGAACCGGATCTGACGTGCTTAATACTGTTGCGGAACTCGCGATTTTAATGTTTTTCGTAGCTTGTGCAATAGCTCCTAAAATAACTGTATGAGCTTGCGTTGTAAAATGCGCTTGATGACTTTCACCGACAGCAAACACATCAATTCCAGCTTCATCTGCTAACTTAGCTGTTTCAATTAGTTCATGAATTCTTTTTTCTGCACTTATTTTCCAACCATCATGCGGATTTAAAATATGATCTCCAATTGAATATAATCCAAATTCAATTCCCTTACTTGTATCAATACGGTATTTTTCCATAGTTGCTCTCTCCCTTTTAATAAAGCGGTATTAATTTCTCTTCAATCTCTTTTCTTCTCTCTTCTAAAAATGGTGGTAAATCCAGCTCTTTTCCTAATTCTTCAACTGTTGAATCTACTGTAAATCCTGGGCCATCCGTCGCAATCTCAAATAAAATGCCATTTGACTCACGGAAATATAAACTTTTAAAATAAAAGCGATCGATAATCCCTGTTGATTGGAACCCTTTATCTTTCACCGCTTCATTCCAATAACTCAGTTCTTCATCATTTTTCACACGAATAGCTAAATGATGAATACTTCCTTTTCCTGGTCTTTCACTCTCTCCATCTTGCTGTTTCACCAAAATTTCTCCAAAAGATTGACCATCAATAGATTGATAAATCCCCTCATCGTCTGAACGAGATACTTCTTTATAACTAAACAAACCTGTTAATGTTTTTGATAATTTATTTAAACTGCGCACTGTCATTTCAACTGTTCCCATGCCTAAAATACGATGATTCTGCTCTACAGAAGATTCATCCCATGCAGTCCAATATTCAGGCACCTCTTCATCTTTATTATTTAACAGCACTAACCGTAGACCATCTGGATCTTCAAAGTGCAGTGCGTCTCTTCCGGCGTAAGTTGTAATTTCCCCATGCGCCACCTGGAGTGACTCAAAACGTCTCTTCCAAAATGTAAGACTTTCTATTGAAGGTACGAGCAAGCCTATTTGTGTTATTGCATTTGTACCACGGATTGTTCTACCTACATTCGGCATTTCAAAAAATGATAATTCAGTTCCGGCACTCCCTGTTAAATCACCATAAAACAAATGATACATAAATGGATTATCTTGATTGACTGTCTTTTTCACCCGGCGTAATCCTAAAACATCTCGATAAAAATTATTATTCGTTTTCGCATTTTTAGTCACCATAGAAATGTGGTGATGTCCTGGAATTGTATACATAAAACTTCCTCCTCTTTATCACTTGATTAGTCAATTGATTAAGTAAAAAAAATTACTCATTCGGTAATTCTTTTTTTTCACTATGCTTATGAACTTTTGACATCAACTCGTATAGTATTTTCTGCTCTTCTTCATTTAATACATCATCAAAAAATGATGATTGAAATGCAAGTTGCTCTGGCAATGCTCTTTCTAAAGCCGCTTCCCCTTGCCCTGTAAGACTAATTGTTTTCGTTTTCCAATCTTGTTTTCGTATAATATATCCTTCTTTTTCAAGACGTGTTAACATTCGAGAAATACCGCCTTGTGTAACGGTAACCTTTTCTGCTAACTCCATTTGTGTTAATGGCTGATAAGTCCGTATTTGCAAAAGCACATCAAATTGGGCTGTTGTTAAATCAAAACGTTTTAAAAACTCATTTGACATTTGATTACTTTGGTTCGTAAATCGTATTAAACGTAGCCATATTAACGATCCTATCGTATTTTCACGCATGTTTCATCACTTCCTAGCGTTGATCTCACTATCACTTTACCACTCAAGTGATAGTAATGCAAGTAGAAATATGTTAAAAATACCTCCCAAAATCATTATTCTTAACTTTCCATTTCATTCATTGCTATATTTAAAGCTGCCACAGCTTTTGGCCAACCAACGTAAAAAGCCATATGTGTTATTAATGCAACTAATTCATTCTCCATTATCCCATTTTGTTTAGCTAGCTTCAGATGAAATGATAATTGTTCTGTATTACCAAGACTGATTAGCGCCGACAATGTACATAAGCTTCTTTCTCTTAATGTTAAAGCGGCATCCCGCCACACTTCCTCAAATAATATCTCTTCACTATAATGAGAAAATACAGGTGCTATTTCTCTCATTTTCTTTGGAATATAAAATTCAATTGGTTCATTCATCATTTTGCTCCCTTCATTTTTACCAATTGTGCCATCCCTTGACCAAATGACCAGTTTTCAGCAGCTGTCTCATGTAATGTAATAAAAATGTCAGTAACTTTTACGTTGGAACATTCCGAAACTTCAAAGGATATAGATTGATACAAACCTTTTTTCTGTTGTACTGTTCTTCCAGGTCCACATGTAATAGAAACATGAATCATATTCTCAGTTCTCATTTCTCCTCTTTCCAACAAATAATATGGATTATACAAAAATTGATTTCGTTGATAAGGTAAAAATATTTGAAAATAATCATTTTCAGGGATGTTAAAATGTTCAATTAATGAAAGATGGATACATTCACCTATCTTTTTCAACTCTTCTTTATTTACTATATCTTCATGATAATAAACGTTCACAAAAGGCATACATTTTCATTCCTTTTTCTTAATTTAGCATTCAACAACATATCCTCATGAAATATGTAAAATCTCATAAATAGTAATATCGTCCATTACATCTATTTCAGGCTTTTCCTTATAAAAACTGAATTGACTATATCCCCACTTATCCGGATTATAAACTATTACATTTCCTAAACATTTTTCTATGTTTTGCACATTTTCATTTACTTTATTTAATTGCGTCCCAATCAGCGATTTACTTTGAGAAATACTCCCTGCATATTCAACAGCATATCTACTTTTTCTAAAATCATTACTTAAATTAACAACTAATGGAACACCTATATTTATTTGTTGCCATCCAAACGATTGCAAAATATTATCGTAATACCCTTCGAATATAAATTTGTTCATCCCTTCATGACCATTCCACATATATAAAGGTGCATAACAGTTATAGAAATTCCCATCCTTACCTGTCTCAGTAATTAAATAAGCCTTAAAATTTAGTTCTTGAAAACCATCAGTTTTAAACCCATTATCCTTTACCCTTTTTTTAATAATCTCCATGTCATAATCCTTTGGTAAAATGACCTTATATTGCATACCAATCATGTTTATCACTCACTTTCGATCTTATATACATAATGATAAACCGATGATTGGCTGACGTAAAATAGGTATAAATTATGTTTGATATCATTTATAATGATACCGTATAAGGGGCTGAAATGAATGGAAATAAATGATCTTATTATATTTAAAACTGTAGCTAACGAAGGATCTATTAGTAAAGCTGCTAAAGAGCTAGGCTATGTACAACCAAATGTAACTGAGCGAATCAAAAAATTAGAACAAGAATTAGAAACACCTTTACTACATAGAGATAACAAAGGTGTCTCCCTGTTACCTTCTGGTGACATTTTATTAGACTACACGAATAAAATATTAGCTCTTTTAGAAGAAGCGAAAGATGAAATTAAAACAAGTGCTTCTTCTTATGTAATAGCGACGTCACAATCTATTTTGACTAATTATTTAAGTATGCGTATTAAAGAAAATTTCAGGAATTATCAAATATATATAGAAAGTAGTAGCCATTTACAAAAACTACTACAGCAACAAAAAGTTGATATGGTCATAACTTATGAGGATTATCCCGACGCAGCGTTTAAAAAAGTATTCACCACTTCAATTTCTGTAGGCTTATTAAAAGCGAAAGAACAGTGTAACATTGACTTTTCAAAAGAACTTTTCTTTGTTAGTAACGATAAAAAGTGCCCTTTTAGAAATATGACAATACAATTTCTAAAAGAAAACAATCTATCTCAGCATCAACTTCAACAGTTAGATTCTTATTCGCTTATTGAAGAGTTTATTATTGAGGGAAATGGGATAGCTTTTTTACCGATTAGAAATGATAAATTAGTTCCAGTTGAAAATGTCGCGGTTGAAAAACTACCTATTAACTTCTTTACAACTCGAGACTTAGATAAAGTGATTCCAGGTGAACTATTTAATTAATAAAGAGGCTACACTTGTCGTATTTTACGGGTAAATAGATATCCCTTTTCGAATCGCTAATATAACTTCATATACTATCGTACGGCCTAATAAAATAAAAAGGGATGTTACCTAGTTAATATGTTTAACTACTAGGACATCCCTTTTCATCTTGAAGACTTATTTTACACGTTCTGCTCCACCCCTGTGCTCTTCTCCTTCTTATCCCTTTTAAAATTCTTCAACTTCTTAACTGTTCCAACTAACCCTTTCGGAAAAACTAGAAGCACGATAATGTATAATAAACCAAGAATAATCGTCCACCTTTCAAAAATCGGATACTCTGTAGCTAGTTCTGATAAATAATATTTCAATGATTCAATAATCCCCGCTCCAGCAATAGCTCCGATTAACGTTCCAACTCCCCCAATCATTGTCATCAATAATGCATTTAATGTCATTTCAATTGAAAATACAGTTGTATTAACAAAGCGTAAAGTGATAACAAATAAACCACCGCTAATCGCTGCAACTACTCCTGCAACAACACTAGCAATAATTTTATAATGAAGCACTTTATAGCCAAGTGCTTCAACTCGTTGTTCATTTTGTGAAATCGCCTTTAACACTTTCCCAATTGAAGATTTTGTGAAAAGACGTAACAAGATGAAAATACTGATTAGACATATAAATGTTATATAATAAAATGTAAAACGATCACGGAATATATCTGGTACACGAAATGTAAATCCATCTCCTCCGTGAGTCAGTGAACGCCATTTTTCAGCAAGTACAAAAAACAGCTGGGAAATAGCGAGCGTTAACATTGCATAAAAATGACTTTTCAGCCGTAAAGAAAGCAAACCGATTATATAACTAACGATGGCTGATACAATAATTGCGGCTGCTATTCCTATAAAAAAGTTCATTATAGACACCCCTTGCCGATCAAATAAGAGTGCCACACCGTACGCCCCTATTCCAAAGAACATACAATGACCGAATGAAACAATACCCGTATATCCAAGGAGAACATCAAAACTCATAGCGAAAATAGCAAAGATGAAGATTTGAGTGAACAAAATTAACAAGCTCCGTGAATCATTTACGAATGGAAATACACTTAAACAAATGAGCATAAATACTCCGAAGTATACTTTAATTCGATTTAATGTGCTGTTCACCATTTCACCCCTTTTCACCCCTTTTCACCAACAAGTCCCGTTGGCTTCACTATTAAGAAAAATAGTAACATTAACATATTGATTGCAAGTGATAAATCCGGTATAAAATATGCTGTAAAAGCACCAGCTAATCCAACAATTAAAGAAGCGAGCGCTGAACCTTGTACGCTACCTAACCCTCCAATGATAACTACTATAAAGGCTAAAATTGCATACTGCATACCCATCTCAGCGAAAATAACTCCTGAATATGGTGCTAGTAGAAAACCACCTAACGCCGCCATCCCTGCTCCTAATAAAAAAACAAACGAGAATATCGCTTTTACGTTAATTCCGAGAGCTTGAACCATCTCTTTATCCATTACACCAGCGCGAATCATAAGTCCTATCTTTGTTTTTTTCAGCAGCAATAGTAAAGCGATGTAAATTAGTATCCCAACTAAAATAACGAATAGACGATATTTAATTAATATAACGCCTTCAAATGTATAACTACCTTGTAACCATAACGGTAATTTAGCACCAATTGGATTTGGCCCCCAAAATACTTTAATACATTCACTAAGTACAAGCATTCCTCCAAGCGTCACAAGAAGCTGGCGAACATGATTTCCATATACCGGTCTAATAAGGAATCTTTCTAAAATGAATCCAAGAAACATCCCCATAGAAATTGCTCCAATTAAAGCGAGTAAATAGCTTCCAGTTGTATTAAATATCCATACACCTGTAAAAGCTCCCCATGCAAATAACCCACCATGTGCGAAGTTTAGAACGCTCATTAAACCGAAAATAAGTGAAAGACCTGACGCTAATAAAAAAATGAGCATCCCTGTTGAAATCCCATTTACAAATAAATTGATTAACACATCCATCCTTCTCACCCCGGATTCATGTTAAGAGATTCCTAAATATTTGTGACACATTTCCTTATCCTCTTTTAATTCATGCATAAAACCGTTATGAACAATTCTTCCGTTATCCATAATATAAAAGTAATCACCAATTTGACTAGCCATCATAAAGTTTTGTTCAACGAGTAAAACTGTTGTTTTCTCTTTCATTTTCAAAATGGCTATCATTAATTTTTCTATCATAATGGGCGACAAGCCTTTACTCGGCTCATCAATAAGTAATAAACCATCACTATTAATAAATGCTCTTGAAATTGCTAGCATTTGCTTTTGCCCTCCGCTTAAGAGTCCGCTTTTTTTGTGCCAAAATTGCTTTAAATCTGGAAATAATTCAAGCATCCAGTCTATTTTTTCTTCCGCTTCTTCTCCCTTCCCCCTAGCAAGAGCGAATGTTTCTTCTACTGTCAGGTCGTGAAAAATACCTTGATTTTCTGGTACATACCCTATTCCTTTCCTTGAAATTAAATGTGTAGATAATCCATTTACTTGTGTACTATCATAATAAATTTCACCATGTGCGATATGGTGAAATCCCATAACCGAACGTAATGTCGTAGTCTTCCCTGCCCCATTTCTTCCAAACAGTACAGTAATCGTTCCTTTCTCAACAGTAAGAGATACCCCTTGTAAAATATGAAACTGATCTAAATACGTCTCTATATTATTCACTTGTAATAGTGCCACTATATAATCCCCCTAAATAAGCACTTTGTACACGCTCATCTTTCATCATTTCTTCGGGCAAACCTTCAGCCAATAACTCTCCATGGAATAAAACGATAAGATGGTCTGACAAACCTAGTACCATATCCATTTTGTGTTCAATAAGTACAATTGTACTCTCTGGATGTTTCTTAATATTTTCAATCACTTGTAAAATAGCCGGTACCTCCTCAACTGATATACCTGCCGTCGGCTCATCAAGTAGTAACACATCCGTTTTTAAAGCTAATAACATCGCAAGCTCTAACTTTCGTTTTTCCCCATGCGCTAGATCTTTCGCTAATACATGTTCTTTCTCGTGAAGTAATACTGTTTTTAAGAAACGTCTCGCCTCTCCAACTTGTTGCTTAAATTTTGCCGAACTCGGAAAAAAACTATAGTAATCTTGCACAAATGATTGAACACTTAAACGAACATTTTCAAGTACCGTTAACTCTGGGAATATATTTGTAAGTTGAAAAGAACGACCAATTCCTAATCGAGTACGATCCGAAATTGATAAATTTGTAATCTCTTGTCCTTTAAAATATACTTCACCCTTTGTTGGAGAAATTTGTCCACTTAGTAAATTGAATAGCGTTGTCTTTCCTGCACCATTTGGTCCAATAATTGAAATGAGCTTTCCTTTTTGTACTGTTAAATTCACATCCTTAATAACATGATGCTCGCCAAAAGATACGCAAAGATTTTTCGTTTCTAGCAAATGTGTCACGAAATCCCTCCCTTTAAAGCTTTAAGTATGAAAGAAATACGTATAAAGAGGGTGTACTCCCTCTTTATACGTAAACAACAGAAAATTCAGTCTATTTATTTTGAACTTGGGGTTCTGTCTCTTTCATCGTTAATTCTCGCTCTAATACTGGCACCGGATAATCAACACCATCTTGCTTTTTCAATGTGATAGAATAAAGTGTCTGCATCGCTTGGTGATCTTTTTCTCTAAACTTCATCTTTCCTTTCGGTGTATCAAATTCCATTCCTTCCATTTTCTTAATCAATGTATCTACATCTGTATCACCTTTTGTTTTCTTTAAAGCTTCTACAATTGAAATTGCCGCTGACATTCCTCCTGCTGTAAATAAATCTGGCACCGCACCATTAAATCGTTTTTTATGTTCTTCAACTAACCAATCATTCACCTTATTTTTCGGAAGTGTGTGATAATAAACAGAAAAACCTTGCATTCCTACTAACGCATCCATCGTTTTTAATGCCGGTATATCTGGTGCACCGGTAGAAATTTTAATACCCTGCGCTTCCACATTCATATCTTTTAACTGTTTCCAAGGTGAATTTGCCCCTGCCCAAACGATAAATAAATAATCCGGCTTTGAGCTAATGATATTTTGAATATTTGCAGTGAAGTCAGTCGAATTCGTATCCGCGTATTGCTCGTTTACAATATTCGCACCTAATTTCTTTGCTCCAGCTTTAAATGCCGCAATTCCCTCACGGCCGTAAGCATTATCTTGTGCTAACGTTGCTATTTTTACATCTTTTTTAGCAATTGCCGCAGCACCAGCGACTGCATCTTGAGATGAATTTCTACCTGTTCTAAAAATATATTTATTCCAGTTCTTCCCGGTAATACTATCAGCGACTGCTGGTTCTACAACCATTATTTTTTCATATTCTTCAGCAAGTGGTAAAACCGCTAATGTATCACTTGAACTAGACGATCCGACTAAAAAATCGACTTTCTCTTCTTCTAATAATTTCGTAGCTTTCTTAACCGCTACATCGGCTTTCGTTTCCGTATCTTCTACAACAAACTTAATCTTCTTCCCTTCCACTTTCCCAGTTCCACCCGTTGCATAGTCTAACCCTAATTCAAATCCGTTCACTGTTTGTTTTCCATATGATTCTAATGGACCTGTTAATGAAGCAAGAACCCCTACCTTAATCGTCTTTTCATCCTCTGTACTTGTTTTCTTTCCTGAACAAGCTGCCGTTATTAATAACGAACCTAACACACAACCAGTAGCCACCATTCTTAGCCATTTACGTTTTTTCATCGACATTGTGATCCTCCCCATATTTTACTTTCTGATAGAATCAAACAAGCCAAAGTTACCCATCCGTAATTATGACTTTTCCTTTGAATAATATAAACGAGATTGTTAGTATACATGTATCTTCTCCGATTTCCATTAAACACCTTTACAATTTCATATAAATATTTTATTCCTACCTATACCGCATTCCCAAACTATTAAACTTCTATCCTTTCTAACAAGCATTTTGAGTCTCCAATATTAATTAGCTTTCTTAAAAAATTGAATTCTTTGGAGTAAACCATCTGTAATAATGATATTCCCTTGACTATCCACATCTATTCCTTGTGGTGAGAAAAACTGCCCTGACATACCATTAAAACTTCCAAAAGACTCTAAAAAATCCCCATTTTCATTGTAAATATTCACACGATTATTAGAAGTATCTGTGACATATACCGTATTATTTATATCGATTTCAATTCCTATTGGCAAAAAAAGATCTCCTGGACCCTCTCTCCAATTTTCTAGTGGATCTAAGTTTCCAGCTCCATGATTTGCACCCCATTTTGTAAGAAAATTACCCTCATTATCAAATTTTTGAACCCTATTATTAATCCGATCAACAACATAAACATTATCTTTTGAATCAATTGCTAATTGCATAGGTTGAAAAAACTCTCCCTCTCCACTTCCTTTTCTCCCCCATTCTTTCATATATACAAAGAATGGATTAAATTTTTGAATACGATGATTTTCTGAATCAGCTATAAATATGTTTCCTTTACTATCAATAGCTATTCCAGATGGAAATTGAAAAAAACCTGGTAATACTCCAAATGAACCATATGAAGCAAGCGCTATCCCTGAATTGGTGAATTTTTGGATACGATGATTTACAGAATCAGATACATACACATTATTGTAACGATCCGTTGCAATCTGTCTTGGAACAAAAAACTGTCCTGGAAGACTTCCGAACCCAAGTGGCCCACCAGTACCAAATAAACTTCCCCACTTAGCAACAATCTTCCCAGATATATCATATTTCAAAATTCGATGATTAAAAGAATCAGATACAAAAACATTTCCATTCGTGTCTCTTTCGACATCATAAGGTCCTGCATATTGTGTATTTCCATTCCTTTCATTACCTATGGTTTTCTTCATTACCGCTGTTAGGCCTACCTCATTATATAAAAGTACACGATTATTTCCCGTATCCGTTATATAGATATTCCCTTTACCATCCGGAAGAACTTGATTAGGATAAACAAACTGAAAAAAGTTACCTACTGTATATAAAAATTGATCTTTATTTGTAAATTTCATTATCCGATTGTTATATGTATCTGCTACATATAACGATCCAGATGTTGAGTCAAAATTTATTCCTCTTGGATGGTAGAATTGATATGGGCCTAAACCTGCAATTCCTGTTCCGATTACTCGCTGAAACTCCCCTTTTTTATCAAACACTTGAATACGATTGTTATATGTGTCTGCAATATAGACCTCGTCTTGTTTATTTATCGCGATTCCTTGTGGTAAAGCCATTTCTCCATTCGCCTTTCCATAACTCCCTATTGTTTGAATATACTGCCCATCCGGGCTATATTTTTGAATACGATGATTGTATTCATCCGTAATATAGTAATTGTTATCGCTATCTACTGCAATTTCCCTAGGAAACGAGAACTGCTCACTTCCTTTACCTTTTGTGCCCCAACTTTTAATAAATTGAAACTCCTCATTAAATTTTTGAATACGATAATTCGCTGTATCCGCAACTAAAATATTACCTTCTTTATCAACAGCAATACCAAATGGCATATTGAACTGTCCCGGACCTTCACCTAAAGTTCCTATAGCATCAACAACTTCTCCATTCTTATCTATTTTCAAAACCCTATTATTCCCCATATCAACAACATACAAAAATCCTTTTGCATCCCTTGCCATCGCCACTGGTGTCCTTAATAACTTAGAAGTATCTAGCTCACTCCCCCATGATTTCACATATTTTACAGCAGAGGCACTTCCTACAGAAGCAAACATCCCTAGACTCACAGTAACAATGAAAAAACAACATATAATTTTTTTGATAAAATCCATGCTTACTACCATCTAATCACAGTAGCTGCCCAAGTATACCCAGTACCTGCACTAACAGCCACTGCAATATCTCCAGGCTGTAATTTCCCTTGCTCATTTGCAAAATGAAGACCTATACATGGGTCAAGTGCTGACATATGCCCATAATGATCTAAATATACAACTTGCTCTTCTACTAAGCCCAGCCCCTGTAACAATTCTATTAGCATAGAGCGTTTTGTATGCAGTGGTAACAATACTTTAATATCTTTAGGAGTAAATCCACTTTTTCTTAACGCCTCCCGAATAACCTTATCAAAATTAGGGGTTGAAATTGGATCTAAACGTTCTTTCATACTAATAGGATCTATTACATCAATATAATGTTGTCGATTCTCAACTGTATCATAGCTCGCAACCTGCTTCGATCCACCAGCTGGAATACGAACATCGTCATGAAATGAACCATCCGTTATAATCGCACTGCCTAATATTTCACCGTTGCTAGCTCCCTTTTTTACTAAAGCTGCACTTCCGCCATCAGCAAAATTAAACATAAAACGTGAGCGTGGATTATCATAATCTACAATTTGAGATTCTTTACATCCACCTACTAATAATATATTTTCAATTGAGTTATCAGAGTAGAGCATATCTTTTGCGACTTTAAGAGCAATGGGAAAGCAAGAACTAACATTCATAATTTCAAAAGCATAAGCATTTTTCAATCCAAGTTCATGCTGAATTTTTGGGGCACTAGACCATACGTGGTAATCTTTATGTGGACTACCAAAATAAATGACTACATCAATAGATTGAGGATCTACTTGTAATAATATTGGCTTTGCAGCAGCAATAGCTAAATCTGATGCATGCATCATTTCGTCTGCGACATGTTTTTCATATAACCCAAACTTTTCTATAATAATATTCTCAGGAATACCTGTTTTTTTAGATAAATCTGCGGCCGTCTCTACGTCTTTTGGGAAGAAAACACCAGTTGCTTCAATCCCAATTCTCATTAGACAATTCCTCCTTCTTTTGGCACCATCATAGTCGCTACACCTGTTAACACTAAATCTCCTTTTTGGTTATGACACTCAGTTAACAATTTCAAAACTCTCTTTTCTATCATAAATTCTTGTACTGTTGCCGTAGCTGTAATCGTATCTCCTATAAAAACTGGCGCTGTAAATTTAATAGTTTGTTCCATATAAACGGAACCCTTTCCTGGTAAATGAACGCCTAACAATTGTGATAATAAACTAGAAGTTAATAAACCATGTGCGATTCTTTGATTAAATCTAGTTTGTTTCGCATACTCATGATCAATATGAATTGGATTAAAATCCCCACTTAAACCTGCAAATAGTACAAAATCTGTTTCCGTTATTGTTTTACTACATGATGCCTGTTGACCGGAACTATACATCGTCATCTTTTCACCTACTTTTCAGTTGATTTGCCAACTGTGCTTTTTGAATTTTACCAGTTGCATTTTTAGGTAATTCCTCTAGAAACACAATTTCTTTTGGAACTTTATATTTGGCTAGAAATAAACGACAATGATCAATGACTTCCTTTTCATTTAATACACTGCAACTCTTTTTCACAATAAAGGCGATTGGAATCTCTCCCCACTTTACATGTTGTGTACCAATTACTGCTACCTCACATACTTCTGATAGTTTATTAATAACTTGCTCTACTTCAAGGGGATAAATATTTTCACCACCGGAAATTATCATTTCTTTTTTTCTACCGACAATGTATACAAAACCATCTTCATCAACTCTAGCTAAATCTCCCGTATATAACCAACCATCTTGAATCGTTTCTTCTGTTGCATCTGGCCGATTCCAATACCCTTTCATTACATTTGCTCCTCTTATTATTAACTCTCCAACTTCACCAATCTCAACTTTATTTTTGTTTTCATCAATAAGTACATAATCACAAAACAGAACAGGTTTTCCAATTGAGCCTACTTTACGTCTTGCATCTTCTTCTGAAAGCATAAATACGGTTGGTGATGTTTCAGTCATACCAAAGCCTTGACCAAATAAAAATCCTCTATCTATAAATTCTCTCATCAACTCTTCTGGACATGGTGCACCACCGTTATAAAACCAGCGAACTGATTGTAAATTTGTAGTTTCAAACTTTGCGCAATTAATTAATGCTTGGTGAATTGTAGGTACTCCCATTACAACAGTCACTTTATATTTTTCTATCATAGAAAGAGCTATGGTTGGCTCAAATTTTCTCGGAACAATGATTATTCCACCTGCAAATAAAGTTGGAAATGCGAATAAACCAATCCCACCAATATGAAATAAAGGCAATAACACAATGGAGCGGTCATGAACAGTTAGGTCAATCGCAAATGTATTATTAAGCGCATTCCAAAACATATTCTCTTGTGTAAGTACAGCTCCTTTCGGTTGTCCTGTTGTCCCCGAGGTATAACATATAATAAAGGATGCGCTTTCATTTATCTCTTCAAAGTTGTCAATTTTTCTATCTTCTATTTCTTTTAAACTTTTAATCGAAATAACTCTTTGTACATATGTTACATTCTGCATTGACAGTGCCATATTTTGAAATGTTTCCTCTACAAATAAAACTGTAGCTCCACTATCTTTTAACTGAAATATAAGTTCATTTTCTGTTAACCGTATATTCAGTGGAACAGCAATACATTCTACCTTTGCTATAGCAAATAAAAGCACAATATATTCCAAGCTATTTTGTGATAAAATAGCTATCCTCTCTCCTTTTTGCACATTTAAGTCGTAAATTAAATATGCTGCTACTTTACTTACATACTCATGTAACTGTTTATATGTCATTTCCTCCTCTTCTGTAATAATGGCAATGCGATCTGGATGTAAATAGGCCCGTTTTTCAATCCAATAAGCAATGCCTTGCATATTTTCCCCACTCCCTTATCTCTTTCTCAATCCTTCAAATATTAATGACATCGCTGCTTCAAATACATCTTCCGGAACATCTTTCTCTTCCCAATAGCCCCATCGCATTCCTAAAAATTGACCAATTGACATAAGACAATACGCAATTGTTTCTTTATCAAGTTGTTTAAATTCTCCCGCTTCCATGCCAGCCGATAAACTTTTTAAAAATCCATTTGCGAGCTTTGCATAATACCATCTATATAAATTATCATCAACAACTACCGCCTGTTGTACAATGTTATATAGATTAGGACGATCTTTCACCCATCGAAAAAAGGCCTGAAAACCTCTTCTTTGTGCCTCTTCATAACTTGATATCCCCTTCATTTCTTCTTTAATAATTAAGCGTAACTCACGGTTCAATCTGCGAATCAATTCATCAAATATATCTTTTTTAGATGGAAAGTAATTATAGAAAGTTCCGTGCGCTACCGTTGCTTCTTGTGTAATATTCACGATAGAAGCTTCGTAATATCCTTTATTACCAAATACCTCTTCTGCAGCACACAATAATTTCTCTCTCGTTTCTAACCCTTTTGTTGTTAGGTTTTTTACATCCATTATTATTTTTTCTGACACCTGAATCACCTCTTAGATTTGATTATAAATATATTTCTGAATTTTTCAATTATTTTTATTAGACAAAATCCGCAAGCATTTTTCTACATACAAAAAAGGACTAACTTATTTTGAAGTTAGTCCTTTAATCTTAATTAGAATTAAGTTCTACTTTCTCTAACCCCTCAACCAATTGTTTCTTATCTAACCCTTCCCCTATTACTACCAAGTTTGTCGGGAAACCGAAGTCTTGCTCCAGTAAAGTTGGTACGCCAAATGAATATTGGAATAAGTGAGGGTATTTATCTCCATGGAATTTCACAAATCCTTTTACACGATAAACGCTATCTGGTAAATTTGAAAGCCATTCGTATAATTTGTCTTGATCAATCGATTTCATAAATTGATACGTCATCGTTTGTATATGTAAATGCTGTTTAACATGAAGTGTCTCTTGTTCTCCATCTCTCACAAATTCAGCTTCTTCTATATCTTTTAAAGATATATTACAATACTTTGTTTCAAACAATTTCGCATGATTATTTATTGCTTTTACGTCTTCAAGTACTTTGTTCTTATCCGAATCTGTTAATAAATCTGATTTATTAATAAGAATATGACTTCCATATTTCATTTGCTCATGTAATAGCTGTTGTACATTTGCACTTAATATACTTCGGTTTAACCATCTTACTGCATCTAATACGACTACTATAGATTTCACTTCAAGGAAAGGAGCTAAAATTGGTGATACACATGCATCTAACACTTCAATTGGATGTGCGACACCTGTTGTTTCTATATAAATTACATCTGGTCTTTCTTGTTGATATAAAGAATGTAATTGAATTTCAAGCTCTTCTTTTAACGTACAACAAATACATCCTTTCAGAAGTTCCCTTAACACATTCTCTTTTCCAATAATATCTGTATCTACCGAGTATTCACCGATTTCATTCATTAAAACTGCAACTTTTCGATTTTTCTTCTTTTCTGCTAATAATAAATTTTGCAGCAATGTTGATTTTCCGCTACCTAAAAAACCACCTAATATATGAATTTCTACTTTACTCATTCGACCGACCATCCATTTCTCTACTTCAAATTTATTCAAAGCGTAATTATTACGATTTATATTTATCATTTTATTAAAAGAATACCTATTTGTAAACAAAACTGCTAGATTATCGTTTCATTTTCCATTCATTTCATGAGCAACTCTAATTCCAGACTCGATTGCTCCTTGCATCCATCCATGTGTTAATGTCGTATGTTCTCCTGCAAAGTGCACTCTACCCGCTGGCGGCGTAATATATGGAAACAATTCAAGCTCTTGCCCTGGTTCAAAAGCTGTAAATGCTCCGCAAGAATACGGATTTTGACTCCAGCTAAAAGATTCTCCCGCAACATACTCACTATAAACCACATTTCCATATATTTGCGCTAAATTTTTCAACGCATAACGAATACGTTCTCTATTCGAGAGACTATCCCACGTTAACGCCTCATCTGCCCACGTATAACTCACTAAAACGATAGCCGCCCCTGGTGTATGAATGCCATAGCTCGGATAATATGTAAAGCGGATAGGTAAATCTGTAATTGACTTACCACCATATTGTCCTGCTCTTTCCCAAAATCTACTTTTAAACTCTATCGCAATTTTAGTTGAAGCAATATAATTTAATTCACGAATTGCCCGCCTTTTATAATAAGAGAATAAATGATATGGCTGAACTTCTACAAATCGCAAAGCTGAAAATGGAATTGTGACAATAGCGATGTCACCAGTTACTATAAATGAATTTAACGTTTGTTCATGTGTTACTTGCATCATCACTTTATTATCTTCCTGTATAATTTTTTCTACTGTATACGACATAAAAATATTATCCTTTAGCTCTGGTAAAAATGAATTTGGTAATGCGTCCATCCCGCCTGTTATCTCATAATATTTCGTCGTTGAAGTGAAAAAGATCATTTCGCGTAATACTTCAATTAAAGACATTCCCATGTATGCTTCCATATCAAGAAGTACTCCGATCATATCTATTGCCCCATCTGAATAATACTCGGTTAAAAATGAACCGAGCGAATATGTTTTATACTTTTTTTCAACAATAATCCAGTTTTTATTAGGATCTTTCTTAATATAATTAAGTATCGGTTCCAATACCTCTAACATTAACCCTTCTGCCGTTTTCCCTCTTTCTTTATCTAAAACTGGATATCCAAGTACACTTGGATCCTTTTCAAACACATCCAATCTCGTTCTTTTGTTATTCGTATAAATTATATCTGAAGAAGTTTTATTAATAAAAAGGTTTAACGGTAGTTTAAATTTACGAATGTAAGCTAAAGTTAAATCATGAGTATCCGGAATACGCATAGGACCTGCGTTAAAATATAATCCTGCGCTAAATGGTTCACGAATCGTATACACTCTGCCACCTATTCTGTTATTTGCTTCTATAATCGTTACCTCATGCCCAGCCTCTTTTAATAAAGTTGCTGCAACTAATCCAGACATCCCTGCACCGGCAACTGTAATCCGTTTGGGTTTGGGGTTATTCGTTTTGGCAAGCCCTTCATGAACAATTTGAAGCATTTGTTCCATCGATAATGGATTCCCCATGCCAATTCCCCTTTTACGAAGGATTTTACTGAATTATATTCGTTTAACAGGATTCCTATGTTTCATTCAAGTAATTGAGCGGATACATTTTCAAATACTTGAATATATTTTATAAAATGTAATAAAATAGATATGAAATTATAGAAGTAAGACGTATTATCTTACATAATAAAATTTATGAAATAGCGAGGAATTTTGAAATGAAAAAAGGTATTAACCGTGTTGTATTAGTAGGAACAGGAGCAGTTGGGTGTAGTTATGCTTACTGCATGATTAACCAAGCTGTAGCTGAAGAATTTGTTTTAGTGGATGTAAATGAAGCAAAAGCTGAAGGAGAAGCAATGGACTTAAGCCATGCCGTTCCTTTCGCACCAGCTCCAACAAAAGTTTGGAAAGGTAGTTATGAAGATTGTAAAGACGCAGATCTTGTTGTAATTACAGCTGGATTGCCACAAAAGCCAGGTGAAACACGTTTAGATTTAGTTGAGAAAAACGCTAAAATTTTCAAGCAAATTGTTCGTAGCATTATGGATAGCGGCTTTGACGGTATCTTCTTAATCGCAACAAACCCTGTAGATATTTTAACTTACGTAACTTGGAAAGAATCTGGATTACCGAAAGAACGCGTAATCGGTTCTGGTACAACTCTTGATTCTGCTCGTTTCCGCTATATGTTAGGTGAGTACTTCGATATTGGACCTCATAACATTCACGCTTATATTATCGGAGAGCACGGTGATACAGAACTTCCGGTGTGGAGTCACGTATCAATTGGTATTCAAAAACTACAAACGCTTCTTGAAAAAGACAACACATATAACCAAAAAGATTTAGATGATATTTTCGTAAACGTTCGTGATGCAGCTTATCACATTATTGAACGAAAAGGTGCTACATACTACGGCATCGGCATGTCACTTTTACGTGTTACGAAAGCAATCTTAAGCAATGAAAACAGCGTATTAACTGTATCAGCATATCTTGAAGGTCAATACGGCCAACAAGATGTTTATATCGGCGTACCTGCTGTTTTAAACCGCGGCGGTGTTCGTGAAATTTTAGAAGTTGAACTAAGTGAAGAGGAAGAATTAAAATTCGATCACTCTGTTCAAGTATTGAAAGAAACAATGGCTCCTGTTCTTTAATCATATTTTCCAATCAAAAAAGCAATCCGATTTATATTGGATTGCTTTTTTATATTTTTATAGTTCCCCCTCAATTTAAACGGTAATATTATCTATAAAAAGGGGTGATTTCATGAATGATTCTTGGACGATTACAATCCTCTTGCTAGCTGTAGCATCCTTAATACTTTTCCTCTTCTTAATCATCAGAACGCTATTTCCAACTAAAAAATATGATAAGAATCTCGGATTGATTCTAATTATTTTAAGCTTGTTAGCAATACCGATAAGTATCTTCCTTGTAGGAGGATGGGCAGGTATGGAAGTTAGTGTAATCGCCGTCTTTATTTTTGCTGCTGTTATTATAGCTTTAATTGCAAATACCTTCATTAAACTACCTCCTCCAAAGAAAAAATAATAAATGACCGATGTTTTCATCAAGAGAAAACATCGGTCATTTTCTATCACTTATTATCTTTAATCGGTTCATCATTATTTACATCAAGTACATCTAATAAAAAGATAAAGATTGGAATCCCAATAATAAGCCCCCATATTCCGAGGAAATGCTCTGAAAAGATAAGAATCATAAATGTATAAAAAACAGGTAAATTCGTTTTTGCAGACATAAATTTTGGATTTAATAAATAACTTTCAAGAGCGTGGATTACTGTAATGAACACTAGTATGTAAACAACATACACAACCCCGCCGACGTTATAGGCAATGATACAAAGTGGAAACAAGGAAATGATAACACCAGCAACTGGAATCAAACCGAGTAGAAAGACCATGACAGCCAATACAAGAAGCTGTGGAAATCCTAAAATGACAAGCGCAATTACAGTGAGCACACAATTTACAACCGCAATTAAAAACTGTGCTTCAATCACTTTTCCGAACGACCTTGCAAACCTTTCACCGAAATATGCAATCTCCTCATAAAAAATTTTCAGCTTACTATCTTTAAATTTCGAAGTAAATGCTATAATGCGTTCTTTTTCTAATAAGAAAAATAAACTTAAAATAAGAGAAAGTAGTATTTGTAAACTGACTTTTCCTATGTTTGCTATCGATTGATAAATGACATCTACACCTTGTTCGATATATTTCGATACTTCCATTCCATTAATTGTCGAAAGTGCATATTTAATTATCTCGTTATCAGGTGGGTTTTGAAAAAACAATTTAAATTGATAAATCAATTGTGAAATTTGTATCGTTAGTACAGGCAAATATTTATATAGTGTAGTTACAATAAACGTCACTAATACAATATATAAACCAGCAATAACCACTTTCCTATTTACTTTTAATTTTTTTGAAATAAACTTTTGAAATCGATCCATCAAAAACGTGAGAATAAACGTAATTAATATTAAATTAATCATACTTTTTAATCCATACAATACAAGCACTAATATTATTAAAACGAGAAACCGTTGAAACCCTCTACTTCGAAAGAAATTTTTCACTTCATTCATTAAAAATTAACCTCCCCCTTCAATGGATGGAAATTGGATATATTACATTTTATGAACTTCTATAGACAATCTTTCTTACTAATTAGGAAGAATCCTTTTTTTCTTTTTTAATGTCTGATTTTTCATCTAATACTTTTCTAAAAACTATTTTTCAACTCTATATTTTAGGAGAACGTCTATTTTTAGATTGCTGTTCATACGCATATCCAATATTAAAAAGTTCTTTTTCACCAAACTGTTTCCCAACAAACACTACACCTACCGGCTGACCATCAGAATCATATCCTGCCGGCACTGCTAATTCTGGATAACCAGCCACAGCTGATAGAAGAACTTCATCGTTATTAATCATCACAAGAGCATCCAAACCTTTTTCTACTAAATACCTATCTAGCTCTTTTCTTGCATTTTCTTGACTCGTTTGAACTATTTTTTCAAACTCATCTTTCGTTATAGCAGATTTCTCAGAACCCTCAATTAATGTTTGTCCATACTTTATTCGTCGTTTACTATCCTTTTTATTAAACGCTATAATCTCTTCTAACGATTTTACTGGCACATTTTTTTGCCGTGAAAGATAATCGTTAACATTATGCTTGAACTCATATTCTAATGTTTGCAGATTATCTACACCCTCGCTGTTTAACTGAACATCATCAGTCAATATTGCACCTGCATCTTCAAGGTCCTTTCTAATCTTTTTCGCTACTGCTTTTCTAATTTCATCTTGTTGTTCTATAGAAAAAAGAATCCCTATCTTTTTCCCTTTTAATCCATCTATCGATAACTCCTTCGTATAATCCATTCTATCTCTATCTTTCATTTTTTCTATCATAGCATCTTTTCCATCATAACCTACCATTGAATTAAATAGCGTTGCTGCATCTTTGACCGTTCTTGCCATTGGCCCTGCTGTATCAAGTGTTTCAGCTAACGGGATAATTCCTGTTCTGCTAACCATACCTAAAGACGGACGTAACCCAACTACTGATTGTTGCGTTGCCGGTGCTACTATGGATCCCGTCGTTTCCGTCCCGATTGCAAGCGGTGCAAAATCAGCTGCAACCACTGTAGCAGATCCTGAACTCGATCCTGATGTATCAAATGTAATCGGGCCATATGGATTTAAATTTTGTCCTTTCTTCCCACTATATCCACTTGGCATTGTAAAAGATAAATAATTCGCCCACTCAGACATATTTGCTTTTCCTAAAACAAACGCCCCTTCTTCTTTCAACTTCTTCACAATCATCGCATCTTCATCTGCAATCCAATCTTTTAATACATAAGTTCCAGCACTTGTCGGCATAACATTCGCTGTTTGTACATTATCTTTTACGATGACAGGAATGCCGTATAAGTTCGATTTCTTATTTAAAAATCTCTCTTTATCTAACTGTCGTGCTTCCTCCATTGCATTAGGATTAATCTCTGTAACAGCATTTAATGATATTCCATTTTGATCATGTTCTTGTATTCTAAAAAGATAAATACTCGTTAATTCTTCATATGATAATTTCCCATCATCAACCATTTTTTGAAGCTCATCCACAGTCGCATTTACAACTTCTTTTTCTTTTATCTTTATATTATCTATGTCGATCCCTTTAAGCTGATTATGTATCGGTTTTAACACTCTGTCTTTATCATATACAATACGCTCAGGTTCCTTTGGAAAATAATTTTTATACACGTAATATCCTCCGGCACACACCAATAGAACAATACCTCCAGCGATAGACAACGTTATCTTTACCCATTTTTTCATGTTGCTTCCTCCACTCTAAAAGTTGCTCATTTATATAAAAAAGAGAGTTACCTTTTACTTAACTCTCTCCAATCAAAATGCTAAATGAAAAAATGAAAGATTTCAATCTAATTACTTTTTTTTTGCATTTGCTTTGCTAACAATTCCTTCACCTGATTATATGTTAACCCTGAATTTTTATTTAAACGTTTCACTTCATCAACATCAGTACCGACAACTGTATATTTTTTCTCATCATTCATGTTCCCACTTCCTTTCTCACCAGATTATTTCTTATATTTCTTCCCTAAATGCACATAAATTAACACCAATACGAATAGGGAAGCTGGACTAAATTAAATAGACGAGACAGATGATATAGTATTCAATAACTAAAAGGAGTTCTGTTGCGTAAGAGGAATAGATAAAAATATCTCGAATTTATATACTTATTGAATTTAAGGACATGGAGGATGCATTTTGAAAACATATGAGTTTAAACATAACATTCCAACATTGGAAGAGTACAAATATTTGTGTGATTCTGTTGGATGGACTAATTATATGAATTTTGAAGTAGCGGATACTTCACTGAAGCATTCTATTCACTGCATCACGGTCAAAGATAATGAAAAAATTGTGGGCATGGGGAGAATTGTTGGTGATGGATCTATCTATTTCTATATTCAAGATATAGTGGTTCATCCGGATTATCAGAAACATGGTATTGGGAAAGAAATAATGCACCTTTTGGTTGCATACTTAAATGAGAATGCCCCTGATAAGGCGTTTGTCGGTTTATTTGCATCACAAGGTAAAGAATCGTTCTATGAAAAATTTGATTTTAAAAATTACTCACCAAACATGACGGGGATGTTTACTGTCATTTCAAAAACATGATAGATTTTTAATTGTAGGGAAAACTTCGATTCATATGAAAGAAATTATTCTTGCAGTAACTTTTTCCACAATCGCATTTAAACATTACATACGAAAGGAGAGTACATATATAGCTATATATGTACTCTCCTTTCATTTATTTAACTCTGTATATATTAAATTTCTTAATAAAATTTCACTACATCTTCAGTAGGTAAGAATGTTCTTTCCCCTGGTTGTTCATTTGGCTCACCAAATGGCATTTGTCCTACTAAACTCCACTCCGCTGGAATATTCCATGTTTCTTTCACTTCAGCATCTACGATTGGATTGTAATGTTGTAATGATGCGCCAATTCCTTCAGCTGATAATAACATCCATACAGTATGTTGTAACATTGCATTACCTTGATGAGACCAGAATGGGAATTGATCTTTATATAACGGTGCATTTTCTTGCATTTTTTCTACAGTTGCTTGATCTTCAAAGAATAAAACGGTACCTACACCTGCATGGAAACCTTTTAGTCTTTCTACAGTCGCTTCAAAGTTTTCTGCTGGTACGCGTGATCTAAGCGTTTCTTTTACGATATCCCAAAACTTTTCATGCTCTCCATCCATTAATACAACCATACGGCCACTTTGCATATTGAAAGAAGTTGGTGCATGTAAAGCTGTTTTTAATACTTCTTCAATTCTTTCCTTTGTAATTGTAGCGTTTTTTGTTACTTTACGAATTGAACGACGGTTCACGATTGCTTCTTTTAAGTTTGTTGTAGTTGCTGACATTTTAATTCCTCCAAATATATGTTTTATTATTTTTATTTAAACAAATCAATTTGAGTCTTTCATGCAAGACGAATTAGCAATATCCATCCGCCTTACATTGCATACCTTCAAATGAATTTGTTTTATCCTTTTCGATTTCTTTATCAATTACTCTTTCTAGCGTTTCTTTACTAGCAAGTCCTTGAATGACTTCATCTCCAATCATTACAGTTGGTACCGCCATAATATTCGCTTCATCATATGCATGTTGAATCGCTTCTTGATGTTTTTCTTTATATTTACGAGTTACTAAAGCATCTTTAAATTCTGCTTCAGGAAGCCCTACTTCTACCGCTAATTTCGTTAATACATCAATATCTTCAATGTTTTGCTCTTCTTGGAAAAACGCAGTAAATACTCGGTGATGATACTCATTTCCAAGTCCACGCTCTTTCGCAAATTGGCACCCTTCAAAAGCTAAATGTGTATATGGATGCGGAGAAACACGTGGCAGACGCATTTCAACCCCTAATTTTTTTGCAGTAGGAAGAATGAAAGAATCCCATGAGCCTAACTTATCTGGCTCGTTCCAAGGATCTATTTTAGAATATGGGCTTGGACGCAATTCAAATGGCATCCATTCGATTTCTACATCTTTCTCTTTCGCTACTTCATCTAATGGACCTTTTGCTAAAAAGCAAAACGGGCATATAAAATCTGAGTATACTTTCATTTTCACAGTCATATTATTTGCACCTTACCTTCTTTTTATTTTTAGATGTAACCGAAACGGTTACAATTTTGAGAAAAAAATATGCATTCCCTTTTAGAGACTTGCAATTATCATATTATGCATTCATTTTTTGTTGTAAAGATTCAAATAACTGCCCCATCGTAATATTTCTCAACACTTCTTCCATCGCAGATTGCGCCTGAACTAAAATAACCTCTAAAACAGCTTGAATATTCGCCCCAATTGGACAGTCTGGATTCGGTTTTTCATGAATGTGAAATAGTTTGTCTTCTTCCACTACATTCACTGCATGATACACATCTAATAATGTGATTTCATGTAAATCCTTTAATAATCCCGCGCCACCCGGACCGCGTTTGACGTATACAAACTCAGCTTGTTTCAAGTAAGACGTTATTTTTCGAATTACTACCGGATTTGTATTTACACTTTCGGCCATATAGTCCGAAGTACAAACTGAAGATGGATTGTTTTTCAAAATAGATAAAATATGAACAGCTATAGAAAAGCGGCTACTAATTTTCATTGTGATTACCACCTCGATGTAATCATTATAGTTACAACTAGAGTATAAGTCAATCCTTTTTACAAATTTTTTAAAGCAAATAAAAAAGTGCCCCATTACAATATATGAGACACCTCTTCTTATTCTGCAAACAAGCCTTGAAATTCTTCAATAAATAGCTGCACAGCGATTGAAGAATCCTTTAATGAAGGAACAGCTAAAGCAATTTCTCTCCATACTTGTGGTTCCAATTCTCTCGTTTGTATATTCTTTGGTAAACTCGTTAAAGATAACTCAGCCAAAATTGCGATTCCTAATCCTTCTTGAATCATATTTAAAGCTGTTGTAACTGTGGAAATTATATATTCAGCCCGAAGTGGTACGTTCGCTTGTTTAAACATATCGATAATAGGTGGTTCGTACCCACCCTTACATAATATGATCGGTTCATTCTCTAAATCACCTATTTTAATAGAATCGTTCTTACAAAGAGGATGATCCTCTCTTAAGACAACAACCATTTTCCCCTTCGTTAAGGGCACGATCTCCATATCTTTATTAGGCAAGATAACAATTCCTATATCAACAACCCTCGATACTAACCAATCTTCAACTTCTTTAATCGTGCCTTCACAAAGAACGACTTCTAAGTTCGGATACTTCTCCTTAAAAAGATTTATCATTTTGGGTAAGAAATGTGCAGAAGCACTCGGAAAACTCCCAATTCGAATCGTCCCAACTTCGTGCCCTTTCTCCATCGCTACTTCTTGTTCAATCTTCTCAACGCCGTTTAAGATTTCTCTAATATGTACAAGAATTCTATTTCCAACATCCGTAACGATTAGCCCTTTTCGTTTATCGCGTATAAGAATGGTAACGCCTAACTCTGACTCAATGCTTGAAATCGCATGACTTACAGCTGGCTGTGTCATATTTAACATCCCGGCAGCCTTCGTAAAACTCCCTAATTCAACCGTTTTAATTAAAACTTGAAGTTGTGTAATGGTCATAACTAATCACTTATACTCCTTATAAAAAAGATTCATTTTATTTATCATAGTCGATATCATATCATAGTGAAATGGAATACAACAAGGAGGGATTACAGTGACACAGCTTTCTCGAACTAAGACGGCCATAATCCTTACATTTCTCGTTATTATGTGGGGAATTAATTGGCCGTTATCAAAATTCGCTCTGCATTACACACCACCCGTACTCTTTGCAGGGATTAGAACATTAATAGGAGGATTTATCTTACTTACTTTCGCATTACCGAGATACAAACAATTAAATTTAAAGGAAACTTGGCATTTATACTTTATTTCATCTTTACTCAATATTATTTTGTTTTACGGACTACAAACTGTCGGACTTCAGTATATGCCCGCCGGACTCTTCTCCGCAATCGTATTTCTCCAACCTGTCTTACTCGGCATTTTCTCATGGATTTGGCTTGAAGAGGCAATGTATGGCTTGAAAATTTTCGGACTTATTCTTGGATTTATTGGTGTAGGGGTTATTAGCTCTAGTAGTTTAACTGGACATATTTCTATTATCGGTGTTCTACTTGCTTTAGGCTGTGCCATCGGCTGGGCACTCGGCACAGTATTTATTAAGAAAACTGGACACCGCGTTAATGCCATTTGGATGGTAACACTTCAGCTTATTATTGGCGGCCTTTGCTTAATCGGATTTGGTTCAGAATTTGAAAGCTGGTCTAACATCGCTTGGAGTATACCATTTGTAAGTGTACTACTATTCATCTCATTCTTTGTTATTGCAATGGGATGGCTCGCTTACTTTACACTTGTAGGAGCTGGTGAGGCAAGTAAAGTTGGGGCTTATACGTTCCTTATCCCACTGATCGCTATCATTGTAAGCTCTATTTTCTTACATGAGGCCATTACAATTAGCTTATTCATCGGACTTTTATTTATTGTGGTGAGTATTTGTTTTGTAAATATAAAGCCGAAAACACTTGCTGTAAGGCAGCAAGTTGAAGTGAAATAAATAGATATGAGAAAGAGTTTACCACTTGTAGGCTCTTTCTTTTTTACCATTTTATGAGTACAGTCACTTAACATCTTAGAAAAAGGAAAATTTTTCTTTTTTATTGTATGATGGTAATAAAGTAGAAAATATTATCTCTAATACATATGGATGGACTAACAATTCTAATCATAAGGGGGAATTATATGGTTTTACAGTATAAAGAATTTGGAGATTCAAGCTCTCCACTTATGGTTTTTATTCATGGGGGCGGAGTCAGTGGATGGATGTGGGACAAACAAATTAAACATTTCACTAACTTTCACTGCCTTGTTCCTGATTTACCCGAGCAAGGGGAAAATAGTAGTAAGGATCATTTTTCAATACACTTTAGTGCTGAAAAAATCATTGAATTAGTTGAAGAAAAAGGACAAGGCGAAACTGTTATAGTAATCGGCTTTTCGTTAGGTGCTCAAGTATTAATTGCAATGCTCAGCATGAAACCAAACTTAATTCAATACGCTATGATAAATAGCGCATTAGTTAAACCAATTCCTTTCGCTAAAACATTAATAAGATCCCTTGGCTTAACCTATCCACTTATAAAGAGTAAGACGTTTTCCAAAATACAAGCAAAATCAATGTACATAGATGAAACACAATTTGATAACTATTATCATGAAAGTTGTCAAATAAGTAAAAATACATTTGTGAGGATATTAGAAGAAAATATGTCGTTTACAATACCAAAAAGTTTCGAGAATGCTAGTAGCAATATATTAGTGACTGTTGGAGAAAACGAAAAAAGAATCATGAAAGACTCGATGACTGCAATCCTTGAAAGCAATCCTACTTGCACAGGTATTATCATTCCTAAAATCGGTCATGGAATCCCTTTAGAAAATCCCAAACTATTTAATACTTTAATTGAAAACTGGCTTAAGCATGATAACCTACCAGAAGAAGTAATGACAGTCAATTGAGTTCCTTATCTTAATAAACCATGTTGTATTTATAGCTCTAATCCCCTCGAAGCTGCTTAATCTCAAAATTTTATTAACAAAGGTCTCATTACTTTCAATGAGACCTTTCAATGAGACCTACTTTTTACGACGTACTACAAAAACACACGTACCTACGGAAGATACAATCGCTAAAACTGATAAGACAATTGCTATTGTTTGCATATTACTTGTACCTTCATTTTTTTCCACACTAGATACTTCACCATGTTCTCCTGTTAATGATGTACCTTTTGCAATCGTAGTAAGTGAATGGGGCTTTTCAGCTTTCTCATCGCCTGTCCATTCAACAATTTCTCCATCTTTATATTGTTGATATGCATTCCAAGCTATTTGTTGCTCTTTATCTGGATTTTTAGCAACGAAAGTAAATCGTTGGAACTGACCAGGTAAAATCCCTTCTCCTGTTGCTTCCCATATTACAGTTTTAACTTTTCCAGCTGCATCTTTTTGTTCTTCCACTTTCCACCCTGGCACTGGCTCGTACTGTTGAAACTCGACTCCAGACGGTATTTTCAGTGTGACTTTTGTTGTTGCCATATTCTTTTCAACAGGTACCTTTATTGTATAAGTCTCCCAAGAGCTAACGTCAGAAGTTGCTGGTTTCACAGTTACGTGAGCACTAACAGGTAACGAAAAAATCCCCATTGCAATTATTGTTGCGATCATTGTTGTTCCTAATTTTTTTATACGTTTCATTTTCTATAAACTCCTTTTCATTTATAACGTCTTTTTTATCTGCCACCTACAATAAATTTATAATCCGTATCGAAACTATCAAGAGATTTTGTTAATCCGTGAACTTGTATATTCCAGTTTCCTGTCATATTAATATACATACCTTCCGCTTCATATTCTCCCGGTGACACTGCCGAAACTTTAAATGAACCTTTGCCCATATTCATATCTAAAGATTGAGTCGTCAATACAATTTGTTCCATATCAGTAACAGGCTGTCCATTCTCATCCTTCAAAGTAATATGAAATGTATTCTGTCCTACCTTATTAGGACTTACATGTAAAGTAAGTTCATATCCATTATCTAATTGTTTACTCTCTGTAAAAGGTCCCGTAGGAGGCATCGGCGGCGTTTGTACATTTGTCATAAACGCTACGATTACAAAAACGATAATTCCAATGATAAACTCTACTTTCACCGTAGCTCCTAACCTTTGCTGCGCTCGCATTCTCCCTTTCACATAATGAATAATTCCCAATATCCCCATACACACGAATAAAAGTATTTTTGCTAATAAGGCCAATCCATACTTCGTATCAAATAGGGAATGGATCGTGGGAATAAAAAATGTACTGTTAAAAAGACCCGTTAATAAAATCACAATGACAGCACCTGTTGCCCATGGCGAAAAACGCTTAATCGCATCCCAATACATAGTCCACTTGTCATCCTCTTTACGTAACAGAAGAACAATCGATGATAGCCCCCCCATCCATAACGAAGCTGCGAATAAATGCAGAAAGTCCATAACGACAGCAATTTCTTTAAACTTTAATCCATATGCATGACTATTGAAGGCTTTCATAACAAGTAAACCAATAAACAATAGTATTGGAATGCTCCATACTTTAAACGACGAAAGCTTCTCACGCTTCACTGCAAAATATGTAACAATCATCAGCATACTAATAAGAGCCATTTGAGTGATCCATACATAACGAAAAACAGATAGTTGTAATGTTTCTTTTAATAATATAGGATTGAATGCTTCTAACCACGAAACATCAGCATTTATTTTCGCCTGCAATGGTAGATTGAATAGTAAACTAATAAATATCCCAAATAATGATATCCATATTATTTTCTTACTCCTCGACTGAACTTGACTTGCACTTCCTTTATAAAGGATAAGGTTAAATAATAGAACACCGATAAATAGAGAAAAACTTGTATATAAAATTCCGCGTTCCATAATCATATCGATTTGGGGAACATAGCCCATCTCTTCTACTTTTATATCATCTGTTCCCGCTTCTGCTAGTCCAATACGGAATGGAATAACTCCTTGAATTGGATGTCCATCAGCTGAAATAGCTTTCCACTGAATAGAGTAAAGACCATTTTTGAGATTCTCTTTTAACCCAGCTTCTAATGATTTTTTGTTTTTCGTATCAATATGAGCATCTTTTAAATCTACTCTTTGACCTGAGGTATCTCTTACGAACAATGTATTAAAACTTGAAACTTGTATGTCCTCATCGAATTCAATTTTCACAATAGATGGTGCTTTCTTCAACGTTTCATTTTCAGTAGGATTTGATTTCACAACGTACGCATGAGCGGATGTGCTTTTTGGTATGAATATAATAAACACGCACGTAATTAATAGCCATGCCCCTAACCTTCGTATTACTTTCACAATCATTTCACTTCTTTCTTTTTCGTCACTACACTTTCATTACTTTTTACTTCCCAAGTTTTATTTCTTGATAAAATATTAACCTGATTAAGTATAAGGATTTATTTAGTATCACTCTCTATTTATTCCTCACCTCTATACTTCCAATATAATAGTAGCTACCTTCATAGATATTACTAATATTTTTAAAGTTGATTATCATTATAGCATAAAATATATTTATGTAAGTTCCCTAAGAAGAAAAGTTATCGTGAATCATTTGTGAAGAAAATGTGAAATACATAAAGTGAAACTTTAATCAGTGGGACTTTTACGGGCATTCGATCTCCCACCTAACTCCCTCGCATTCTCCGACTTTTGAAGCGGGAATCTTATTGCCAACAAATAGCGGGATAAATAAAAAAGGTATTACGTTATTACGCAACACCCTTTCTCCATAATACACTTCCTTTACTTCTCTTCCGGATAATCACAATAATTAATGATCGTGCCCTCTGTATCCGCTAGGTTAAGATAAATTAATCTTCTACCATGCTTATTCATTCGAGGTGTATGCTCTTCCATTCAAATACCTTGTTCTTTAAATATGTTGTGTTTCAACACATTCTTTCCCTATTTTTAAATTTCATTTTCTTTTTTAGGGTTCATTTCAATTATTTTTAACAGCTGTTGTACCCTTTTATCATATGTATGTTCGATTAGCGTTCTCTTCAGCCCTTCCATCGCAATTTTCTTTCTTTGTGCCGGGTTCGATAAATATCTTTCAGCTTTCTCTATAAAATCAACCGCTGAGGTAAATGTCTCAATTTGTACCCCTGGAATATAACACTTTTCTAAATCTGAACGAATATCCGTCATTTGAAAAGAACCTGTACTAGCTATTTCGAATGTACGATTATTAATAGAACAAGCATTTACTTTTACTCTATTTCTATTAAATGTTAAATCCTCTATCGAGCGATGTATATTCATGTTGATTTTACTTTTTTTGTAATTTCCTATACTGTTTTCGTAAACCAAAAATGGTAAAAGTAAAATTTTATCCTTCAATAACTCATAACTTTTTAGTCTATCCCAATTACAACCTATAATTAGAGTGTTTTTAGTCACTAAGTACTCTGCAATTGAATCAATAAATGCGAGCCGATTATCAAAAGCAGTCCCTATGAAACTAATATCAAATATGTATTCCTCTTCCCTAAGTATCGGCGTATATGCAGGAGGTTCTGCTGCTAAAGGCAAATAATATACATTATCACAACCTAAATCTTTATAAAAATCAATACATCCTGTATCTTGCGTAAACACATAATCATAATCAAGCACTAAGTTTTTCGTCACATCTGTAAAGTAAGGGTCATCTGTAAGCCAGAGTGCAGTTTTAAAGTTGTATTGTTTTAAATCTTGAATTCCCTTAATTATCCCTTCTTCAAAACCATGAAATACAATAATGAGTGCCGGTTTTATCTTTAAAGCCGTTTTCACCAAGTTTTCGTATGTTACCATCGTTACATTACGAATTGCCTTTTTCAAACTATTATATATAGATTCCTCTAGCACCGGAAAATAGACAGGAACACTAGATGTAACAAATAATACGTTAAAATTTTCAGCACTATTTGAAATCTCCACAGATAACCACTCTCCAATACATGAAATTCACAATTTATATTATATGTATTGCATAAAATATATAGTTGGTTATAAAGCACCCTTTTTCTTTCATATATTACTGTGCAAAATGAGGATTGCTTACCCTATAGTCGGCTCCATTTGCTCGCAAATACTAAAAAAAATCATGCCCACTCCTACAGGATAGTGGATAGCTTCTCATAATATATATTCAACATTCCGAAATACTTTCGTCGAAATATTGAAAAGTATACAAATAAAAAGGCGTTACATTAGTACGTAACACCTTTCACAAAAATACACTTCCTTTATTTCACTTCCGGATAATCACAATATTCAATAATCGTCCCTTCCGTATCAGCTGGGTTAAGGTAAATTAATCGTCTACCATGCTTATTGATGCGAAGCGTATGTTCTAACGTTCGAATCCCTTGTTCCTTTAATTCTTCTAAAGCTACATCTAAATCGTCTACACGATACGCAACATGATGGACACCTTTCCCTTTTTGCTTTATAAATCGTGCTATTGGAGAAGTTGTATTATTCGTTGGCGCAAGTAATTCGATTCTATCACCATCAACTTCAAGAATAGCTACTTCGCTTTCAACACCAGGTGCTTCACTTACGTATCGATCTATTAAATTTCCTGATAAAACCTTTTCATAAAAATGTATCGTACTATCTATATCACGAACTGCGATCCCGATATGGTCAATTGTTTTTTTCATCTTATTTCCCCTACTACTTTATTTTTTCTATTCTTATCAATAGTAACAAAAAAAGTTATAGAATCAAATTCTATAACTTTTTTTGTTTAACTTATTTTCTTATTCGCACCAGCTGCTGGCTGAACTCCATTTTTCATTTTTACAACGCTAATGCCGTATCCAATTAATCCACCAATTACTGCTGGTAATACCCAGCCTAATCCAACTGCATGCATTGGAAGTAACTTAGTAAGAATATCGTTCACTACTGCTAATTTCACACCAGCAGCACTTAATCCATCAAACATACTTACAATAAATGTTACTAATAAACTTCCCTGATACACTTCAGCTCTTCCATTGAACAATGGGTGAAGGAACGTTAGGAAAATTAATACGATTGCTAATGGATAAATCGCTGTTAATACAGGAACTGAAATTGAGATTAATTGTGTTAAACCTACATTTGCAACAACTGCACTGAAAACTGATAACATAATTGCAATCGTTTTATATGAAATACTTGGGAATAGCTTATGGAAAAATGAAGAACACGCTGAGACAAGTCCAACACTAGTTGTTAAACACGCTGCTATAACCATTATACCTAATATAACTCCGCCATATGAACCAAAATAATAGCTTGAAACTTTTGCTAATACTGCACCACCGTTATCTAAGTGACCAAGTTTTGCAACACTTGAAGCCCCCATAAATGAAAGTGCTGAATAAATTATTGCTAAAATAGATGCAGCGATCAATGTTGCTTTTGCACAAACAATCATAATTTCTTTTTTTGTTTTTGCGCCCTTTTCTTTAATAGCATTGATAATGATAATACCAAATACGAATGATGCTAACGTATCCATTGTTAAGTATCCTTCCTGGAACCCTTTAAAGAACGCATGTGATGTATAAGCCTCTGCAGGTGCTTGCATTTCTCCCATTGGATGAATAAAAGCAAAGACTACCAAAATTCCAATAAACGTTAATTTAATTGGCGTCAAGATTTTTCCTACAATATCGACAATTTTCGCAGGATTTAGCGAAAAAAAACAAGTGATGCTAAAGAATACAATTGTAAAAAGAATTAGCGCTGTAGAACTTAATCCTTCTGGCACGAAAGGCTTAATACCAATTTCATAAGAAACGCTTCCTGTTCTCGGAATAGCGAATAATGGACCGATTGCTAAGTATAAAACTGTCGTAAATACAATTCCGAATACTGGATGCACTCGGCTTGCTAATGACTGTAAATCTTCTTTACCTGAAATCCCAAATGCTAATACACCTAGTAATGGTAAACCTACTCCTGTTACTAAAAATCCAGCGTTAGCAATCCATACATTCTCTCCTGCCGATTGACCAAGCATCGCTGGGAATATTAAATTCCCTGCTCCAAAAAATAGTGCAAATAACATTAATCCGATAACTACTATGAACGAAAACGGTACTTTATTCGCCATAATATAACCCCCATTCAAAATTCTTTGTCTCATTTCCAATTTTAACTAATTGAATTTTCTGAATATTTAATTTAAGTATCAACTATTCTTGAACTCATTATAGTTTGATATATAATATTTTGCAATACTATTTTCAAACTTTTCATTTATTTTATAAATATACATTTTTTCACACAAAAAATAGACTAAAAAACCAACACGGTCATCCATGTTGGTTTTTCCATTTACTATCATTAATTAAAATTTCGCAGCTACTTTTTTAACGTTTTCTAAACCTTCTTCAACAATTTGTTGTGAGCGATCTGGATATTGATTGTGCCCTTCAATTACAACTGTCTCTGGATTTGTAATGCCCCAGAACCCAAGTACGTTTGTCACATAATTAACAGCCATTTCCATAGGAGCCATTTGTTCTGAAGAGTAATCTGAACCGCGAGCACCTAATACAACTACTTTCTTATCACCAGCTAAACCTTCTGGACCGTTCGCTGTATATTTAAACGTTTTTCCAGCTTGAGAAAGATATGAAATGTAAGTAATTAATGGTGCTGGTACTGTAAAGTTCCATAATGGGAATGCAAATACTACTTTATCTGCCTCTAAAAATTGATTTAAATATTTATCTACTGTAGCAACTGCCTTCTCTTCTTCAGCTGTTATCTCCATTCCTTGACTACGTTTATATCCACCTGAAATAGCGATATTTCCGTAATACGGAAGATCTAATGCGAATAAATCTAACTCCGTAATTTCTGTATTCGGATTTGCTTCCTTATAAGCACTTACAAATGTTTCATACATTTTTGAACTAATTGCTTGCTCCGCTGGACGATCGTTTGCTTTTACAAATAATACTTTTGACATTGTTTTATTCCCCTCTACTTTTGTATTTTCTTCTTTTTTACCAAACAATGAGCTAAATAATCCCATTTTCTTCACCTAAACTTTCTTATCATATTCATTATTCATCATCATAAAAATTCTTATTCTAATAAAAAGTTCCAATTGATACCTTAACCTAAGTAAATTAAAACTTTTTGTTATTTAATTACCTTATGTAAGTGATTGTAATATACCTACTTACTTTAGTCAAGTAACTTTTCAAAAAGAAAAAAATCTCGAATTAAAAACATTTAATAAAGATATTTCCTCAGTCAAAATGATTAATTCAAAAACACATAAGTAAAATACCTTGTATAATATAACTAGAGAGGGAAATTCATCTATAGAGAGGATTAATTAATGAGTACTTTAGAAAAGATTCAAACCTTTATCATTCTTGCAGCTGTTATATTCGGGGTTATATTAGGACAATTTAATATGGTACATATGTATTCGGAAAAATTTATTGTCCCCTTCTTATTTTTAATGCTTTATGGATTATTCCTTAGCATTCCATTAAAGGATATAAAAAATGGATTCCGCAACTTAAAATTCGCTGGAACAAGCCTAGGTATTAACTTTATATGGACACCTTTTCTCGCTTGGGGATTAGGCGCATTATTTCTTTCAGATCACCCAGCACTTTGGGTTGGCTTTATTATGTTAATGGTTACTCCGTGTACAGACTGGTATTTAATTTTCACAGAGATCGCAAAAGGTAACGTCGCATTATCTACATCAATTCTACCGGTAAATTTAATTTTACAAGTATTATTGCTACCAATTTATTTGTTTTTATTTGCTGGTGTAATGAAAACTGTAGCGGTTTCTGTTTTAGTAGAAAGTATTGTTATCGTAATCGTCTTACCATTTTTACTTGCGCACGCTACAAAATTCATTATGCATAAAATGAAAAAAGTTGAAACACTTGAGAATAAACTCATTCCATTTTTCAGCTCTTCCCAAATTGTATTTTTAAGTTTAGCAATAGTAGCGATGTTTGCCTCACAAGGTAAGTACTTATTACAAAATATGACTGTTGTTTTATTGTTACTTATACCAGTATTACTGTTCTTCATAATTAACTTTATACTAGGACAGTTTGTAGGACGTATGATGCATTTATCCTATGAAGACACTGTCAGCCTCAGCTTAACAACATTAGCGAGAAACTCCCCTGTTGCACTCGCTATTGCTGTAACAGCTTTTCCAGACGAGCCTCTTATTGCACTTGCATTAGTGATTGGGCCGTTAATTGAGTTGCCCGTTCTGACTTGTGTTTCACAAGTGTTATTGCTTATCAAGAAAAAGCAGCAATACACATAAAAAAACGTCCTACTTTGGGACGTTTTTTTTGTCGAGAAATTATAGAATTAACGCTGCTTATCGGCTCTAAGGATTTTATACGTTATAGAAAATTAGCTTGTCGTTACATTAACAAAGCCTTTCTAATTAAACATTATAGGAAAAGTAAATATAACGAAAGCTGCCCAAAGTCCGTAGATTGGCAAATACTTCGTAACGGCATCTTGGATAGCTGTCGGTCCTGATTTGTTTTGTAGAAAACGCATATAGGAAAACATAATCCAAATTAGATTTGCCCAGATCAGTATGTTTACTCCTAAAACAGCAAGTCTATTAGGTGTAATCCCGTAAGAAGAAAGTCTGAATACGATGGCTGACAGTGCGACAGTGTCAATAATAAGCGCAAGAACAATTAAGGCAAAGTTTATATAATCTGAAATGTTCTTTCTCTCGTCTGAATCACTCTCAACGATAGAAAATATAGTAACAGCCAGTACACCAAGGAGTATTCCGTTGAAGGCCATTAGGAAATTGCGGTCCAAGAACGGATTTTTCCCGACCCATATAACCGTTATAAGATAGATCAACAATGTGATCAGGACGAGAGGACTAAAAATTTTAGATATGTATGGTGTAATATTTTTAGCAAGTTTAAGATTCAATGATACTAAGTATGCAGCCACTACAGCGAGAGCGGCAGCTCCAAATAAAACAACATTACTAAAATAGAATTCTCCTATATCCAAGTCAACAAAGCTAAATAATCGCATAGTGAATACTGCTAGTATCATTCCGCTCACTGCCATGCTCGCGTAGAGAAGACAATATTCTAAATTAAATTTAATATAAGCTAATCTTGTACTGCCTTTTGAATATTCATTTCCCGTAAACGCAAGTCCCAATAAGACCCATAACAATATAGGAAGATGTAAATAAGCAAGGATACTGCTGTCTTTATAATTTAATGGCAACATATTAAGATACAACCCGGAAATCAGGAATAACGATGCAAGGAAATAAATAATACTTTTTTCCGGAGTATTATTGTAAACAAAATAGGCAGCGATAAAGGGAATTATACCAAAAGCCAGGTTAATTGGAGCAATTGCTTCCTGCTCGACAAAGTGGAAAATGATTCTAGTGCTTAGCCCAGCTAGAATAGCTAACATGCCCATGAATAAGAAACCTTTTTGAAACAACGATACTTTTTCTTTATTTGTCGTTTCCTTGAAATGCAACCTTTCATACCAAGCACCTAGCACCTGAGAATCAGGGTTTTGGACCCATGCTTGTGAGAATGACTTTTTAAAAGCTTTTGGGTCTTTTCTATACATTCTCTCCAACTCATGAGGATTATCCATATTTTCAATAATTAAATTGTTAATGTCCATAGTTATACCTCCTCTAATTTTAAAAACAACGCTGTTACCTTTTCCATAAAAAGCACCTCACTTATTTATTCTGATTTTGATTTTATTATATATTTTATTGTTTTACAATAAATTTTTATTATTTTATATAATATTTTTGTTGTATAATTTTATTCCAAGCAAAAACAAAAAGCATCCCTCATTCAAAGAAATGCTCTATAACTTTTTATAAACATCGGTGTAAGCTACTTTCAGCTGTTCTCTTCATTGCTTGTTTTTATTTTCTAATTTCTTATTTTTCCTTTATATAAAAGAAATGATATAAACGTCCAATTTAATAACACCTTTCCAAACAATTATTTCAAATAAATTTTAGTGCTAGTATACAAAACTCTGTAATTATAAAATAAAAAAGCATGACATAAAATTGTCATGCTTTTTCTTTTATATCTATATTTTTAAACCTAATACAGAACATTTTACTCGGGAAAGAGCTTTTTCATTTGTTGAAACCACTTATGTCCTTATATAAAAAGCTCTTTACTAATAAGTAATGTAATTACTGCGTTTTTCAAATTAGTAAAGAACTTTTTATCCCGGCTCAATTTTTCGTAAGATGTCTTTATTACTTGATTGGGGGCTATTTTTGCTTTGTTCATATCTCCTAATCAGCCATTTCCCAAAATTGAGATGCTACTTTGGAAATTCTTTGGTCTTTTAATTTTACTATTACAGGCTCTAACTGAAAATCAAATTGTTTCAATTCAAAAAGCGTTGTATGTTCTAAAAATGATGATGTGTAATCCATTCTTGGAATAACGGATAATCCTAGTCCTCTACTAACAAGTGCTACAACCATCCTTATATCTTTACACTCGATAATGATATTTGGCTTGACTTGATGTTCATCAAATACTTTGAAAAGGTCTTCATTGAAGGAGAGTCCTTCCATTGCTCCTAGCATAATGAATGGAAACTGGGCAATCTGTTCAATCGTCACATGCTGTGATGAAAACGATGCTGCCCAACTTGATGGAATAATCACAGCGGTTGGTTGTTTTTTTAATATTTTCATCTCATATTGTTCACTATTTCCCAATCGTAAAAGTAAGGCAACATCAATTTCTCTTTGTTCTAGTCTTTTTAATAATTCTTCTGAATTTCCAGTTACTATTTTTATTTTGACATTAGGGTATTGTGTTCTAAACGTACTAACATAGTCAATGAGCATATTCGAACATGTAGACGATACACCGATACTTACTGTTCCGCCTATACCTTGTTCAATTTCTTGAATTTGCTGCTTTACATCTTGAATTTGCATTAACATTTGATTGGCATATTGGTATAGTATTTCACCTGTTGCTGTAAGCTCCCATTTTTGACGATATCGATGAATTAAAGTTGTGCCAAGATCAGTTTCAAGCTTTTTTAATAATTGGCTAAGTGGGGGCTGCGCGATATGGAGCACTTCTGCTGCCTTAGAAATGCTTCCTTGTTTCACAATTTCTTTAAAGTAATATAATTGCCTGAAATCCATTGTATCTCTCCATCATATGTTTTTTGATATAATTAGTTTATCATATATATATTTTTCATATGTCGAATTTAGCGTTATATTTAATTCTATAGCTATAGTCTTTATATTGATAATATTAACTAGAAAGTGAGAGATACTATGAATCATTGGAGCAGAACCTTGAAGCGCATCATCTTATACGTGCTCGGGTTATTTTTTATGTCGATTGGCATTAGCATGTCGATTCAAGCAGGATTTGGTGTATCGCCTGTGTCATCATTAGCATATGCAAGTACGCTAACGATTGGTTTATCGGTTGGTGTGACAATGGCGCTTGCAAATGTTTTATACATTATTATTCAAGTGATATTAAGTAAACGAATGGAGTTAAGTGAATTTGTGAGTCAATTCATTATTTCGTTTTTATTTGGTTTTTTCATGGATGCAACGCTCTTCCTTGTACAACTTTTCCCTGCACCTGAAACTCTCCTTGCTCGAAGTGTATATTTGATTGTTAGTTTATTTGTTATAGCGGTCGGTTTAATGGGCTATACAACAGCGAAACTGCCATTAATGCCGTATGATGCGTTAACTTATGCAATTAGTGAAAAATTTAATTTAAAATTCGGTAAAGCAAAAATTTTGAGCGATTTAATAAACATTTGTGTGGCTGGTGCAATCTGTATAGTTTTCATTCAATCATTAGGCTCAATCGGAATCGGCACACTAATTGCCGCCTATTTTATCGGCAAAATTTTAGGGTGGATGATACCGTATTATCAACCACCTCTCCAACAATGGGTATTTAAAACAGAAAAGGCTGTCTAAGAAATCATAATAAAGTACAGGAAAAATAGATGAATCAAATTCCTCAGCCGAAATCAAATAATGAATTTTACACCTTACCAAGTGCCAGTCCACATTAGGAATGGCACTTCTTTATTACTGCCTTTTCTTTGACCTTCTATCACTTTGGTTAAATGATAAAACAAACATTGTATTAAAGCTAACCTGCCGTTTAGTTAAAGAAGGATCTTTAAACAACTTTTTTATATTTTAAAAGACTTTATTGCTACTTAACACTATTTCATACCATCTTTTCAAACAATTATTTCAAATAAATTTTAGTGCTAGTATACAAAACTCTGTAATTATAAAATAAAAAAGCATGACATAAAATTGTCATGCTTTTTCTTTTCTATCTATATTTTCAAACCTAATACAGCACATTTTACTCGGGAAAGAGCTTTTTCATTTGTTAAAACCACTTAATTCTCAAACACAAAATTAATCTTATTATCTTTCCACTCTAACTTCGCATCAAACGTTTTCTCGCCTTTTTTAAAGCCTTTAATTAAATCGGTCTTCTCACCTTTTAATAGTTTCGTCATGTTTTTTTGCGAAATAGCTTTGCTTAAAATCTTCTTCGAGATGGTAAAGTCACATTGTGTTGTATTGTAGTTAGAACAACCGTAAAACGTTGACTTATCAATCACATCGCCATCACACTTTTTGCAGCTACCGACCTTTTTACCTGTTGTAAATTTCGATCCTTTTCGCTCAATCGATTCAACATGTAATCCGGTGAAATCCCATTTCTCCGACATTTCTACCGCGTCTTCAATAATTTTAGCTGATAGCTTTTTCGTTTGCTCCATAAATGTCGCTGGTGAAGCTGTACCTTCTCCAATTTCTGCAAGGCGTTGCTCCCATTTTGCTGTCATTTCTGGTGAAGCCAGTATTTTATCACCGATTGCTGTAATTAATACTTTCCCTTTATCGGTTGCGTACACTTGGTTTTTCTGTACATCTATATATTTACGGTCTTTCAGCATTGTAATAATACCAGCACGAGTGGCCTCAGTACCTAAACCTTCTGTTTTCTTCAATACTTTCTCAAGCTCTTCATTCTCTAAATACTTACCGGCCGTTTTCATTAACGTAATGAGTTGTCCTTCTGTATAACGTTTCGGTGGCTGTGTTTTTCCTTCTTTCACTTTCACCTTTACAACTTTTCCTTGTTCACCTTCAGCTACAATTGGAAGAATCGTTTCGTCATCTTTATCGTCTTGGAAAATGACTTTACGCCACCCTTCTTGAATTTGCTGTTTTCCTTTCGAAATGAACGCAGCACGTTCGTCTACAAGAGTTGTAATCGTTGTGTAGTCAAAGATTGCTACTTCATAATGCGCCGCAATAAGTCTTCTTACGATCATATCGTAAATTTTCTTTTCATCACCTGATAGTTTGCTTGGATTTGTCACTTGCTCTGTCGGTATAATTGCGTAGTGATCTGTAACTTTCTTTTCATTCACATAACGCTTATTATTCATAATCGATTCAATTGGCGCTGGCAATAAACCTTTATATTCATCAAACTGACTTAACTTCTGTAAAATATCAGGGAACGTCGCTGCCTCTCCTTGTGTAACATAGTTAGAATCCGAACGAGGGTAAGAGACAATCCCTTTTTGATATAGTGCTTGCGTGATATCTAGCGTCTTTTTCGGTGAAAATTTAAAGGCTTTATTCGCCGTTGCTTGCAGTGCTGATAAATTAAATAAAAACGGCGGCTGAAACTCTTTACGCTCCGTTTTCATTTCTTTTACTACAGCCGGTTTGTTTTGACAAAACGCTGCAATTTTATTTGCCAAATCAGGATCATTTAAGCGGGACTCATTATCTTTCTCCCATTTCCCCTCATACTTCTTTCCTTCTATATTAAAGGTTGCGAAAACTTCCCAAAACGGCTCTGACTTAAAGTTCTCAATTTCTTTCTCACGCTTTACGATGAGTGCTAATGTTGGTGTTTGTACACGACCAGCGGAAAACACATCATTCATTCCTTTTTTCTTTAGCAAAATACTAAAGACACGCGATGCATTCATACCAACGACCCAGTCAGCGCAAGATCTTGTATATGCTTCGTAATACGTATTAATCGTATCTGCTTCATCTAGTAAGTTTTTAAATCCTTGATAAATAGCTTGCTTCGTTAAAGATGAAATCCAAAGACGCTTCATTGGCTTTTGCACGTTGCAAAGATTAATAATATTTCTTACAATCAGTTCCCCTTCACGCCCAGCATCGCCCGCGTGAATAATTTCTGTTACCTGTGGATTATGTAACAGCTGTTTCACAACGTTAAATTGCTTATACTTTGACTTTGTTACCTCAAATTGAAAACGCTCTGGAATCATCGGCAATGTATTAAGTGACCATTTCTTCCACTCAGCGTGATAATGTTCTGGATTACATAACTGCGTCAAATGACCAATTGCCCATGTACAGTACGCTCCATTTGGAAATAACTCATTTGCTTCTACTTCTAAATACCCATCTTTCCGGCGATATTTAAACTGTGAAACAAGAGCCAAACCTTGATCTGGTTTCTCGGCAATAATTAATTTCATCTTCTAACTCCCTATCTGTATTCCAGTGTTACTTTCATTGTCTATCTGTTTAGAAGCGATGATAAAACAACCATCTTATTTATCATTCGCGGTTTGCCTCACAAATGGGAGACCTATAATATTATACGCCTATTCTTTATGGCTTCACAATAGAAACTCATTATATAACACTTTCTTTCTCATGCTTATAGACAAAAAAGACGCTCAAAAATCGAACATCTTTTCCATTCACTACTACTTGCTTACATATATTCTCTCAAAATAAAAATACAACAATTCTTTATGAAGCATCGTCCACTAAGATAACCATCATTATTTGAAAATTATATTGAACTTACCTTTTTAAAATTGTGCAGATAATTTGCAGATATAAATATGCATAAGTACTCTCCATTTGAACATATGATGAAGTGAATGATAGGACAGGGAGGTATCATGATGTTCGCTTATACGTTAACTGCCTTAACACTTTGTTGTATCTCGATTATTATCACATCATATATTTCTAAACGTAAGGGTACCCTAATGGAGTATATGGTATTTATTATGTCTTTTAGTATGAGTATCGGTTTAAGTATAGGTTTTTATTTAGGTATTCTCTTTAAAGGAGAATTACTATATTCTACTTTGCTTGCGATTTTGATTAGTAGTTGTATCGGTTTTTTAGTCGGTCTACGGTTTCACCTATTTACTGCTTTAGAAGGAATGTTCTCTGGATTAATGGCAAGTATGATGGGAGCAATGATTACAGAAATGTTAAACGCTCAACAAGCCCACAGTATACTGTTCATTAGTCTTTTACTTACTATAACAATAACTATGTCATGTATAATTCAACTTTTATCAGAAACCTTTTCTACTTTTATCCAACGGCGTTTTTTATTATTACTTTCAATTAGTGTGGTAATTATCGTTGCCGTGTTCGTGACATTCCCCGATCATACTCCCCCATCTTCATCCGGGCACGATCAACATATGCATTAACACTTGCAACGAAAATGAATAAGCAGCTATCCATCGGATAACTGCTTCATATTATTCTGGCTTATTAGGAATGTTAGGGTTTGGAACATAATCAGATTTGTAATCTGTATATTTCACTTCTGTTACCATCCCGGCTGAAGCATGGTGTAAATCATGACAGTGGAACATCCATTCACCCGGATTGTCTGCTACAAAGGCTACTTCATATTCTTCTCCTGGTTTTAAGTTCAATGTATCTTTCACAATTGGGGAACCTTCTATCGGTTTTCCATCTTTACTTAACACTTGGAAGAAATGACCGTGTAAATGCATCGGGTGATCGTCCATTTTAGAACGATTTACCAATTTTACTTTTACTAAATCACCCTTTTTCACTGGAATTGGGTCAATATCCGGAAATACCTTTCCATTAATTGTATATACCATTTCATTTCCATTCATTTGCGTATTCAAGTCCATATTATATGTGGCAGTATACTGCTGATCTAACGTGAAACTACCTAATTTTTTAGCACCATATTTCGTCATATCTAATTTCGATAATTTTTCTTTTTCATCTGCTTTATCTTTCATCTCTTTGCTGCCATCATATTCAATAACAGCTTTCATTCCTTTGGCACCTTTATTTGCTGAGTGGTCTTCCACATACCATTTCCCAGTATTATTAGCAGTAAATTCAATATCATAACGTTCACCCGGTGCGATTGAAATTACTTGATCCTTTATAACTTTTGGATCGTTTATTGGTTGACCATCTGTCGCAATTACTTTTATATCATGACCGTGAACATGTATATCATGTGATAGATAACCAGCATTAACGAGTCGAAGACGAACTTTATCTCCTTTATTCACTTTTAATGGTTCTACTAAATCCCCACTTTTACCATTGATTGTGAATAAATCATACATACTCATATCATGACCTTCCATCTTCATCTTTCCATGGTCCATTCCTGCCATATTGCCAGAGTCTTTTTTATCACTCTTCATGTCCATACCGGAATGATCCATGCCTTTCATATCATCATTCTTTTTCGTATTTTCATTACCCTTAGATTTATTACCGTCTGCTTTTTCTGTTTTCCCTTTTGTCATTTCTTTTAACTGCTTATTAATTTCTTCTTCATCTGTTACCCATTCATCTAACATTAATGTGTAATCTTTATCATACTTTTCATTTGTATCCTCTACAATAAGAGCACCATACAAGCCTCTATCTAGTTGATTTACAGAATCTTGATGTGAATGATACCAATACGTTCCTGATACGTTCGCTTCAAATTCATAGGTGAAACTTTTTCCTGCTTCAACCGCATCTTGCGTCACACCTGGAATTCCATCCATGTTATTTGGGACAGGATACCCATGCCAATGAATAGATACTGGTGCAGATAATTCATTTTTTAATGTCACTTTAACCTTTTCACCTTTTTTCACTCTAATTTCTGGACCTGGGGATGAGCCATTAAATGTCCAGACTGGAACAATAACACCGTTACTTAGCTTTTGCTTTTCTTCTTTCGCTACTAAAGTAACTTCTGGCCCTTTTACAACTTTCAATGGTTTTGTAGCCGTTTCAGTCTGTGTTGTTTTTTTATCGTCCATATTTTTATGATCATTTGTTGTATTCGTGGTCGCAGAACATGCAGCAATTAAAGATATTACGGAGACTGTAACTGCTGTTAATACAAATCTCTTCAATGAAAATCCCTCCTTTTTCTTTTTCAAGATTATTATAGAAGACAATTTTCAAGAAAATATGGAGGTTTAAAATGGACCAAATAAAAAGACGCCCAAAATTGAGCGCCTCTTCTAATAATTATTTCGTAACAACTTCATCTTCTTTTACATTCACATTATTTTCACTCATAAACTCTTCAATCTCTTCAACTGTTCTAATGATATCTTTTGACAAGTTTTCATACCCATCTTTTGTTACAAGGATATCATCCTCAATACGAATTCCAATTGATTCTTCTTCAATATAAAGACCAGGTTCGATTGTTATAACCATACCTTCTTCTAACACTCTATCTTTGTATGTTCCTACATCGTGAGTATCTAAACCAAGGAAATGGCTGACGCCATGATAATAGTATTTTGATAACTCTTCATCTTCTTGAATTAAACCAATTGCTTTACACTCTTCTGCCAGTACCTTTTTTGTATGCTCATTTAATGCAGTAAACTTTAATCCTGGCTTAATAAGCTCAGTTGTTTCTTTCAATGCTTTTAACACTATATTATATATTTGTTTTTGGCGACTAGAGAATGTTCCACTAGCTGGGAATGTGTAACTAATATCAGCGTTGTAGTAATCTTTTTGAGCACCTAAATCGAGCAGCACTAAATCACCATTTTGAATTTGTGCATCATTATCTTCATAATGAAGGACTGTAGCATTTTTACCACTCGCCAAAATTGTATTGAATGCATGATGTTTAATTCCAGATGATTTAAGCGTAAAATCAAAATGAGCTTCTAATTCATATTCCATCACATCTGCTTTTGCATGCTTCAGCACGTTATAAATACCCTCTTTAGTTACAGCAATCGCTTCTTTAATGATTTCAATTTCTTCTTCCGTTTTAAACACTCGTAATTCACAAATATGCGGATATACATTACCAATTAAAACGTGTGGATACTGTTCTCTTACATGTTTAGCAAACGCTAACGTTTTCGTCTCAGTACCCTTCCACTCACGACGCTCTAAATCTAAATACAGATGCTTCGCATTTTCTGTGAAAAGTGTATTTACCATTGTCTTCTCAAAGCTTTCTATATATACAACTTTTTTTATGCCTGAAATTTGTTCTGCATCTTCTTTAGAAACTGTTTTACCGTCCCATTTTTCCGTTACTGGATCTGATTTTTCAATGAAAAGAGTTTCTTCCACACTATTTCCAAACTTTTTCAACATGAAAATAACATTTGGCTCATCGATTCCCGTTAAATAGTAAAAATTTCGATTCGGCACAAATTTATAATGTGCATCGGCTGACATATGAGGTGCTTGCCCAGCAAATAAAATAGTAATAGATTCATCCGGTAATGTGTTTACTAATCGTTCTCTATTTTGAGCAAAAAATGTTGATTTCATAATAATCCCCCTTGCATTCTATGTATGCTTTTAAAATTAATTATCCAATACAATTCATTCTATTATTGTTATAATTTTTCGTCAATTAATAGTGCTCATATAGAAAATAAAACTTTCATACTAGGCGCTCTTTCACTCGCAATTATGCATACCACTCCACAATTTCTTGACATTTATTCCATATACTTAAAATCTCATATATAGAGGGGTACTACTCATTTTAATTGGACTTTATGATATATCCTTATATTGGGTATAAATAAAAAAGGTAAGTTCAAGTGACTTGAACTTACCTTTTTTACAAATTATTTTTAACTCTTCTGCATCCCCTTCTGCTTCATCTCCCATTTTTTATACAGTAGTACTGCACCAAATAAAAATACCCCTGCAACAAATGAACCTACTGGTAACATCTTTATCATTTCATCAGGAAATACGAGCGGAAGTAATGGGAATGCATACGCTGCTGGAATACGTACTCCAACGATTTTTAATAAAATAAGCATCAATATCATACTTAATAAAGTGACTACAATCCATGAATCAATTGCAAAATACAATAAAGTTCCAACAGTCGCCGATATAGTTAATACTACTATTTGTTTAAATGCCATTTTTTCATTGTACATCGGTTTTTGAAGTGATTCATACACAACGACTAGAATTGGCGGAATAACCGCTAATTGTTCATAACCAGTTATCCAACATAAACTGATCCATACAAAATTTAAAAATAGAAATACAACCATATATTTATATTGGATTTTAACTTTTCTCTCAATACCGTTATTCAATTTAAAAATAAGAACACCAATCATTAAAATAAATGTCAAAACGAAGACTGAGATAACAAATGACCATTCCGTCGCATTTGTTACTAATGGTAATAAACCTGTCGCAATAGATGGTGCTAAATTGGATTGAATAACACGTAAAAACAACATCATTAATATAAGTGTTAAGCTAACTTTTCCTATATAGGAAATATCCATTTGATTCACTGCAAAACCAATAACAGCTGTTATTGACGGCGCAATAAAGATTTTTTCTGGTTGTCTTAGCCATCCCGGCTCACGATATGCCCATAAAGCTATTGCCATCGCAGCTATTTCCGGCAAAATTACTTCTGGATCATCTAATAGTACACCAGCTGTAACCATCGCTAATATAAATAGAATTGCAATGCTATATGATATGATTGTTTCTTTCCTTGAAATTACTGAATTCATTATTACGTACTCCTTTTTGCTTATTACTCTCATAAAGTAAAATAACACCCTATATACCCTACTTAGGTATTGTATATTAACATCTTTTCTATTTCAAGTATTTGTAGTTTTTTCATTCTTTATCACCCCATACACTTACAAAACAAGGAATGTTTATAGGCATTGACACTTATTAAAAGATAGGTTAAAATAACTATACATTAGTAAGTAACTAATGTAATTAAATCTAACTAGAGGTGAAAACAAATGAAAAACATTTTATTCCGTATTAACGAATTATCAAAAAAAGAAAGAACATCTGGATTAACAGTTGATGAAAAACAAGAACAACAAATGTTGCGTCAAAACTATACAAAAACATTTCGCGGGAGCTTAGATTCCATTTTATTAAACACAAAAATCGTTGATCAAAATGGTCTTAACGTTACACCAGTTGCATTACAAGATGCTCAAATACGTTTAAAATTAAGCAAATGAAATCAAAGCTAAAAAAACAATCGTATAAAACATAAAAAGAGCTGAAATTCCTATATAGAAATTCCAGCTCTTTTTATTGTCTTTTCTAATTTAGTAAACGAGCGATACATCGCAATTCTCCACGATACAATCATCGCAAAAGCGAGTAAGAAAAACATTCCACTTAATTGGGTTAAATCAATCGACTGACTTAAATATGATTTCAATGCTACCCGAACAGCTAATAAACCAACTAAAATAAATATGAACGCTTTTGATGGTTTCATATATATGTCTTCGCCTCTTATTTCGAACTTAGATGTTTTAATAAGAAATATAGAGAAAATAAGTCCTACGCTAATTGCCTCTACTATTTCTAAAGACGTTAATCGAAACTCTGGTAAGAAGTACATCATTGCACCAGTGCTCATAAAAATTGGCGGTAATATAATTTTCTTTTTCGTTACCGGTTTTTTCGCTGACTTAAAGCGAAGAAACCTAACTCCAACGGCCATACAAACCGCTACTATACTTGATAAAAGTGCTAAACTCATACTCTCCACTCCTATCTATTTAAAAGATTTTTTGAGCAAAATCATAAACCAAACGAGCCCAACACTTATAATGACATGACCTAATCCAGCCATATGGCTTAAACCATTAAAGTCAGTTCCATTTACTTGTAGAAGACCTCTAAATACCATTGTAGCAATAGTAAAAATTAATCCTACATTATAAACAACAAACCACGCACGAAAACTTTTTGTTTCACGGACATTAAATACTTTAAATAGAGCTAAAGCGATCAAAAAGAATACGAAGCCGAGCACTAATACGTGTGTATGCACTAATTGCAACATAGTGGATCCTTTAATTCCTTGCGCTTTCGTATACTCTCTTGCAAATACACCTGATAATAAACCAATAATTAAGTAAATGAATGCTGCATTATATAATTTCTTCATTATATTCCTCCTGCTGTAGAACGACAATTCATATTGTCACTTTCTTTATTCACTGCAATCATTTTACGAAAAGTTTATGAACGGAATATGAACAGAGTATTACATTGTTAGTCTTGCGTTTTATTTTTTGAAAATAAAAAAGACCATTCCGCAACTATTCATTGTGGAATGGCCTTTTAACTTATTTTAAATCTTCAATTGAGAAAGCACCTGGCAGTAACTGTTCCACAGTCACTTCTTTTTCATCACCTTTTACATTCGTTAGTAATACAGGCATTTTCGGATCACAAAATTCAGCAATAACTTGTCTACAAGCACCACATGGTGAAATAGGTCCGTCAGTTTCTCCTGTAATGACTAAGTAACTAAAGTCGCGCTCACCTTCTGATACTGCTTTAAATATTGCTGTTCTTTCTGCACAGTTACATAAACCGTAAGAAGCGTTTTCTATATTACAACCAGTATAGATTTTACCTTCTTTCGTAACTAATGCTGCACCAACAGGAAATTTAGAATACGGAATATATGCTTTTGACAACATCTTATTTGCTTCTTCGATATATTTTTTCTTATCCATATTATTTCCTCCTCAAAGTAAATGTAATTATGATTAGTCAGTAATAACTGTATGAACTAATTTAGGAGCCACTGCTGTTTCAGCGATAGAAATGTTTTCATAAATTTTAGCTTTTACATCTTCTACATTTTCGCGATTTGCATAAATCGTTACGAACGGCTCGCCTTCTTTTACTGCATCGCCAACTTTTTTACGTAACATTAATCCTACCGCTAAATCGATTTCATCTTCTTTTGTTGCACGGCCAGCACCTAATAACATAGCTGCGATACCGATTTCATCTGCAACAATGTTTGAAATCACACCTGAAGTTTTTGCAGGTACATCAATTACATACTTCGCTTGTGGCATTTTTTCTGGATTGTCTACAATCGAGCTGTCTCCGCCTTGGTTGCTTAAGAACTCTTTAAATTTCTCAGTTGCTTTTCCATTTTTCATCACTTCAATTAGCATTTCACGAGCTTCTTCCAATGTATTTGCTTTTTTCGCAAGTACAACCATTTGGCTACCTAATACAAGTACTAATTCTGTTAAATCTTCTGGACCTTCGCCTTTTAAAGTATCAATTGCTTCCTTCACTTCTAGAGCGTTACCAATCGCAAAACCAAGAGGTTGTGACATATCTGAAATTACTGCCATCGTTTGACGTCCAACATTATTTCCGATACGTACCATTGCATGAGCTAATTCTTTTGCATCTTCTTCGGTTTTCATAAATGCACCAGCACCTGTTTTTACATCAAGTACGATTGCATCAGCACCAGCTGCAATTTTTTTACTCATAATTGAACTTGCAATTAGAGGAATTGAATTTACTGTTCCTGTTACATCACGTAATGCATAAATCTTTTTATCAGCAGGTGTTAAGTTTCCTGTTTGTCCGATAACAGCCACTTTGTCACGGTTTACAATATCAATGAACTGTTCTTTCGTAATTTCAACGTGGAATCCTTCTACCGCTTCTAATTTATCAATTGTCCCGCCCGTATGTCCTAAACCACGACCAGACATTTTTGCTACTGGTACATCTAAAGCAGCGACTAATGGTCCTAATACTAATGTTGTTGTATCACCAACACCGCCAGTTGAATGCTTATCTACTTTAATGCCTTCAATTGCTGATAAGTCGATTGTTTCTCCAGACTCAACCATTGCCATCGTTAAATCTGCACGTTCACGATCCGTCATATCTTTAAAGAAAATTGCCATTGCAAGTGCACTCGCTTGATAGTCAGGAATACTTCCATCTGTATAACCGTTAATAAAGAAATTAATTTCTTCAGTTGTTAATTCTTTTCCATCACGTTTTTTCGCAATAATATCTACCATTCTCATTACAATCACCATTCCTTTTTATATTATATGAATCTGTTAAAATAATAAGCCAACGATTGTTGCTGATAAGAAACTTACTAATGTTGCACCGAAAAGTAATTTCAAACCAAATCTTGCGACTACATTCCCTTGTTTTTCATTTAAGCTCTTAACTGCCCCAGCAATAATTCCAATTGAAGAGAAGTTTGCAAATGAAACTAAGAATACAGATATAATCGCTGTCGTTCTATCTGAGAAATTAAAGTTTCCTTTTGCTAAATCTGTCATCGCAACAAATTCATTTGATACAAGTTTTGTCGCCATAATATTCCCTGCGTTAACTGCTTCATGCCATGGAACACCCATAATAAATGCAAATGGTGCAAATACATAACCAAGAATTTCTTGGAATGAGATACCGATTACACCTTTAAATACTGCATTAATGAATGCGATAAGGGCAACGAAACCGATTAACATAGCTGCTACTGTAATCGCAACTTTAAATCCATCTATAATGTATTCCCCTAATACTTCAAAGAATGTCTTTTTCTCTTCTTCTTGTACTTCTAACATATCTTCTTCTTCAGTAACTTCATACGGGTTAATGATAGAAGCAATAATGAAGCCACCGAATAAGTTAAGCACTAAAGCGGTTACAACATATTGCGGTTTTAATAACACCATATATGATCCAACGATAGACATAGATACTGTAGACATTGCAGATGCACATAATGTATACATTCTTTTCTCTGGCAATAATCCTAGTTGTTTCTTAACTGAAATAAACACTTCAGATTGTCCTAAAATCGCAGAAGCTACCGCGTTATATGATTCGAGTTTCCCCATCCCATTTACTTTACTTAATACTAGACCGATAGATTTCACAATAATAGGTAATACTTTAATGTGTTGCAAAATACCTATTAAAGCTGATATAAATACGATTGGCATTAATACACTTAAAAAGAATGAAAACTCTTTTTGATTTACTAATCCACCAAATACGAAATTCACACCATCAGCCGCATATTTTAATAATTCTCCAAAACCATCTGCTATTCCACTAATTAATATATTCCCTACGCTTGTATTTAATAATAAAAACCCCAAAATGAATTGTAATATAACCATCGTTATGATTGGGCGATATTTGACTTTCTTTCTATCATTACTAGCAAGCCAAGCGATACCTAAAATCAATACGAGGCCTAAAACACCGATTAAGTATTTCATAAGCCGTCTCCTCCCATTCGTATCCGCTTACATTCTTTTCAATTGTTAAAGCAATAGATACACTTTACTTTAAACGTGTATCTATTGCTTTTCACACTTTATTAATTAGTAATTATCTGTAGCACCTTTTGCATCATTTAATACGATTGCAACACTAGCACTTGCTCCAACGCGAGAAGCTCCAGCCTCTACCATTTTGTCTGCATCTTCACGTGTACGAACGCCGCCAGATGCTTTCACGCCAACGTTTGGTCCAACTGTTTTACGCATTAATGCGATATCTTCTGCAGTTGCTCCGCCAGTTGAGAATCCAGTTGAAGTTTTTACGAAATCAGCGCCAGCTTTTACTGATAATTCACAAGCACGAACTTTTTCTTCATCTGTTAGAAGGCAAGTTTCAATGATTACTTTTACAAGAGCTTTTCCTTTTGCTGCTTGTACTACTTCATAAATATCTTTTTCAACGAACTCATTGTCGCCATCTTTTAAAGCACCTACGTTGATTACCATATCAACTTCAGTTGCACCTTTTGCGATAGCATCTTTTGTTTCGAATGCTTTTGTTTCAGTAGTGCTTGCTCCTAATGGGAAACCGATTACAGTACAAACGTCTACATCATGTCCAGCTAATTCTTCAGCAGCTAGCTTTACCCATGTAGGATTAATACAAACTGAAGCAAATTTGTATTGCTTTGCCTCTTCGATTACTTTCATAACATCTTCTTTTGTAGAATTTGGTTTTAAAATTGTATGGTCAATTAACTTTGCAATGTTCATTATCTTCACTCCTCATATCTTTTAACAACTTCATTCTAACCCTTAGTTGAACAAATGTAAATACACTTTTGAACTTTTGTTCATTCTTTTTCAGAAGGGAATTTCTTGTAATACATTGAAAGTAGTATAAGCTTGTAAATAAAGGATGTGAACCACTTGTTTAAGTCAAAATTCTTTATATTCACATTGCTAGTATGCACCTCACTATCCATATTTATTTTTTATAAAAGGGATGTTATTTTCCAAGAAGGAAACCCAGTTCCATTTGCTTTAGCTATGTCTAAGATGGTTATTCAAGATAAAGAAATGGTGGAAGTAGAACCGATAGATAATCAATACCCCTACTTAGTAAAGCGCGGAAAAATGGAACCTTTTATCGATATGATGGAGCAAGATGGATGGAGTTTTGTAGATAGAGATATTATGGCTAACTCACTAATTTTTGAAAAAGGAGATCAATCAAAGAGCGTTCCTTACAAGTACTTTACAAGGTACTACACATTGATTTATTCATACTAAAAATAAAAGGCTTTCTCAAAATTAATATTTTGAGAAAGCCTTTTATTTCTAACCTTTTTGATAATGTAACAATTCTTTCGCTGTATGCTGATCTATAATTAGTACATTTGCATACCCGCCACGTAACGCACCGTCAATTGCTTTTATTTTTCTATTACCACCTGCAACTAAAATAGAACGTTTCTTTAACTTTAACTCTTCTAACTCAATTCCAATTGTACGCTTATTAATTTCTTCACTACTAATATTTCCATCTCCGTCAAAGAAACGTGAACAAATGTCACCGACTGCTTGTTTTTTCAGTAAGCTAGTTTCATCCTTATCTAAATATCCTAATCGGAATAATAACGCTTCATCACGCACTGTTCCGACAGTAAAAATTGCAATATTCGCTTGTTTTCCCATTTCAATAATGTGATGAATATGTCGATCCTGCTCCACTAATTCTTTTGTCACCGCATTATCAAATATAACTGGAAGAGGTAGATTTCTTGGCGTCGTTTGAAAAGCATCTGCAAATAACGCGATCGTTTCATTCGCATATGTATTTACACTTGAGTGACTAATGCCACCTTTTAACTGGACAACCTCTACACCTTTCACATGTTGCGGTACGATTTTCCTAGCGATTTCATACATCGTCATTCCCCAGCTTACACCAACGATATCACCAGTTTTCACTGTCTTTTCCATATACTCAGCTGCATATTTACTAATATACTCAGTAATCGTTGCATATTCTGGCACTGGAGAAAATACAACATGCGCCTCTAACAAGTTGTACTTTTCTTTAAGTAAGTTCCCGACGTTATCTAAATCAGCAAACGGATCAGCTATACTAATTTGAACAAATCCTTTTTCTTTCGCGTACTTTAATAATCTTGAGATTGTCGGTCTTGAGATATTTAATTTGTTAGCAATTTCTTGCTGACTATAATCTGATTGATAATATAATCTTGCAACTTCAACGCTTAATTGTTGTTTATCCTTATCCATAGTAACTCATTACAAACCCTTTCCTGTATTTCCCTTTCGTTACAAGCATTATACAGCTTTATGCAAGAAATTTCGACTCCCTAAATTTCTCTGCCTAAACTTCTACTCCCCTTAGTATATACAGTGAAACTTTAATCAATGGTTTTTTATCCATCCCTTACTTATTATCAGCCCGCCCCCGTAATGTAATTTTTTTCCTTACAAAGCAAACCGGTCAGGTTATTAAGGAACTCATTTTTAAAGTTCAAATTAGATATGGGCATAAAATTAGTATGAAGGTGTGAAGTCAATTGTAAAATGGCAGTTTTAGAATAAGTAAATAAGAGAAATAACCACCATTGATTATTTCTCTTTTCATATACATATTTATTTTTGGAAAAACAACCTAACTCCAAATACTAACAATACTGCGCCAGTAATACCCTCTATTGTACGGTTCACTTTTTCTTTTCTTAAAAAAGTTCTTAATTGACGTATGAGTGAGATATAAAGTAAATACCATATTGCTGTCAAAGTCGTAAATGTGACTCCTAATAAAAGAAATTGGAGGAAATGATTTTGATTACTCACAATAAATTGGGGTAGAAAACTAAGGAAAAACACAGTAGTTTTTGGATTTAAAATCGCCGTAGTAAATCCTTGTCTAAAGCTTTTAAGCGCTCCAATATCCTTAGAGTCCATTTCTACTGAACCTGACATATCTTCTTTTTTATGTAAGGCACTTTTAATTGACTTTACAGCTAAGTAAATTAAATAAAAAGCCCCAGCATATTTTATAAATGTAAATAACATCGCAAATTTCATTAGGATGGCAGAAAGTCCTAGTGTAGCCATTATTGTATGAATCATCATTCCAGATACCGTTCCTAAGACGGTCTTTATCCCACCATTTTTACCATGCGAGATAGTGTTTTTTGTAACTAAGGCAAAACCGGGACCAGGCATTATTATGATTAGGATTGCTGTAAGAATAAATAACAAATAATTTTCCATGTTCTAGTATTTCCTTTCCAATTTTTAGTTTTGCCTATAGTATAGCTTTTTTACTTAAAATATTAAATATAAAAAGCGTGATCAGGAGTTTATCGAGGTTATTAGTATCAATTTGACCAAACATTATCCTAAAGTTACATTGATAAAATGCACGGCAAACTTATGGGTAAAATTACAAGATCGGCTCTCACAAAAAACGGGATAAAAAAAATAAACAGTGGAACTACTCCGCTGTTTATTTCGCCACGCCTTCATGTAATTTTTCTGTATAATCTTTTACATCCTTCCAGCTATCTTTCGCTGTATTTAAATCTTCTTTTATAAAGGTAAATTCTTCAGGGCTGATTCCTTTTACGTTTTGTAGTAAATTGTTATATTTCGCACCTACCGTATACCACTGATTTGATATGTTTTGCAGTGCTGTAATTGCTGCATCAATTGTTTCTGTCATATTAGTCGTTTTATTTTTCACATCTGTCAAAATTGCCACTTCTGCTTGTGCTCCTGAAATTCTATTCTTTAAACTGGCTATTTCTCGTTCTGCATTTGCAATATCTTTTTTCGCAATCGCAATCATCGGTCCGCCAGCAAGACATGTTATTAGCGCTACGCAAAGTACACCACCAGCAATCACCATATCGTTACTCTTTTTGATCGAATCGTTATATGTATTTATTTGTTGCTCTAGAGCTGGAATACCAGCATTCGTACTTGCCAAAATCGCTGTTAATTGATTTGTATCCTCTTTAAAACTATTTGTGTCTTTCGCCATTCTATCGCGAAAAGCTTTCAAATTCCCTAATAATACATCTACCTCATTTTGATTCTTTAAAATGTCCGCATACAACTTTTCTAAATCCGCTTTTAACTTTACGCTATCTTTTTGATCAATCGCTAATAGCATGTCACTATAGTACGCTTGAAAAGTATTGTTGTAATCAATAATATTTTGATCCGTTTTCATAATTTGAGGCTTCATATTATTTAACCAATATGCCGCATTAATTTTTGCATCTTTTTGATGCTGAATCATATTCCCTCTTAAATTACCATTAATTGAACTTATTTTACTCAAATCAGTCTCTTGTTGATTTTGAATTAATTTTGCATATGAATCCATCGCAAATATACTTGATGTCGTTTGCGCCATTACATCTTGGAACCCTGCTGGTCCGAGAGAATAATTTTTCGCATTTTCTTGCAATGTTTTTACGTTTTGTTCCGCTGCAAAAGGATGTAAAGGAAGCACATTACTCGTTGCCACTCCAGCAATCATTATCGTTAAAAGGCATTTTTTATAGAAATTATTACGCATACTTATCACCTATTCTTTTTATGAGGATATGAAACGTTAGAGGTAAAAGAACTCCTGCTCACTACTGAACAGGAGCTCTCTATTTTACAATAATCAATTATCTATACATAATGTTGTAACAGTTTAATTACTATTATGCTTTTTTCGTATCTACTACTTTAATATCTTCAGCATAAATCTTTTCTGCATAGTCTTTAATGTTTTTCCAGCTATCTTTAGCTATATTCAAGTCTTCCTTAATGAAAACAAGGTCGTTTGGACTAATAGAGTCTACATTTTGAAGTAATGAATTATATTTCGATCCCATTGTATACCATTGGTTTGAAATATTTTGCAACGCTGTAATTGCTGTATCAATTGTGTTTGTTAAATACTCAGTTTGTGTTTTAATGTTCGTTAGTCCTGCCACTTCTAATTGGGCAGTTGTAACTTGTCCTGTTATCTTTTGAATTTCTGCCTGTGCATTATCAAGCTCTTTCTTCGCTAATACGATTCCAGCTGTTCCACCACCTACAGCTGCTGTACCACCTGCAATTAATGCGATTCCTAGCGGCGTTCCTGCACCAGTAGCAATAACTACTGCACCACCGATAATTGCAATTGGGCCTAAAGCTGTCGCAACAGATGAACCGATAATAATTGCATTATATTTACTAATTGCTTCATTATACGTTGTAATTTGATTTTGCAGAAGCGGGATTCCAGCATCTTGACTAGCCAAGATAGATGTAATTTGATTTGCATCTCCCTTGAAATTTTGAGTATCCGACGTCATTTTATTTCGAAATTTCTTTAAGTCTTCTACTAACTTATCTACTTGCGCTTTATTTTCAGTAATACTACTTGATAATCTAGTTAGACCTTTCGTAAGAGTTGCTTTATCCTTTGCATCAACCGCAGCAACTAAAGTATCATAATAGTTTTGGAATTTCGTATTGTAATTAATAATATTTTGATTCGTTGAAATAAGCTGTGGCTTCAATACATCTAGCCATTGTTGTGCATTCCCTCTAGCTGTATCTTGATGCTGAATCACTTTACCTTTTAAAGCTGCATCAACTGACGATACATTACCAAAGTTAACATTACCTTGTTTAATAATTGTTAAAGCGTACAGATCCATTACTAAAGCGTTTGAACCTGTTCTTTCCATTGCATCTTTCAGGCCTTCTGGTCCTAATGAATATTCTTCGTAGTCATTATAAGCTTTTGCTACAGCATGAACTGGAGCTTGTTTCACTGTACTTTCAGCTGCATACGTATGGGCCGGCATAATATTCCCTGCTGCAAATACTGCCATAAGTGCTGATAGAGCCATTACTTTATAAGGTTTTTTTGTCATTTTTCTTCTCTCCCTATATCGCTAATTATTTTTCTGTTTAATGTATTTCAACGTTTGTAACGTAATCTTCAAATTGATTTGTTTGCTTATTCATTTCATCACTTACTTTTTTAAGTTGATTGAAATGTTTTTGAAGTAAACTACTGTCTGTATACGTGCCTTCTTCAATATTTGTTTGAATTTGGATCATATTATTATTTAAAACTTTCCAATCCGTTAATAACGTTTCTAAAGTTGTAATTTGGCGATCAATTAGTTCTGTAAAGCTACTTACTTGATCTTCAACAAATGTAATTTGAGTCGCCTCTAATTCAGTTTGTGATAACTTCTGAATAAGCGGTAATAACTCTTTTTGTTTTTGCTGAATACGAAGAGCTGCTTCCCTCGTTTGACTATCTGCAGCATTTACAATTTCATTACTTAAAGTACCGATAGAAACAAAGTCGATTGTTTTCGTTTGTGCAGTTTGATTTGTGATTGTAAATACTTGTTTACCGATATTAATAGAACCTTTAATAATTTCTTGCGGTCTATTCAAAATAGTAGTTAATTCAGCTTGAATTTCCCCTTGAATTCTTTTAATATCTTCTCTTAATTTCACAATATCTCCACTTGATCCTTGAAGTGTTTTTATTGCCTCATCAGCTTTAATTGATAAGTTGTTACTATCTTTGTCTAATACCGTTTTAAATCGATTTAACTCTAATAAATCTTGCTCCATACTCTCTTGAATGCTTTGGACTTGCAATTGTAATTTTCCATATGCGTTTGTAAAATCTGCTTTTGCCTGTTCATCTTCATTTACTTTTCCTGCTAGTTCATAGAGCTTACTATAATAACTATTAAATCTTGTGCTGTATCTCATCATTTCTTGATTTAAGTCGATTAGCTTCGGATTATATTCATCAATCCACTCTCGTACATTCGTTTTTGCAAATTTTTGATGATTCGTTAAACTACTCATAGCGTTTACCTTAATGTCTGGCTGTTGCAAAATAACTAATCCGTATGCTTGTATAAGTGGTGACTGTGACCCTAACATTCTAATTGAATTGGATAATGTGTTTGGAGCAATTACATTTTGCGCATATACTGTTTTCACTTCTGTTTGCCCCTCTTTAGCGTAAGCGCTTACAGGAACGAAGCAACTCGTAGATACTGCTGTAACCAATAACCCTGTAATTAAAGTCTTTTTCACTTTAACTCCTCCTATGTATTAGCAACTATTACTATCGCATTTTATTATTCTATTTTCTTACAAATGATTTGAGATGGTTAAAAATAGAGAACGTTCTCACCGTGAGTCATGTACGAACCACCTCTCTCAAACTTTATTTCTACAGTACTTACTTATTGTTATAAAACAATTCATAACTTTTCATATGTGCTTAGTATGAATAAAACTGTATAAATTTTCTATTTTATTGCGATTTCCACATTCACACAGTGAATATATTACATGAAAATATTATTCATTTTAAACTAATTAACGTATGAAAGTATGAAATTTCGTTTTGTTTTCATGTAAGTTTTGTACTGTAAGGTCATTTAAACACAGCTATTTATATAACGTAAAGAAGTATTTTAATTCCCTTTATTTTCAAGATCTCATGTCCTTATCCCAAAATAAAATTCAATTCACTTTCTCGATTAAACTATCTATATACCACAACAGGAAACACTACATATTCATAATCATTAAAATTATACTAATATACTTTTCGGATCCATATGCAATTATGCATAGCATATACACAAAAAGGATAACTTCACTTTCGTGAAGTTATCCTTAAAAAATTCCCTTACTTTTTCAAATGATACGGTACTGTCGTAATAACAACATTTCTTTTATAGAGTAAATACGCACGAATGAGTAAACTAGACTGATTATGAAGAATGTTATGCCAACCTTTTTTCGGAATAAACTGTGGTATAACGACCGTAACTCGGTAATTTGATTCACTCGCTTTATATTGCACTGTGTCAATAAATTTTGTAAGCGGCTGAATAATGCTTCTATAATGAGAATGTAATGTAACAAGCCTTACTTCAGGTTGCCACTTCTCCCATTTCTCTTCAAATTTCTTTTCCTCTTCTCTGTCAAAAGCAACATATACAGCGATAACTTGATCTGCAGAAAGAGCCTTAGCATAGTTCAATGAATTTTCTACTACATGAGTCATACCAGCTACAGGAACGACAATTACATTCCCTTCAATCGGAACAAGTGGTTCGCAAGTTTTTAAACTTAATTGATCGCCCACTGCATCATAATGCTTCTTAATTCGATGGAACAAGAAGATAATGAAAGGTAAGAAAATAAGGATTGACCAAACTTGTGCGAACTTAGTTAAAAAGAACATGCTCATAACGATAAAACTAATGACTGCACCAATTAAATTAACCGTTAATCTTAAAGCCCATCCTTCAGGCTTTTCACGAAGCCATTTTAGTACCATTCCAGTTTGAGAAAGTGTAAACGGAATAAATACCCCTACTGCATATAGCGGAATCAAGTGTTCTGTTTTCCCCTGAAAAGCTACAATTAAAATAATCGAAGAAATCCCAAGTATAATAATACCGTTTGAATAACCTAGGCGGTCTCCTCTAATCGTAAACATTCTCGGTATGAACTTATCTTTTGCAAGATTAACTGCTAATAGCGGAAATGCAGAATAACCTGTGTTAGCCGCAAGAATTAATATTAAAGCTGTTGTACCTTGTATGAAATAGTACATGAAATTACGTCCAAAAGTTTGTTCAGCAATTTGTGAAACGACTGTTACTTCCTTACTTGGATTAATTCCGTAATAATAAGCCAAAAAGACAATTCCAGAAAATAAAACTGCAAGTAATGCACCCATTGCAAGCAATGTTTTCGCTGCATTGTTAGGTGCAGGATCTTTAAAGTTTGGAATTGCGTTAGATATCGCCTCAACACCCGTTAATGCAGAGCTACCTGATGCAAACGCTCTTAACAGTAGAAATAAACTAATTCCTGCAACTGGTGTTCCAATTGGCGAATGTAGCGTAGGTGAAACGTGACCAGTCAAAATATTATATATTCCTACACCAATTAATATAAATAATGCTACAACGAATAAATAAACCGGATATGCTAAAACGGAAGCTGATTCCGTTACGCCTCTTAAATTTAAGATGGTAATCAATATGACAAATATAATCGCAATGATTACATTATGTGCATGTAAACTAGGAAAAGCTGATGTGAGCGCATCTGTACCTGCGGACACACTTACTGCAACCGTTAAAATGTAATCAACTAATAAAGATCCTCCTGCTATTAAGCCTGGATTCATCCCTAAATTCTCTTTTGATACAACATATGCCCCGCCGCCATGAGGGTAAGCAAAAATAATTTGTCGATAAGATAAAATAAGAGCTGTCAATAATACTAATACCCCAATAGCAATCGGAATGGAATACCAATAAGCTACTGCTCCAAGACCTGCTAAAGCAATTAAAATTTGCTCTGGTCCGTATGCAACCGATGACAATGCGTCAGAAGATAAAATTGCTAGCGCCTTCGTTTTATTAAGCTTTTGCTCTCCTAACTCAGTTGATTTTAACGGCCTTCCAATTAAAAACCTTTTGATAGATGAAACCAACGCTGTCCACTCTCCAATAATTTTGCACGAATTTTTCTGCTAATTACAGCGGATAAACTATTTCTTCAGAAAACAAAAAATGTCTACAAGCCATAATGAAATAGACTTGTAGACATTATTTTTTTTGTCGCACAAGCTCCACCTTCCTTCTCAATATAACGCTTACGAGGTTAGCTGTCGGATTCGGGCCTATGAGTAGCCCTACCTTTTTCAAGGATTCACCCCATTGGATTATGTACTAATCCATAAGAACGGGTCCCCCGCACCATGCGGCTTCAGCGATTTAGAAAATTGAAACTGTGGATTATAATACTCCTTTATTTTTAAAAAGTAAACAAAAATTTTAAAAAAGAAAAAAATTAAAACGATTGCGCATAATCCACCGAAAAATATACATAATGAATACTAAAAATCCACAAAGGAGACCCGTATGTCTAAAGAAAAGAAGCCTATTTTTTCCGATTCCTATTTAGATGCAGTAGCAAATGAAATTAATCAGCTATATGGTAAACGTGAAAGAGAACGAAATACGACAGATAAACCGAAAAGAAACGAATAAATTGTCAAAAAGAAACAAAAAAAAGGATAGCAACATTTATATTTTGCTATCCTTTACTCTTTTTCATACCATTTCTTTAGTAAAAATCATTTTTTCATATACCTTTAAATTTTGATACACAACACTTAATAAAGGCACATCTATAGACATTTCCTCTGCTAATTTCAATAAGTATCCTTGTAAATGCTTCCCTTCAATGAGCGAACCTTTTTCCATATCCCGTTGCATAGATGACTTCATATCATACGAAATTTTATCAATCGTTTTCATATGTTCCTGGGCGATATTGTCCTTAACTGGAGCCCCCATAGATTTCATGATTTGCACTGATTCTTCAAATAAGTTCCTAATAAATTCTCGGCCTCCATCACTCTCACGAATCGGTCCTATCGGCGCACGCATTAATGTTGTCACACCTGACATTACGGTGATAAATAAATATTTATGCCACATATCTTGCACAATATTTTCACTTAAAACAAAACTAGCTTTTGTATCTGCAAATATTTTAGAAATAAGCTTTATTCTCTCTGAATCTTGAGGCTTAATTTCCCCAAATACAAGTCTGTTGGCAACACTAGTTTGTACGATTTCTCCTTGATCGTTTAACGTCGTCTCGATAAAGCATAAACCGCCAATTACTTTTTCCACGCCGAATTCCTTTTGTAATAGTGTTAAATGAGCGATACCATTTAACACTGGAATTATTACTGTATTCTCTCCTACAAATGGTTTCAAATCTGTTATTGCCTCGTTTAGGTGATACGCTTTTGTTGAGAATAAAATCACATCAAATGGAGTGGTAATATCTTCTTTCGTTATTAGCTTCGGTTGAAATGAAAAATCGCCGTTAATACTTCGGATAACAAGACCTTTTTCCTCTAATTGTTCTTTCCGTTTACTACGTACGAGAAAAGTTACATCTTCTCCCTTTTCGGCAAGTCGTCCACCAAAAAAACCTCCAACGCCTCCAGCTCCTAATACTAAAATACGCATAATACATCCCCCTTTTCAAAACACAATTCTACTCCTTTTAGTATACATAACATTATACATGTCACCTAATAAATAAGCTGAATTTTCATTCTTAATTATATAAAAATCCCGTGGTTATTTTTTAGCAGATTAGGGCATGTTGTTTCTATAGCTTACATTGAAAGGAAACAATATAAATGGAGGCAATACAAACGATCGAAGAAAAATATGTATCAACAGCTATTTTTCAATTTATTTTCCCATTTTCGTTCAAAAGTGGATATGAACAAAATATGTTCCCTTTCTTACAAAAAAATGATTTCCGGCCCTTTCGACTCGATCATCTTGAAGATGAAAATACATATTACGGGGAGTTTCATGTTTCACATCAAAATATGGAAGCATACTATCTTTCATTTACGAATAAAATTCTCTTCCCTCATTCTGAGCATCAAAAAGGATTACAGCGCTATTCTAAAGATCTCAATTTAAACGGCCATTTAACAACAAATCTTATCTCTGTCCCATTCACAGTGCACTCAATTGATGTAACACTTTGTCCTTATGAACTTGGGTTTCTAACAATCCGAACAGAAGTTAACATCTCTCCAAATATGACATTATCAGAAGCAATAGAATTCGCTGCACGATTCCGCGTACTTGAAACGAGAGATGAAATGGACGAAAGCATTTGCATAACATGTGCGGGGAAAAAATATTCCCAAGTTGAAAAGTTCATTTTCGGTTATTTATTTAACGGTTTAACAGATTTTTTTGAAAAGAAAAGATTAAGAAGTTCTTACTTTCAAACTTTTCCTTTTTTTGAAGACCAAAGAATGTACGTGCAAACTTTGTTATCGCTAAAACAACATATGGAACTTAACGTTATTGATGTTTATCGTACTTCCAGTCTTTCTGGATTAACAAGTGATGGTAAACCGTATGTAAGTGCGAACAATCTCCCTTATATAAATGATTACTTGAAACAGCACGCCTATCAAAGGTGGGCTCCTAATCGTTATTTCATAATGGAAGAACATATTTTCACATGTATTACGAACGAAGATGATAATAAAATAGCTAAACTTGCTAGCCAAATGTATGGGGAGTTTTATTACGCTTTATTATTAAACTTATTCCATAAAATTGTATTGTTAAAAATGGCAAACGCTTATGCTGAACTAAATATTGAACAAGATACAAATGAGATAGAAAAGTTAATTTACTCTATTAATTCGTTTACAGCTAATTATTTTTCTTTAGAGTTAGTATCTCAGTCACAAAGTGAAGATATTTTCTTTCGTTTAAGAAAACTTTTCAATATTGAAATACTGTTCACGAATGCGAAACAAAATCTTGATGGCTTGTTTAAATATCAAGAAAATGTTGCATCTAAAAAAGATAGCCTTTTATTATTAATTTTAACTCTCTACTCTGTAGTGGGCCAAATGTTTGGATTTACACTAATTGATCTTATAGGAAAAAAAAGTGAGGGGCATGTAGTTTCTTATACTCCTCTTGAATATTTCGCCCTATTTTTATCTATTAGTGGGATATGTATATCTCTAATTTTAGGTGCTCACAGTTTATATCAATGGGCGATGCAACATAAAAACCGAAAAGCATGGGTAAAACAAACTGTACTTTCTGCCGTTAAAGAAAAAGAAGATAAGAATTAAAGACGATTATTTTCAAATTACAAATTCATGGCGCGCTTCAGTAAATGAAATTTTTATCAGCGATTTTCCGAATATATCGGCGCAACTCAAAATATATCAGCGATTTTTTAAATATATCGACTTACCGACAAAAATTGACAAAAAAGAAGTTACTCTAAGATAAACTTTGGAGTAACTTCTTCTCGTTTTTGTTAAACTAATTCCGCTTACTTACCTGCTTCGATTTTTTCTAATGTAGCAGCTACTTGCTCTTCAGTTAATTCGTGTTGCACGATATAACGATTACGTGGGTGTACACGACATTCATGAGAACATGCACGTAAATGTTTTGCTTCACTTTCTTCAGAACATAAAATTTTCTTGTTACATTCAGGGTTTGCACAGTTTACATAGCGCTCACAAGGTTCACCTGTAAAATGATCTTTACCAACGATAACGTGCTCTTTTTGGTTTACTGGTACAGCGATACGCTCATCAAATACGTAACATTGACCATCCCAAAGTTCACCTTGTACTTCTGGATCTTTTCCGTACGTTACAATTCCGCCATGAAGCTGGCTTACATCTTCATAACCTTCGCGAACTAACCAACCTGAGAATTTCTCACAACGAATTCCCCCTGTACAGTACGTTAAAATCTTTTTACCTTCAAGTGTTTCTTTATTTTCTCTAATCCAATCTGGTAATTCACGGAATGATTCAATATCTGGTTTAATTGCACCTTTAAAGTGTCCTAAATCAAATTCATAATCATTTCGTGCATCAATAATAACTGTATCTTCTTGTTTCATTGCCTCATAAAAATCTTTTGGTTCTAAATACTTCCCAGTAATCTCTTTCGGGTTAATGTCGTCTTCTAGACGAAGTGTAACTAACTCTGAACGAGGACGTACGTGCATTTTCTTGAATGCATGTTCATCCGCCTCATCAATTTTAAACACGATTCCAGCAAAACGTGGATCATTATTCATCGCTTCCACGTATTTTTCTGTTTGCTCAACAGTTCCAGAACAAGTTCCGTTAATTCCTTCTGTCGCTACAAGAATTCTTCCTTTTAACTCAAGTGATTTACAAAATTCTAAATGCTGTTCAGCAAATTCTTCTGGATTTTCAATTGTTGTGTACATGTAATACAGTAATACTCTATATGGTTTTGTAGTTGCCAATGTATTTCTACCACCTATCTAAATTTTAAAATCATGTATAAGTTAACGTTCATATCAAAACATATATAATAAGAAAATACATACTAAATTGTACTTAGCCTATTTTCTTCTATTTACAATTTTTTCTACAAGTTAACAAAAATAAAAACAAGATTACAGAACAAAACACTACGGTTAGGTTGTAATCCCAATATATTATATATCATACAATTTCATTTCCATCAATTAATATGCTGTAATATAAGCTGTATGTTCACATAAATTTCAAAAATAGCCCTATAATTTATTATCTTCTCCCTTATTCATCAACCATAAACTCCCAAAATATTTTTGCATCGTCACACCATTCATTGCACACAGTCATATAATTTGCATTAAGGAAACTTTTATGTTCAAATGAAATTGCCACATCATATATCTAAATGTATTGAAATAATGAGTAAGAATAAAGTGAAACTTTAATCAAGTTAAGATTTCAAAGGGGAATACTACTATGAATAAAGATATAACAAAAGATAAACAAGTCCCTTCTCAAAGTACAACAGTTCAATCAGCCCATTTAGCGTTAAGTGGACAAACAAAAGGCTTTAAAAGACTGTTACCATTCTTAGGACCTGCTTTTATCGCATCAGTTGCTTATATTGATCCTGGGAACTTTGCTACAAATATCGCAGCTGGATCACAATATGGGTATTTATTGCTTTGGGTAATACTCGCTTCTAATTTAATGGCTGTATTAATTCAAACTTTATCAGCTAAATTAGGAATCGCTACTGGGAGAAATCTTCCTGAAGTAGCTCGCGAAAACTTCCCCAAACCAGTTTCCATCGGTTTATGGATTCAAGGTGAACTCGTTATTATGGCTACAGATTTAGCAGAATTTATCGGGGCAGCACTTGGATTGTATTTATTATTTGGAATTCCGATGTTACCAGCTGCTTTAATTACAGCAGTTGGATCATTTATTATTCTTGAATTTCAACGCAGAGGCTTTCGTCCATTAGAAGCTATCATAACAGGTATGATTTTTATCGTTGTTATCGCTTTTGGTATCCAAGTCTTTTACGCAAAACCGGAATTAAGCCCTCTACTCTCAGGACTTTTCACTCCAAAATTCCAAGGTGTAGATAGCATCCTTTTAGCAGCTGGAATTTTAGGTGCGACAGTAATGCCGCACGCGATATATTTACATTCGGCCTTAACGCAGCGCCGTGTAGTCGGAACAAATGATGAACAAAAGAAAAAGATTTTCCGCTTCGAATTCATCGATATTATTATTGCAATGGTTATCGCTGGAGCAATTAATGCAAGTATGTTAATTGTAGCAGCTGCACTATTCTTTAAAAACGGCTTGCACGTTGAAGACCTTGATGTTGCTTTTAACCAGTTCAGTAATTTAGTCGGTCCTGTATCGGCTGCATTATTTGGAATTGGACTTTTATCAGCAGGTTTATCTAGTTCTTCTGTTGGTACGATGTCTGGTGATATTATTATGCAAGGATTCATTCGAATGCATATTCCGTTATACTTACGCCGATTTATAACAATGATTCCGCCTCTCGTTATTATCGCTTTAGGTGTAAATCCAACTTACGCTCTCGTTATGAGTCAAGTTGTCTTATCGTTCGGTATTGCCTTTGCATTAGTACCACTTATTATGTTTACAAGTAATAAGAAGATTATGGGCGCACTCGTCAACCATCGCATTACAACATTTATCGCGTGGTTAATCGCTGCACTTATTATCGCTTTAAATATTTTCTTACTGTATCAAACATTTGTAGGTTAATAAAAAAGGGTATTCCAAATTTAATTTGGAATACCCTTTTTGGATGAAATGATTTCCTTCTACTTACCACTTATGTATGTCCCTCTTTCTGGCATTATCGCACCTTTTTCAGTTCGAAAATAAAGTGGTAATCCTTCCGAAAGAAATATGCTCACCTTAGATGGATCCTGCCTTTGATGATGAATATGTAAATGCGGCTCACTTGAACTTCCTGAGTTACCGACTTGGGCAAGAAATTCTCCTTCATTTACATGTTCGCCTTCCCTCACTTTAATTGATCCTTTCTTTAAATGGGCAAGAAACAAAAATGTACCTGTTTCATCCAGTCGTAAATAAATATGATTTCCCGCCATCGATTGAAAATCATCCGATCCCGGAACTAAATCTATTTCATCATTTTTAATTGATACAACTGTCCCAGAAGCTGGTGCCATTACTTTCGCTCCATATATTCCATAATCCTCTAACTTACTACTTTTCACTTCAGCAGGTGGAATGAGAATATCGTATGCCCATCGTTCATTTGGTTTTATAACGTGATAGTTCGTTTCTAATTTATCGCCGCCCCAACCTATCAATGCTCGTTCATTCAAAGGAAAACGAACGACTACTTTAGGACTCATAGACTGTACATCTACTGGGTATGCAATTCTCCCAATGTTAGCGAACCACCCCACGGGCCAAGCTCCAATGGTAGAAAACAGAACTATTAATAGTAGCGTTCCATCTATCCGCTTTCTAAAAATGCCTTTCCAAACAAACATTACTGCTGAGCCTATTAAGAGACAAACTGAAATTACACTAAAAGCCTGTATAATCCACCACACAAAGACTGATGTAACGCCATTACCTAAATAAACTAAACTCCAACTTATAATTAAAAAAGCAACTATAATCGCTAATAAAAATCTCTTCCACATGCTGTATCCCTACTCTCCTATCTTTGTTCCCCATGATACGAAGTAAAAATTACGACATATGAAAGAAATACTTACGACTTTCTTACATTTCTTTATACCGCGGTAAAACGATAGTGAAAACCGTTTCTTTATCGTTACTACGTACAGTGATATCTCCTTTATGAAGTTCCGCTATACTTCTCGCAATTGCAAGCCCCATTCCTTTTCCACCCGTATGAGAGCTACGTGATTTTTCACCACGATAAAACTTTTCAAAAACGTAAGGAAGGTTCTCATTCGGAATGCATTGTCCAAAATTTTTAATTTCTATTTCAACATTCATATCTCTTTTAGAAACTTGAATTAAAAGCTCCTTTCCGTCTTTCCCATACATAATACTATTACTAATTACATTTTCGAATAGCCTCACCATAACCGCTACATCCATTTCCACATGTAACACCTTATCACCTTTAATACAAAAGCTCATATCGGCATCATCTAGTTGTGGTACAAAATCAATCATGATTTGTTCAATGAACGCTTTCATATTTACTACACTTTTATGTAATTCGATCTCTCTATAATTTATTTGACAATATTCTAATAAATCATCTACTTGATTTTTCAATTCATAACTTTTTCGCTTTAATATACTTACATACTGTTCACATTCTTCTCTATTTGAATGCAGCTGATTTCCTAACAGGTCCGCGTAACCTATTAGGGATGTTACAGGTGTTCGTAAGTCATGAGAAATATTACTAATCATTTCATTTTTCATTTCTTGCGATTTTTTTTCATTCTCTATAGACTCTTTTAAACTTTTGGCCATTCTATTAACATTCGCTGCTAATTCACCAATCTCGTCATTTTTTGAAATAGGTATATGTATTTCAAAATTACCATTACTTATTTCCTTCAGACTCTTGTTAATTTCAGATAATCTTTTCATCGTTGTTTTTGTCATGAATGCAAAGTATATTGTAGTAAAAATTAAAAAAACTATTAAATATAAAAATGAATATTTTTCCTCTAACGCAGTAACATGACTATATATATTTCCAATTGCAATTTGAAACGCTATTATACTTACAGTTGCTAACAAAATGCTACATATGAATGCGATAAAAAACTTAGCTCTCATGCCTTGTAATGATTTAATCTTCAATTTTATATCCGACTCCCCAAACATTTTGAATAAACTTCGGCTCTTTTGGATTCTCTTCAATTTTATTTCTTAATCTTGCAATATGAACCATTACTGTATTATTACTTTCATAGGCCCTTTCTTTCCAAACGCTTTCATATATTTCTTCAATAGTAAACACACGATTCATTGCAGCGGCCATTAAGTATAAAATATCATATTCAGTTTTCGTAAGATTGATTGTTTCTCCATATAACATTACTGTTCTCGACACTTCATCTATTTCTAAACCTCTAATGTTTATTTCCTTTTTTATTACTTGAACAGCATTTTGATTGAAATATGTATACCTTCTTAATTGAGCTTTCACTCTTGCTATAAATTCAATTGTACTGAACGGCTTCACAATATAATCATCTGCCCCAGTACTAAATCCAACGACTTTATCTATGTCCGATGATTTCGCGCTTAAAAACATAATTGGTAAACTATATTTCTCTCTTATCCTTCTACACAATTCAATCCCATCCATTTGAGGCATCATAACATCAAGGATAGCAAGTTGAACATCATTATTATTCAATACCTCTAACGCCTCTTCTCCGTTGTCAGCACTAAAGACAGTAAAACCTTCTTGTTTTAAATTTTCATTAACGAATCGAATAATATCTCGATCATCATCTACAATTAAAATTGAGTTTTTCTCCATATCTAAACCTCTTTTTGAAATATATTCCACAATTAATTTTAACATAAATCAAAATCATCATTACACCTTGAATAATCTTTATTTTCAGATTAAATTATATAATAACAACACATTCTAGTTTCAGAAGAAATGGAGTGAAGGCATGTTTCCTATATTAAAAACCAACCGGCTCATTTTACGAGAACTTACCGAAGAAGATGCACCGAGTATATTACAGTGCTTTTCTAATACCGATGTCCTGCGCCATTATGGCCAAAAACCATTGCAAAATTTGGATCAAGTAAAGCAAATCCTTAATAATTTTAAGTTGGGTTACAATGCAAGAAGCGGCATTAAATGGGGAATCGAATTAAAAGACAAGAAAGGTCTCATTGGAACAATTGGTTTTCATGATTGGTCTTCCGAACATAAACGAGCAAATATAAGTTATGCCTTTTTCCCTGAACACTGGGGAAATGGATATGCGACTGAAGCGGTTTCTGAAGTTATATCATACGGTTTCCACACACTTCATTTAAAACGTATCGGAGCAATTGTCTTTCTTGAAAATGAGGCTTCAAATAAAGTGCTATTAAAATTAGGTTTTGAAAAAGAAGGAGTTCTAAAAAACTATATGTATCAAGATGATATCCCCTATGATACGAATTTTTATTCTTTATTAAAATCGGTTTAATAGATATAATTCCAAAAAAAGAAACCTCACTTTTAAAAGTAAGGTTTCTTTTTTGATTAATAGTTTTACTTATTATCGATATAAGCATTCTTATAAGTATAAACGCCACCAAATTGATGCTTTTCAATTCCTTTTACATAATCCCTTTGTACATAAGCGGAACCAATATGATAAAGCGGCGCTACCGCAGCGTCCTCTAATATGACCTGCTCAGCTTCTCGCAACGCTTCCCATCTTTTCTTTTGATCTAGTATAAGATCATTTTTAGCTTTTTTTATTAGCTCATCGTAATGAGGATTAGAATAATTCATTTTATTATTTGGATTACTTGTCGTAAATAGCTCTAAATAACTAATTGGATCTTTATAATCTGGTCCCCAATTTACCATAGATATATCGTAATCACCTGTTTGTTCTAATTGTAACTTTTGCTTAAATGGCTGTTGTTTAATTTGTATCGCGAGTCCATGCAAATTCTTCTCTAAGTCACCTTTTATATATTCCGCCATACGTTTTGCGTTATCTTGTTCAAACGTTAAAAACTCGAGTTTTATTTGTTCTACTCCAAGTTCTTTTTTCGCTTCTTCCCAAATCTTTTTCGCTTTTTGTAAATCATATGGAGAAATATCTCCGTTTTCTTTTCTAAAATCTTTGCCAGTCTCTTCATTTATATGACCAACTGGTACAAGTCCACTTGCTGATTTTGCCCCGTTATTAATAAAGTGAGTAACAAAATCCTTCTTATTTAACGCCAATGAAATAGATTGACGTACTTTCTTATTTGCTAACGCATTATTTTTTTCATTAAAACGGAGCATTGCAATTCCAGGATCGCTCGACATATGCAATTGCTTATTCCCTTTATACTTGTCTACAAATTGAGAATTAATTGGTACTCGATCCAAATCGCCAGCTTCATATAAATTTACTGCTGTCATTGTATCCTTCACAATTTGAAAGTTTATTTCTTCTAATTTCACTTTCTTTTTATCCCAATATGTATCATTTTTCTTTAATTGAAATTCTTGTTCATGCTTCCATTTTTCTAATACAAATGGGCCGTTATATATGAGATTACTAGGTTCCAATCCATAATTCTTTCCTTGTTCTTTTAAAAATGATTCGTGCTGTGGTAAGTATATAGGTAACGCTAACAACTGTAAAAAATACGGAATTGGCTGTTCTAGTTCAACTTCTAACTTATAATCATTTATGACTTTAACCCCAAGTTCATCAAGAGGCATTGTTCCCTTATTTATTTCTTTCGCATTTTTTAAATAAAAGAGCATGTATGCATATTGAGATGCCGTTTCATGACTTACCGCCCGTCTCCACGCAAACATAAAATCATTGGCTGTTACACTGTCTCCATTTGACCATTTTGCATCTTTACGCAAATCAAATGTATATTTTTTACCATCTTCACTTCTTTCAAACGATTTTGCTACTGCTGGAATAGGCTGATCTTGATCATCTAATACATACAACCCTTCAAATATGTTTTGCATAACGTGCGCTGACGTACCATCCATCGTTTTCGCAGTATCAAGAGAAGGAATTTCTTCTGATACCGTTACATTTAATACTTGTTTTTTTGCCTCTGTGTCACTTTTATTCGCTTTATTATTACAAGCTGTTAATAATAAAGTTGTAACAAGTGCCATTACCATTAAATGGCTCTTTTTTCGCTTCATGAGTTGTTCTCCTTAAAAATATAATATTGTAAAACGTTATATATTATAGCAGAAATACTAACAGAAAGATGCGACATTCTTTTGAATATTTATTCGTTCAAGAAAAAAAGCTATCCTTTTAAAAAAGGATAGCTTTCTCAACTGATATATAAATACCTATCTTTGTAAACCTCGTTTATAACGACTTGCTTCGAATATAATACGCTCTTCATCTAATGTTTTACATTCACCATTCCAAACGACACGTTTACCATTAATAATTACATCGCTAATATCTTTTCCACTAGCTGCATACACAAGATGTGACAACACTTCATCTGCCGGTTGTAAATGCGGCTTATTAGATGGGTCAATCGTAATAAAATCAGCACACTTACCAACCTCAAGTGAGCCCGTTTGTTTCATCCCGATTACTTCAGCAGCTCCTTTAGTCGCAAGTGTAAGAGCTGTTTCAACTGGTAATGCTGTTGCATCTTGATGAATACCTTTTTGTAATAAAGTCGCTATGCGCATTTCTTCAAACATATCTAAATTGTTGTTAGACGCTACACTATCTGTTGCAATTCCTACTTTCATTCCTGCTTCTAGCATCGCTTTTACATTTGCTATACCAGAACCTAATTTTAAATTACTATTCGGGTTATGAGCTACTCGAACATCATGTTCTGCTAAAAATGCACGCTCATTTTCATTTAATACTACACCGTGCGCAATAACTGTTGGGCGTTTAAACAATCCGCAACTTGCTGCATATTCTACTGGACGCTTCCCATACTGTGCTTCAATATCACGTACTTCACGCTCTGTTTCAGAAAGATGAATATGAACCATCGTTTGATTTTCTACTGCAATACGTGCGCATTCTTCTAACAGTTCTGTGGAACATGTATATGGACTATGCGGTGCAACCATCGTAGTTAACATACCACTTTCGTTATAGTAACGCTTCACATATTTCTCAGCTTCTTCAATTGCTTTCTTTTCATCATCTTTCGTTCCGAAGCTAAATAAAGTTCTTGAAACAGCAGCACGCATTCCACTCCTTGATACCGTTTCCATAATTGCATCTTGATCTACTCCAATTGGATTAAACATATCAGAGAATGATGTTGTACCACTTTTCACCATTTCAAGTAATCCTAATTCCGTACTAGCGACCGCAAGCTCTGGAGTAAACTGACTTTCAAGTGGCCAAATTCTCGTCTCAAGCCATGGTTGTAATAACATATCATCGCCAATACCTCTTAAGAGACTCATTACAACGTGTGTATGTGTATTTACAAGCCCTGGTAATACCCACTTTCCTTTCATGTCAATTACTTCATCTACTGCAAAATCGTTAGCGAATTCTCCGCTATTTATATCTATAATTTGATCATTTTCTACAATGATATATCCATTTTCTATCACTTCATTTTGTTCATTCATCGTTGCAATTGTAGCGTTTACATAAGTTGTTTTCAAAAGTATTTCCCCTTTCAACTCTATGAAGTTCCCTTTAATAAGTTACCACCATTATAGTAACTTATTAAAGATTAAGAGTCAAAAGATAATTTGAATTCTTTCATTATCTTTTCCTTCAAAATGCTATATTGTTTTTTATTTGTATCTGCAAGTGCTTCTTCTCGATTAGATTTCACACCCATATAATTCACTTCTTCATTAAATTGTGTCTCTGTAAAATCAAACACCCTTCCATCTATAAGGTTATAAAAGTGCCATACTTCTCCTACTTTCGTTTTTTTAATCTCTCCCCCGTATAAGTCTTGAACAACTAGAGCCGTTACACCACATTGTCCCTTTGCCAGATTTTCGCTCGTCCATTTTGAACTTGTTTCAATCGACCACGATTTTGTTAACATATCATATATTTGTTTTTTCTTCACATTATCCACTCTCATCTTCCCCTGACATTAATAGTTTTACACATCATATTGCAAAAGCGGTAATAGTCGATCCTTAAAAACCGTTGATGGCGTCTCTCCGATTAACTTCGCTCCCATTTTTAAATAATATCCTTTTGCATTCGGATCACTATCAATTGTAAAACTTGTTAATCCTAGTTCATGTGCTTTTTCTATTACAAACTCCCAAAGTATATTCCCGTACCCTTTCCCTTTGTAACGAGGATGCAAGTATAGGAAATCGAGGGCATTGTCATTACGTAAAAATGAGAAAAATCCAATCTTCATATTATCGTTTTCTAAAACATATACATAATTACTTTTTATGTACTCTTCCGTAATTGTTAAATCTTCCTTACAAGCAAGGATAAATTCTTCACTATAATTCCAAGTTGCTTTTGAATGTAGTGCGAGTTTACTTAATTCATTCGCTTCACTTAATAACGCTTCTCTCATCTTCATGATTATTTCTCCTCACCTTCGATATGTAAACTACTAAATTGATTCGGAAAGTACTCCAAAAAACCTTTTATTTTCATAGATTAGAGATAACTTTTATAAATTGAAACTTTAACCAGTGGGGTTTTGTTCATCCTCCACTGATTATGTGCCCTCACCAATCGGCTTTTACGGGGAACGGTTTGTAACAATTTAGTTAAAGAAAAAGAACGCCATTTCTAAAAATTGGCGTTCTTTTTCTTTAACTTTAACCCTCTTATTTGTAACATACTACATTCAACTTCAAACTCAATCACTTGTATTACCACTTCTTATAATACACACCTATATAGTTTCTACTACTGCTTCAAGCATTGTTCCATTTTTAGCATAATTCGTATGCCAAGAAAAAGCTTTTTCTAAAACATGAGGGGTTTGCCCACCTCTTGTTTGTGCTTCTTCGAAATAGGCTCTTAGCTGGTCACGATACATTGGATGTGCGCAATTCTCAATAATTAGTTCCACTCTTTCTCTTGGCGCTAGTCCTCTTAGGTCAGCAAAGCCCTGTTCAGTGACGATAACATCTACATCGTGTTCAGTATGGTCTACATGAGAAACGAAAGGAACGATACTTGAAATGTTACCACCTTTTGCAATCGATTTCGTAACAAAGATCGCTAAACGTGCATTTCTCGCAAAATCACCAGAACCACCAATACCGTTCATCATTTTTGTACCTAAAACGTGAGTAGAGTTAACATTTCCGTATATATCTAATTCTAAAGCAGTATTAATCGAGATCAATCCAAGGCGGCGAATGATTTCAGGGTGATTAGAAATCTCTTGCGGGCGCATCATTAATTTGTCACGATATTTTTCAAAGTCGGAAAATACTTGTTGCATTTTCTCTTCAGAAAGCGTGATCGAGCAACAGGAAGCAAAATTGACTTTCCCAGCATCCATTAGATCAAAGACCGCATCCTGTAAAACTTCAGAATACACTTCTAAATCTTCAAACTCCGAATCTAACATTCCATGAAGAACTGCATTGGCCACTGAACCAATTCCCGATTGTAACGGCGCTAAACGATTTGTTAACCGACCTACTTTTACTTCTTCTCGAAGGAACTCTATTAAATGTTGTGCCATAATAACAGTTTCTTCATCCGGAGGAACAATTGTCGATGGAGAATCCAGTTGATTCGTAAACACAATCCCCTTCACTTTTTCAGCATCAATCGGAATACCGATCGTTCCAATTCGATCATCCGTTTTTACGAGCGGAATTGGAAGTCTCTCTCCTTGTTTACCTGGTTCATATAAATCATGTAGCCCCTCTAATTGCGCGGATTGGGCCATATTCATTTCAATAATAATGGACTTAGCATTTAGGGAAAATGCTAAGGAATTTCCAATTGAAGTGGTTGGAATAATCATTCCGTCCTCGGTAATCGCAACCGCTTCCAAAATAGCGAAATCTATATCCATAACGTCAGCACGGAGTAACTCTGCTGTATGAGACAAGTGCTGATCCACAAATAAAAAGTCTCCGTTATTAATTCCTTTTCGCATAGTCGTATCGGCTTGGAAAGGCAGCCTTTTCCCTAAAATTCCTGCCTCAGCAAATAATTTATCTACATCCGAACCTAAGGAAGCTCCAGTATAAACATTTACTTTAAAAGATTTATCATTCTTAACTTGGTTCACTAGCGCAAATGGGACTGCTTTTACATCCCCAGCACGTGTAAATCCACTTAATCCTAAAGTCATTCCACTTTCAATCCATGAAGCTGCTTCTTCAGGTGTAACTACCCGATCTTTTAAACGTTGATCCCTGATTCTATCCAAATTATTCTCCATATGTAATCCCTCTCTTAATGAATATTTATAATTATTTTACACATTAACACTATCAAAATAGGGATTTTAGTATACAATGCCGAAAATTCAGATAAAACAGCGAATCTAGGTTCCAAAGCAGAAAAATCTAGAATCCTAAAAGCTTACGAAAATAGCTAGCATACGATTGACTAACTGGTACCCTCTCCCCGTTATCCATCGAAAGCAAAAAAGTAGAATGAGTATCAGGATAAATCGCTTTAATATGATTAACATTTACAATAAATGAACGGTGGCATCTAATAAATGAATCTTTCGGCAGCAAGTATTCAAATTCTTGTAGCGAGTACTTATGTGTTCCTGTTAACTCTTCTGAATTCACATACGTCTTTTTATCTTTAGCCTCTAAATACATGACCTTTGAAAAAGGAACCGGAACCCAGCCGTCTGTTGTTTTTAAAGTAACGACTGACTTACCATCCGTTAAAGCTGGATAAATTGCCGTCACGCAACCTTCAATCTTGCCATTATTTGAAAATGGTACGGCCATTCCATGATAAGGAATACCAAAAACATCCCGGTTAATAAACTCAGAGGCTTTTTGCTTCGTTACCATTGCTTTATGAGCAATCGTCCCTTCCTTTATAGGATCACCGGCGCTAATCTTTAAATCAATTCGTTTACTTGGCCGATAGTAAATATATTCTTTCGTATTCGAAACGGCGATTGATATTTCATCTGAAAATAATTCCCCAACAACATCTAGTAGTATACCTAATGTTTTATCTTCCATATTATTAACACCTCATTCACTATTATACTACTATTATGATTTGTAAAACCGTTCAACAATTAGAACGGTTTTACAAACAATTCAGTTCACCTTAGCCCCATAACATCTCGCAACTGCAACCGCCTGCGCTATATCTAATTTCACGTTTTTTAAATCAAAAGCTTTAAAATCAACTCTATCAACTACAGCTCCTCTTAAATCTGCGCCGCTAAGTTTTACCTTGCCTAATTGTGCGCCCGTTAAATCCGCTTCACGTAAATCTGCTTTTTCTAAATTACATTCACATAGGTCAGCTTCAATTAAGCGAATACCCTTTAAAATTTGTTTGCTTAAGTTCGCAAACCTTAAATTCGTATATGACCAATCACCTGATATAATTGTTATTCCGTCTAAATTCGCCTCTTCGAAATCAGAACCAGTCATTTTACATTCTTCAAACTTAGATACAAATAAATTCGCACCAAAAAACCTACAATTAGCAAATGTAGTTCCTTGATGGATAGAAGCATTAAAAAGAGAACCAGTAAAATCGCATTCTATGAAATTACAATTTTTAGTAAAAACTTCTGATGCATCTATCCCTCTAAAACGGCATTTTATGAAGGTACAATTTTTCAATTCCTCTTCTTTTATCCAGACATCTTGAAAATCTATTTCTACATATTCTTTATTTACAAATTCGCTCATAATCAATCCTCCAATTTTTCAAAAAACCTCACTTCAGCATGAAGTGAGGTTTCTTCTTATACAATATGCTCATCTAACCATGAAATCAAATCTTGAAATACATCTTCTCTATTCACTTCATGGAACATTTCATGTCTACCATTTTCATATAAACGAAGTGTTACATCTTTCACACCACATTTTTTATAGTTTTCGTATACTTCTTTTACACCTTTCCCCATATCCCCAACAGGATCACGATCACCAGAGAATATATGTATTGGAAGATTTTTTGGTGTCTTCTTATATTCTTCTATTTTATTTACTTCTAGAACTCCATGAAACAATTCTCGGTAAAAACTAGTCGTACAAATGAATCCACATAACGGATCCGCAATATATTTATCAACTTGATTAATATCTGAAGATAACCAATCAAATTTCGTACGATTTGGCTTAAAGTGCGAGTTGAAGTTTCCGAAAGATAAGAAGTTCAGCATCGGACTTTTCGTTTTCTTTCCGCGAAGTTTCATCTCAATTGTCGCTACTTTATGACCGATACTTCCTAATAGCCCTGGATCTCCACCAGTTCCTGAAATAAGGAATCCATCATATAATTCACCTTTCAGTTGTACAGCACGCCTAGATAAAAAAGAACCCATACTATGTCCAAGTAAAAATAACGGGCATGTCTGCTCTTTTCTTATCGTTTCTGATACAAAAATAACATCAGACACAGCCTGATTCCAACCTACATTTGGTTCAAAATGACCATAGTCTTCTTCCCTTTTCACTGTTTTTCCATGCCCTTTATGATCATGAGCATAAACACCATATCCTGCTTCTAATAAAGCATCAATAAATTCTGTATAAACACCTGCATGTTCTGTCATACCATGTGCAATTTGAACAATTCCCCGCGGATTTGCTTCTGGTAACCATTTACGCAAGTAAATTTCTGATTTATCCAATGCCGTAACGAAATTTTCCTGTATGCTCATTCCGACAGCCTCCAAATCTATTATGTATATCTTTTTTTATAATGAATAAACATTCATTATTCTTATTATGTATTATATGCAATTGCTTTCATTATGACAAATGATCTATTTTTCCGCTTACATATTAAACTATTCTCTTGACGAATTTAAATTAAAATTATATAGTTACTTACATAAAGTAATTAATATATTTTCAGGAGGTTTTAATCATGATGCCCTCACTATTTTTAGCACATGGATCACCTATGCTTGCTATTCAAGATACAGACTATACACGCTTTTTAAAGACACTTGGAGAAACATATAAACCGAAAGCTATTGTTATTTTTACCGCTCACTGGGAAAGTGAAGTATTAACGATCTCCTCTTCAGATAACGAATATGAAACAATTTATGATTTTGGAGGTTTTCCTCCTGAGTTATACGAAATCAAATATCGTGCGAAAGGCTCTTCTAGCATTGCGTCTATGCTAGAAACAAAATTTAAAAACAAAGGCATTCTAGTCCATCATAATATGACGAGAGGTTTAGATCATGGTTCATGGACACTCCTGCATCGTATGTACCCAGAAGCCAATATTCCTGTCGTACAAATATCAGTCAATCCATTCCTTCCTGCAAAAGAACAATTTGAAATTGGAGAAGCACTAAAAGGACTTGGACAAGAAGATATTTTAGTAATCGGGAGCGGTGTTACCGTTCATAACTTACGAGCTTTGAAATGGAATCAAACTACACCTGAACAATGGGCAATTGAATTTGATGATTGGATTATTAAACATATGCAGACTACTGATAAAGATGCATTATTTAATTGGGAGAAAAATGCCCCTCATGCACAATTAGCAGTACCAAGAGCAGAGCATTTTGTTCCTTTATTTGTCGCTATGGGAAGTGGCGATAATAACGGTGAAGTCATTCACCGCAGTTACGAGCTTGGTACATTAAGCTATCTTTGTCTTCAATTTTAAAGAAAAGGATGAAGCAATCGTTGCTTCATCCTTTTTCTTTTTCATTCACTTAGTTAACTAACTTCCAAATGTCGTTTCTCTGATACCTCTTCGTTCTTATTGTGAAAATAAACCCAAATGCACGCAATAAATAATAGTGATGAAGTAGAAAAGTAAACATATTGGAAGCCCGCATGTGCTGCAATTTGTCCACCAAGTACTGGTCCAATCATATTTCCTAAAAACTGAAACGATTGATTATACCCAAATATTCTTCCCGTTACATGGGTTGGTGTATGTTGTTTTAGTAGAGTTTGTACGGAAGGTAATAGTCCTGCTTGTGCAATACCTAATAAAAAGCGAAGAATTAATAGTTGCCAAGCTGAGGTTACAAATGCTTGCGGAATAAAAATAATTCCTGCCGCAAACAACGCCACAACTAACGTTTTTTGAGGTCCAATACGATCTGATAATCTACCTAACTTAGGAGCTGCCATAATAATAGCTAAACCTGTCGCAGACATGACTGCGCCTGCAATCATTTCAATATGAGCTGTTCCTGGGCCTTCTAAATTCTTTACATACAATGTAATAATAGGTTGAATTGACATGTTCGCAAGTTGAATAATAAATGTTGTTACAAATAAACTAATAATTAAATGCTTTGCTGGAACCATCGTCCATACTTTTTTCGGTTGTACTTTTTTTGCTTGAGCGGAGTGATTCTCTTCATGTAGAAAGAAAAAAACGATGAGAAAAGAAAGGAATAAAAAAGCTCCTGTAACAAGAAAAACATGGCGCATTCCAATTAACTCAGACAAATATCCTCCAAGTAACGGGCCAAGTAAAGAACCGCTCACGCCCCCAGTTGAAATTGTGGAAATTGCCCAACCTGAATGCTCTTTCGGAGTTTCTGCTGCAATAAATGTCATCGCTGTAGAAAGGAAACCTGATACCGATCCCATTAAAAACCGAAGTGCGACTAATTGATACACATCTGTCACAAACCCCATAAGCGTCATAATTATCGCCATACCAAGGCTAGCACGTATAAGCATCAATTTCCGTCCATGTATATCACCAAGCTTGCCCCATATTGGTGATACGATCGCACCCATTAAAAATGTCACACCAAATGCAAGTCCCGACCACTGTGCAATACTAGCAGTGCCGGTCACCCCTAATTCCTCAATATAAAAAGATAAAAAAGGAATTACTAAACTCATACCGGCTGCAGTGGTAAAACAACCTAGCCAACAAATCATTAAATTTCGTTTCCAGTTGGCCATTTTCACACCTTCTTTCATTAGATACCCATTCTACACCCTTTCTTGTAAAAAGTTTAGTAATTTGCTTTATTTGTAAGATTTACTAAAAAACCCGCTATTTTCTAGTGAAAATCACTACATCTCTACATTATTTCCATAAAAAAACCAACTCCCATATATGGAGTTGGTTACTTATTCTCTAATGGTATTAAACGCGCATCACAATTTCGCTCATAAAACTCAATCGGGCCTGCTTGTCCAATAATTGCGTATTCATATCCTTCTTGCTTCATACTATGTAAACAACGATGTAACAATTCCTTACCTACACCTTTCACGCGATTTTGTTTCGCTGTGCCCATTGGACCAAACAATCCCTTCTTTCCTCTCACTACATCATAACAAGCGAAACCTACTATCACTTCTTCTTTTTCTGCTATATAAATAGGTAAATTTTCTTTATATGTACGAAATCCATACTCTATTGAATGTAACCAACGTTCACCAAATTCCTCATTAATAAAACTTGCTAATTTTTCAAAATCAGAAGGGTTAGCCTTTCTAACAGTACAAATTAAATGATTATAAGTAGGAACAAAACATTTTAGATCGACCGCTAAATCTCTTGGCTCAGCTATAATACGTAATATATCTTTTTTTATTTGTGCATTTCCAATAAACGTATCTACACGAAATAGTGCATATATAACATGCCCTTCATTTATTATTACTTGCTGGAAACGTTCCATACGTTTCTTCGCTATTTGTAAAATTTCTAGCACCTTATAAGATACCTTATATTGTCCTATTTTTTTATACTCTTGATACGGTGAATCGTATTGTTTTCGTATTGAAAGTTTTTCTAAAAAATCCGTACCTAAGTTACGAAACAAATACATATACAACTCGCTACAAACTCCAGTGCCTTCTTTACTCATTCCGATAAACAGATGAGTTGGTTGAATAATATTATTTTCCGCCTCTTCTGCTGCAATCTTCAATATGTTATGAACACGTTTTGTATATTGAAATTCCTCCATATATATATCCATCCCCTACTACTTTACTATTAAACCGTAACCATAAATAAGTGAAACGATTATTCCAACTACCAATATACCTGGCAGTAAATTTGCCACCTTGATTTTAATAACACCCAGTAAGTTCAATCCAATAGCGGCTATCATAATACCACCTGTAGCTGTCATTTCCACTATAAATTGATTCATTAATTCTTTCGGGACCACACTATTAATTTGTGTTGCAAAAACCGCAATCCCTCCTTCATATAAAATAACTGGAATCGCCGAGAATACTACACCAATTCCTAAAGTTGTCGTTAATATAATAGAAATAAACCCATCGATAATCGCCTTTGTAAATAAAATATCATGATTTCCGCGAATCCCACTGTCGAGTGCACCAAGTATGCCCATCGCACCAATTGCAAAAATAAGCGTGGCTGTTACAAAGCCTTCTGATATACTCCCTTTCCCTTTCGATCCAACTTTATTTTCTAGCCAATCCCCTAACAGTTTTAACCTTTCTTCTAATTGTAGCCATTCTCCGATTACCGTACCAATAACTAAACTTAGTATGACAACAAGAAAATTTTCACTTTTTAATGCCATTTGAAGTCCAAGTACAGTAACCGCTAAACCAATTGCATGCATAATTGTTCCCTTCATACTTTCTGGAATCGCACTAAATAATTTACCAAGTAAAGTACCAAATATAATACAAATCCCATTTACAACTGCTCCTAATATAACCATTTCTCATTCTTCACCCTTCGAATTCTTTATTTCTATATTTTGGTTTATACATTGATTTACAGGTTACCTATATGTTAACGTAATATTGTGAATATTAACAAACGTTTTTCACTACATAACCCGCTATTTTTTGTAACTATACAAAGACCGATCGCCTTTAGTAGATTCATTATTAATCTAATTGCGGGATAAACTCAAAAGGGAAGGTATTTATGAAAACTTTACTAAAACGATTTCTGTTAATAGCCTTTTTCATTACACCAATTGTTTTATTAATCAACTACTCTTTTATTTCAAAAGCGAAAGACAAACCTGATATGCAAAACAAATCTAGTAAAACAGCTTCAAAAAGCGAAAAGAAAACCGAAGACCCTGAAATCACACTCACCTTCTCTGGTGATACAATGTTCGATTGGCAATTACGTCCCGTAATCGAAAAAAATGGGGCTGATTATCCATTCCAACACGTAAAAGAAGAAATAGCGAAAGCTGATATTTCTTTTGTTAATTTAGAGTCAGCATTTACAACGAGAGAAAAAAAAGTACCTGGGCAACAATTTTGGATTAAAAGTGATCCATCCACACTACAAGCCATTAAAAACACCGGATATGACATCGTGAACATTGGCAATAACCATACGCTTGATTATGGGCAAGATGGACTACTAGACACCATTTCTCACGTCGAAAAATTAAAACTACCTTACACTGGAGCCGGAAAAAATGCTGAAGATGCTTATACTGCTCGTGAACTAACTGTAAAAGGAAAAAAGTTTAAATTTCTTTCCTTTGTACGCTTTATGCCCAACTTTAATTGGGTAGCTGGCGACAATAAACCCGGCGTTGCAAACGGATATGACCTAGATCTTGTAACAAAAACGATTCAAGAGCAAAAGAAAGATGCTGATTATGTAATCGTCTATATGCATTGGGGCGTCGAAAAATCTAATCGTCCAATAGAATACCAGAAACAATATGTTCCGAAAATGGTAGAGGCGGGTGCTGATGCAATCGTTGGAAGTCACCCGCATTGGTTACAAGGATTTGAGTATTACAATAAAGTTCCTATCGCATACTCGTTAGGAAACTTTTTATTCCCGAATTATGTAAATGGAAAGAGTGCCGAAACAGGCGTATTAACTTTAACCTTTAAAGGTAAGGATGTCCAAATGTCATTCAATCCTTACATCATTCGCAACAACCAAGTTTCTCCTGTAAATGAAGAAGAAAAGAAAAAAGCACTGCAATATTTACAAACGGTTTCAACTGATGTAGAAATTGATGATACTGGGAAAATAATAAATAAACGCAACTAAACAGCACGAGATTCATTTCTCTGTAACATACATTATGGGATAGGTGATGTATATGCTGAAAAACTTATTAGAAAATATAAGTCTGTTAGAAAACGTGTATAAAATATCTATAGCGATCCTGCTTTTATGTTCATTTTTTTCTGTTAGACTTCTAAGAAAAATAAAGCGAGAGAGAAAACTTACTCCCTTTGAATTTACAATGTATGTAATCATTCTTATTGCAATACTTTTTTGGTTAACTAGCTTTATCCTTCTTGAATATGGAGCGTATTTCGTTTAACTTTCAAAGAATAAAAAAGATAGAACAAGCAGGATTTCCCTCCGCTTGTATCTATCTTTTTTATTTCAAGTAGAATTGTATGTTAACTCTTTTTATTTATTAAATAAGTAAATCAAACAGCACAGGATTTTTATTAAGCTCCACGAATTGAATGTTATTTTCTTGAAAACGAGTAATTAAAGCTTCATAGTCTTCCTTATGCTTTAATTCTACCCCCACTAAAGCTGGACCATTTTCTTTATTATGTTTCTTAATATACTCAAAGCGAGTAATATCATCTTCCGGTCCTAATCCTTTATCAAGAAACTCTCGTAGTGCTCCTGAACGTTGCGGAAATTCAATGATGAAATAGTGCTTTAATCCTTCATGAATAAGGGATCGTTCTTTCATTTCTTGCATTCTATCAATATCATTATTTCCACCACTTAACGTGCATACAACTGTTTTCCCCTTTATTTCATCTCTGTATAGATCAAGTGCCGCAATAGAAAGCGCACCAGCTGGCTCTGCTACAATTGCATTTTTCTTATACAGTTCTAAAATCGTCGTACAAACCTTTCCCTCTGGTACTAAAACTATGTCATCAATTACATCTTTACATGTTTCAAAAGTTAACTTTCCTACCTTCTTAACAGCTGCACCATCAACAAAACTATCAATCTTTTCTAATGCAACATTCTCATTTTGAAGAAAAGCCTCTTTCATAGATGCAGCTCCCATCGGTTCTACACCGATTACCTTTGTAGTAGGACTAACCCCCTTTACATATGTACCAATACCAGATGCTAATCCACCACCGCCAATTGCTGTAAATATATAATCAACTGGTTTCTCCATATCATGCATAATTTCAACAGCGACTGTTCCTTGACCAGCAACGACATACGGATCATCAAACGGATGTACAAATGTCATCCTATTTTCCACACAATAGCGCTGCGCCTCTTGGAAAGAACTATCAAATGTATCACCAACTAATACAATGTCTGCGAAATCACCACCGAAAAATTCAACTTGTGATACTTTTTGCTTAGGTGTCGTTGTTGGCATGAAAATTTTTGACGGAATCTTCAATAAATTACACGTATAAGCAACTCCTTGTGCATGATTACCAGCACTTGCACAAACAACACCATTTTGTAACTTTTCTTTCGGTAAACTTTGAATTAAATTATACGCACCACGAATTTTGAAAGAACGAATAACTTGTAAATCTTCTCGCTTAACATATACGTCACATTCATATTTCTCAGATAAAACTGAATCTCGTTGTAACGGTGTTTTAATAACGATATCTTTCATGCAATTATGAGCCATTAAGATATCTTCAATTTTCACTCTCTCCTTTACATTTTGCACCATTTTATATCATCCTTATCTCTTTTTATATTGGCTCAATCAAAATTCGGGATTTTCAGAACTGCACCTGTATTCGCCGATGTTACCATTTGTGCATAACGTCCAAGCCACCCAGTTTTCACTTTTGGTTCTGGTCGTTTCCATCCTTTTTTACGCTTCTCTAATGCCTCATCACTAACTCTCACTTCTAACAAGCGTTCCTCAACATCAATACATACAATATCTCCTTGTTCAAGAAGTGCAATCGTTCCGCCAGCAGCTGCTTCTGGTGAAATATGCCCTACTGAAATACCACGTGAAGCACCAGAGAAGCGACCATCAGTTAATAGTGCAACATCTGCTCCTAATCCCATACCAGCAATTGCTGATGTTGGTGCTAACATTTCCGGCATACCAGGTCCGCCTCTTGGCCCTTCATAACGAATAACAACTACATCTCCTTTCTTAACTTTTCCAAGCATAATACCGGCAAGCGCCTCATCTTGTGAATTAAAAATAACGCAAGGTCCTTCAAATCGTTTTACTTCTGTTGCTCCGCTTTTAATAACCGCTCCGTCTTTCGCAAGGTTTCCTTTTAATATACGTAATCCTCCTTCTTCACTATGAGGATTTTCTAGAGAATGAATAACTTCCTTATCTTGAATCTCTGCATGAGCAATGTTTTCTCTTAATGTTTGCCCAGTAGCAGTTACACGATCAAGGTGAAGTACCCCTTCTTTTCGGCTCATCTCTTTCAAAATTGCACTAATCCCGCCTGCGCGATCAATATCTTCCATATGCCAATTAGAAGCTGGACTTACTTTACATAAATGAGGTACACGCCTTGAAACTGCATCAATGCGATTCATATCGTAATCTAATCCCGCCTCTTGTGCGAGTGCTAACGTGTGTAATACTGTATTCGTTGATCCACCCATCGCCATATCAAGTGCAAACGCATCATCAATTGCTTCTTCTGTTACAATGTCGCGTGGTTTAATATCTCTCTCAATTAAAATTTTTAATTTTTCTGCTGCTTGTTTAATTAGCTCCTCACGTCTTGGATCAATCGCTAAAATACTCCCGTTACCAGGAAGAGCTAAACCTAACACTTCACATAAACAGTTCATAGAGTTCGCTGTAAACATACCGGAACAAGAACCACAAGATGGACAGCCATGATCTTCAATATCCTTTAATTCTTCTTCTGAAATTTTCCCAGATTGGTAGGCTCCTACCCCTTCAAAAACAGAACTTAAATCGACAACTTCCCCTTTAGATGTTTTCCCAGCTGCCATCGGACCACCTGAAACAAAAACAGTTGGAATGTTTATTCGAAGTGCAGCCATCATCATACCTGGTGTAATTTTGTCACAGTTTGGAATACAAATCATTCCGTCAAACCAGTGTGCATTTACAACCGTTTCTACTGAATCTGCAATGATTTCACGACTCGGAAGCGAATAACGCATACCGATATGACCCATCGCAATACCGTCATCTACTCCAATTGTATTAAATTCAAATGGAACCATGCCTGCTGCACGTACTGCTTCTTTAACAAGTTTCCCAAACTCATTTAAGTGCTTATGACCTGGAATAATTTCAATAAAAGAATTACAAATTGCTATGAATGGTTTATCAAAATCTTCATCTTTTAAACCAGTTGCTTTTAATAAACTACGATGCGGAGCTTTATCAAAACCTTTTTTAATCATGTCACTTCTCATCTTGTCAAATCCCTTCTTACATATTTTTCACTTATACTCTATTAATCTATTTCTTTACTAATTCTTTCGGTGCATGAATCCAGCTCATCATTTCACGAATCTCTGCTCCTACTTTTTCTAGCTGATGATTTTGTTCTGCTTTTTTCATCGCATTATACGTTGGACGCCCTGCTTGATTTTCTAAAATCCATTTCTTCGCAAATTCACCTTGCTGAATTTCTGTAAGAACACGTTTCATTTCCTTCTTCGTTTCATCTGTAACAATTCTCGATCCTGTTACATAATCTCCAAACTCTGCCGTATCTGAAATAGAATGACGCATATTCGTTAATCCGCCTTCGTACATTAAATCAACAATTAACTTTAATTCATGCAAACATTCAAAGTATGCAATTTCAGGACGATATCCACCTTCCGTTAACGTTTCAAAACCAGCTTTCACAAGTGCTGTTACTCCTCCGCAAAGTACTGCTTGCTCACCGAATAAGTCTGTCTCTGTTTCTTCTTGGAATGTCGTTTCAATTACACCTGCACGTGTACAACCTACACCTTTAGCATACGCTAGTGCTACACTTAATGCTGTTCCCGTTGCATCTTGATGCACTGCGACTAATGCTGGGACACCATTTCCTTCTTGGAATACACGGCGAACGAGATGACCTGGACTTTTCGGCGCGACCATCGCTACATCTACGTAACTTGGCGGATTAATTTGTCCGAAGTGAATATTAAAACCATGTGAGAAAAGTAACATTTGTCCTTCACGAAGATTCTCTTCTACTTCTGTTTTATATACATACGCTTGTTGTTCATCCGGCAATAACATTTGTACAACTTGTGCGGTTCGAACCGATTCTGAAACAGACATTACTTCAAATCCATCAGCTTTTGCTACTTCATATGACTTACCAGGGCGAACACCAACTACAACTTCCACACCAGAATCTCGTAAATTTTGTGCTTGTGCATGACCTTGAGATCCATATCCGACTACCGCAACTGTTTTCCCTTTTAATAGCTCTAAATTTGCATCTTTCTCATAATAAGTTTTCATATTCCATACACTCCTTATAATTTATTTACTTGCAGTACATTGATTAATTTTTTCAACTGACTGACAAGTAACGTTGCTTCATTTTCAGTACAAACTGCTGTTAGTTTAACTTCAGAAACACCACTTGTATCTCTTTCGTTTAAGCTTAAAGAAGAAATATAATAACCACGCCGAGCAAAAATTCCACTTATACGTAATAAGACGCTCGGATCGTTATGAATAACTAATGAAAAAGTATGACTCATTCTTCCCACCTCTTCATAATCATTTCGTTATTCCCTTTGTTTGGCGGAACCATCGGAAAGACGTTCTCACCTTCTTCTACACAAAAGTCAACTACGACAGGACCTTCATGAGAAAATGCTTCTAACATTACCTTTTTCGCCTCAAACGAATTTGTTGCTCTTAGCCCTTTTACACCATAAGCTTCTGCTACTTTCACAAAATCTGGTGACCCAATTCTCGATTCCGACAAACGGTTTTCATAAAACATTTCTTGCCATTGCCTTACCATTCCTAAAAATTTGTTGTTTATGATGAATACTTTGACAGGAATATTATTTTCAGCAATTGTTTGCAGCTCTTGAATGTTCATTTGGAAAGAAGCATCACCAGCAATACAGATGACAAGTTCTTCTTCTTTTGCAAGCTGAGCACCAATTGCTGCTGGAAAACCAAATCCCATCGTCCCTAATCCCCCTGATGTTAGGAAAGTCCGTGGTTTTCTCGCTTTATAAAAGTGAGCAGCCCACATTTGATGCTGTCCTACCTCTGTCGTGACAATCGCTTCACCATTCGTTAATTCACTTACTAAGTTGATAACATGCTGTGGTTTTAACTCAAATTCTTTTTGCTTATATGAAAGTGGATATTCTTCTTGCCATTTCTTCACTTTCTGAAGCCATTCATCTGTTTGTGAATAAATAGACATATGTAATAGCATATATAGCGCCTTTTTCACATCACCAACAATCGGATGCTCTACAGTTACATTTTTATGGAACTCAGAAGGATCAATATCAATATGTACTTTTTTCGAATGGGGAGAAAAAAGTTCTAATTTTCCTGTTACACGATCATCGAAACGAACACCTAACGCCAGTACTAAGTCACATTCTGTTACTGCCATATTTGCAGCGTACGTTCCATGCATACCGAGCATTCCTAAAAACAACGGATCTCCCGGCGGATATGCACCCAGTCCCATTAAAGTTGAAACGACTGGAATACGATTCTCCCTCGCAAACTTGATGAGTTCTTCAGATCCGCCTGAATGAATGACGCCTCCCCCGATATAAAGGAGTGGGCGTTTTGCTTTTGAAATTGATTTTGCTACCTCCCTCAGTTTCAAACTGTCTGACAAAGGTTCTGGTTTATATCCTGGAATCTCCACTTCTTCATTAAAGAAACATGTTACATTTGCATTTTGAACATCTTTTGGAATATCGATTAATACCGGTCCCGGTCGCCCGCTTTTGGCGATGTAAAAAGCTTCTTGCACAGTTCGTGATAAATGATTTACATCACGAACTTGGTAATTATGCTTCGTAACAGGTACTGTAATTCCGACAACATCCGCTTCTTGAAATCCGTCTTTACCAATTAAAGGCGTTGCAACTTGCCCTGTAATGACAACTAAAGGAATCGAATCCATATAAGCATCTGCTAAACCCGTAACTAAATTCGTCGCCCCTGGGCCAGAGGTAGCAAAGACTACCCCAACCTTTCCAGAAGCTCTCGCATATCCTTCCGCTGCATGAATTGCAGCTTGTTCATGACGAGTTAACACGTGCTTTAAACCACTTTCGTATAACGCATCGTATATTGGTAAAATCGCTCCGCCTGGATAACCGAAAACGGTCGTTACACCTAATTTCTTCAAACATTGAATAACGTGTCCAGCACCTGTAGCTTCTTCACTCTGCAGTTCATCACATGCTGTATACTGTTCCTCCATTTTAATTAACTCCTCTCCCTATTTACGCTAAACTTTCCACCAATCCTGGAACACGTACTCCTCTTTCTCTCGTTAATTTTTTAAATTCTTCGGTTAATCTTTTTGTTACATCTCCTGGTTTTCCATCTCCAATTTCTCTTGAATCTACTTTCACTACAGGAATTAGTTCCGCTGCAGTCCCTGTTAAAAACACTTCATCTGCTACATATACGTCATGGCGAGTAAATGGCCTTTCCTCACACAGAATACTTAGACGCTCACATAACTCAATCACACTATTTCTCGTAATACCTTCTAGCGCCCCTAAGTACGAAGGAGGTGTTAACACTTTTCCATCTTTCACAATGAAAACATTATCTCCAGACCCTTCACAAACATATCCTTGTTGATTTAACATAAGAGCCTCTAGCACTCCCGCTTGTGCCGCTTCAATTTTTACAAGCACGTTATTTAAATAGTTCATTGACTTAATGCGTGGGTCTAATGCGTCTGGCGTATTACGTCTTGATGCAACAGACACAACGCTTAGTCCATTATCATAAAATTCCTGAGGGAATAACTTTAATTGTTCTGCAATGATAATTACGCTCGGTTTCACACAGCTTCTCGGATCGAGCCCTAAGTCACCTTTTCCTCTTGAAACAATTAATCGAATGTAGGCATCCGTGTATTCATTTTTTTGCAATGTTTGTACAACTGCTTCTTCCATTTCATCTACCGTCATTGGAATTGTAAGTAAAATAGATTTCGCCGATTCATATAATCGTTTCACATGTTCTTTTAAACAAAATACATTTCCTCCGTAACTACGAATCCCTTCAAATACACCGTCTCCGTATAAAAAACCGTGATCATATACTGAAACAACTGCCTTTTCTTTCTCTACAAATTCCCCATTCATATAAATGTACTGGTTTCCCATCTCACATCGCTCCTCTGTTTTATCTCTGTTTTTGCAATCTATTTCTATATCGATTGCTGAGATGAGTATTTTTAACAGAATATTCAGTATACTGATCTTAAAAATATACTCGTCTCAACAATCGATTACTTACACACTTGTAGCAATCCATTGCTGAGACGAGAGACTCGTGGTACCACTCAGCTTCCTTACACTTCTCACGAAATATAAGCTCTGCAAGTCCAATTAGACTTTTGTTTTTCTATCGGAAACAACTCCGCTACTTTTTACTAACTTCAAAAGCAGTGCTCCGAGGTGATTTTCAATGATTCAATTGTTACCACCCTCACAGCCTTTGGGCGGCTCTCTGAAACAATCTTTATCATTTACTCTCCTCTTCCTCGCATTCTTTTATTCTATTTTTAAAATAAAAACTCTCGCCTCAGCAATCAACTACTACAAATTAGTAGCTTTGATTGCTGAGGCGAGAGTTTCGCGTTACCACTCAGCTTCCTTATACTTCTCACGAAATATAAGCTTCATAGGTCCAATCAGACCTCCGTCCTTTTACCGGAGACGATGCCGCCGCCCTCTACTCAGTTTCCCTTTCGCAAGCGATGCTCCGAGGTGATCTTCAATGATTCGATTGCTACTACTCTCGCAGCCTAGGAGTAGCTCTCTGAAACGACCATAATCATCTACTTTCCTCTTCTTTGCATATACAACATATAAAGTTAGAAAATTCTTAATTAACTTTTATTTGTTACACGTATTATAGGACGCGGTTCTTTTCATTGTCAACATGTTTTTAGAAAAAAATTAAAATTCATTCTATTCACTAGAAATCTATTTATTTTTTCTCAAAACAAAATCGGAATGAACCTCTTACACATACTCATATATTACTTAAGTATGTTCGCATTACTACATAAAGAAAAACAACTTAAAAACATATAAAATTTATGAGGAGATGAGAAAACTATGTTAAAAGGAAAAATAGCATTAGTTACAGGAGCAAGCCGAGGAATTGGACGTGCTATCGCAAAACGGTTAGCAAACGACGGTGCATTAGTTGCTGTTCATTATGGAAATCGAAAAGAAGATGCTGAAGAAACTGTTCATGAAATTCAATCAAATGGCGGATTAGCTTTTTCTATCGGTGCAAATCTTGAATCTTTACACGGTGTAGACAACCTGTATATTTCTTTAGATAACGAATTACAAAAAAGAACTGGTGGAACACAATTTGATATTTTAATAAACAACGCTGGAATCGGTCCTGGTGCTTTTATTGAAGAAACGACTGAACAATTTTTTGATAGAATGGTTTCAGTAAATGCAAAAGCACCATTCTTTATCATTCAACAAGCACTACCACGTTTACGTGATAATAGCCGAATTATTAATATTTCATCAGCTGCCACCCGCATTTCTTTGCCTGATTTCGTTGCATATAGTATGACGAAAGGTGCAATTAACACGATGACTTTCACTCTAGCAAAACAACTTGGCGCACGAGGTATTACTGTAAATGCTATACTTCCAGGCTTCATTAAAACAGATATGAATGTGGAACTCTTGAGTGATCCAATGATGAAACAGTACGCTACTAACATTTCAGCTTTCAATCGATTAGGTGAAGTAGAAGACATTGCCGACACTGCTGCATTTCTCGCTTCTCCTGATAGTCGCTGGGTTACTGGACAATTGATTGATGTGAGCGGAGGATCTTGTTTATAAAAAACATATATTTTCAAATCTTTTTTATTGCGCAATAAAACAATTTATATAATACTGTATAAAACATATATATTTAGGAGGGTTACAGCAATGTCTGAAAAAACATACGAACTCGCAACCTTCGCAGGCGGTTGTTTTTGGTGCATGGTAAAACCATTTGATGAACTTCCTGGTATTCATAAAATACTTTCCGGCTATGCAGGTGGTCATGTAGAAAACCCAACATACGAACAAGTAAAGACTGGAACATCTGGACATTTAGAAGTTGTACAAATTACATTCGATCCTTCTATTTTTCCTTATCAAAAATTACTAGATTTATATTGGCCACAAATTGATCCAACTGATGACGGCGGACAATTTTTTGACCGTGGTCCCTCTTACCGCACAGCAATTTTTTATCATAATGAAACACAAAAAGAGCTTGCAGAAAAATCGAAGCAAACTCTAGCAGAAAGCGGTATGTTTAAAGGTCCTATTGTGACTGAAATTCGCTCAGCTGCACCTTTTTATGAAGCAGAGGAATACCACCAACATTTCTATAAAAAGAATCCTGAGAAATATGCTACCGAGCAAAAAGAATCTGGCCGTGAAGATTTCATAAAAGAAAATTGGCAAAAAAAATAATAAAAACGCATCGTGCTTTCTTTTCAAAGTGCGATGCGTTTTTATCTTTGAGTAAAATAATATTATCAGCGATTTATTAAAAATTAAACATTCCTATTCCCCATCAACAAATATTTAGATTGACAAAATGTTTGGATCGGGCAGTCGGATACCATGCCAGCTGTCTACATCGCATTGGCCATATTCGTTATCACCCACCGCTACCACCGTGCCGTCTGATTTAAGACCGACTGTATGGGTACAACCCGCCGCTATCGCTACAATATCGCGCCAATCACTTACATCACATTGACCATGTTTATTATTACCCACAGCCGTCACCATGCCGTCTGATTTAAGACCAATTGTATGATTACTCCCTGCCGCTATCGCCACAATATCGCGCCAATCGCTTACATCACATTGGTCATGTTTATTATTACCCACAGCCGTCACCATACCGTCAGATTTAAGACCAACTGTATGAAGATATCCCGCCGCTATCGCCACAATATCACGCCAGCTACTTACATTGCATTGGCCATATCGATTATTACCCACATTCGTCACAGTTCCATCCAATTTAAGACCAATTGTATGCCAATCACCCGCTGCCACCGCTACAATATCATGCCAACCGCTTATATTGCATTCACCTTCTTTATTTCGTCCCACTGCTACCACCGTGCCATCCGATTTAAGACCAATGGTACGACGCCACCCCGCCGCTATCGCTACAATATCGCGCCAATCGTTTACATCGCATTGGTCATGCTTATTCCACCCCACTGCTACCACAGTACTGTCAGCGGTAAGACCTATTGTATGAGCATTACCTGTGTTCGTCGCCATATGAACATTCCCCACTGCTACCGCTGTGCCATCCGATTTAAGACCAACAGTATGACCACGCCCCGCCGCTATCGTATCTTTAGGCCATCGTTGCACCTTTAACAACTCATCTTTCGGTGAAATGTAATTCATGTTTTACCTCCTTGCATATAAGTAACTGTATCCAAATAGATGTTTTTATCAAATTTCATTATAAATGACCTGACTTTTTTTATAAATCTACAGCTACAAAAGAAGCCTATTATTACTTCTTAAAAAAATAAAAACCTCCAGTTTAAGTACTAGAGGTCTTCCATTTTATTTCTTTAATCTCTCGATAAAATCCTGTAGTTTATCAAGCGATTTCATATTATGATTACAAGATACACCATCTTTGCAAATATAGTTTCCCTTTCTAACGAAAGTTCCTGGTACATCACCTTTAATTTCAACTAAAAACATTCCTACTTCTTCATGCCCATGACATAATGAACAAATGCTTTTTTTATTTAAACTTTGAAATGTTCCTTGCAGACCAACAAACTTATTTTTATCGTTTTTCGCTACAATAAATTTCCTACTTGATCCTTTGTCAATCCAACTTAAATAAGATAATTCTTTCATGTCCAGTTCTTCCATATCAGGCAGTTTTAATTTTTTTGCTTTAGGGAATAGTTTTTTTAACGTTTGTGCTGTAACTTCCTGAAACGGAATGACATACGGATTTATTTTCATTAAAAACGATTCTGCATCTTCTCTATTTTGAACTGTTAATACTGTATCAATTAACTCATTCTGTTCATCCGTTAAATTCTCAAATACATGTATTATCTTTTCAATTGCAAGTGACTTTAACGCTTGAATTACTCCTCTATCATTTGCCGTCGCATGTCCATTTGCTAAAATATAAGCTTGTGACTTTATAAAATTATATTGATCACTTCTAATAAAAGCTTCCATCTTTATCACTCCATACAAATTGTTGATCTAGTTTTATTGTACACAATAATTATATTTCACGGTATGTAAAAGACGATTTACAAAAGAACTTTACATAACAAAAACGCCTCTAAGTTTCCAATTAGAGGCGGCTTCCTTATTTAGAATACACGATTTTCTTAATCGTTTCTCCAGACAGAAAATATTCTTCTGCAAGTTGATGAATTGCAATTCCATTTTTAAAAGCGTCTTTAATTGCTTTATTTCTTTCATCCAGTTGTTTTCTTCCGCCAGATCGTGTACCCCATTTATAATGTTTTGTTTCTTGTTTTGGAATGTAAATTGTTTCACCTTGTATATACTTTTGAATTTCAGCAATTAAACTTTCTGGTAAAACGGCCTTAGCCTTTACGTATTTCATTTCTGCTCGCCCCTTATTTTTTATGGTTCATTTCAATAAGGTGCAAAGCCAAATATAAAAAATGATACGAGCTCATTTTGGCGATTGATTGTATATTACTTGTCTACCTCACGCAAAGATCGCCATTTCCATACTTGGCTTTGCATGAGACGCTGCAGTGTCTGGCAATTGAATTGTAATCGCCATATCAATACCTCCTAATATACCTTTTGTATTTTATTATATGCTAATTTTTCTCGCCTTGCATCTTCATAATCTTTTTTAAAAAAGCGCTAGTCTTTTCGTTAAAACGATAGACTAACGCTTTAAATTAAATGATTCCTAATACATTTAGGAATACGATAATAATCGCAATTGGTGCAATATAGCGAAGTAAGAATAACCATAATACGAATAGTTTATAGCCTTTATTTTTACTTACACCAAGCTCTTTCATTAATACATCTTTCTTCATTTTCAACGGAACAAAGATGGAAACTAATAAAACACCAAGCGGCATTAGTATGTTACTAACCGCATAGTCTGCTAAATCAAAAATTGTTTTTCCAAATGGCTTCACATCGCTTAACAAACCGAATGATAATGCTGATGGAACCCCAACAACAAAGATTAACAACCCAACAATTAAAGCCATTTTTTCACGTTTCCCTTTACTTTTACCTTTTGTTGTTAAGGACGCAACACTAATTTCTAACATCGAAATTGCTGATGTAACAGTAGCAAAGAAGAATAGTAATAAGAAAACGATGAAGAATAATTTTCCGAACGCCATTTTACTGAAAATAGCTGGCAATACGATAAATAATAGTCCCGGTCCTTGAGATGGTTCCATTCCAAATGCGAACACAACTGGGAAAATTGCAAGCCCTGCAAGTAATGTAATAACAAGCGTTAAAGCTACGATAGAAAATGCTGAACGCGGTAAACTTTCTTCTTTCGGTAAATATGAGCTATACGTTACCATAACGGCTACACCGACGGATAGCGAGAAGAACGATTGCCCCATTGCATATAAAATGATTTCTGATGTTACGTTTGAGAAATCAGGTTGTAAGAAGAATCGAATTCCTTCTCCAGCACCGTCTAACGTAAGTGCACGAACAATTAATACAAAGAATAAAACGAATAGTGCTGGCATGAAATATTTATTTACTTTTTCAACACCATTTTGTACACCTTTACTTACGATAAAAATAGTAATAAGGATGAATAATAGCTGTGATCCAACTGCTAAATACGGATTGGAAATGATTTCACCAAACGTAGCTTCGTATGCTCCATTTCCTTCCCATAATCTACCTGTAATTGCATTCCATAAGTATAATATAATCCAACCCCCTACAACACTGTAGAAAGAAAGTAATATGAAACAAGTTACAATCCCTAATTTACCTAACCACGGCCATAACGTTTTAGGAGCAATCTCTCTATACGCATCAACAGCCTCTTTTTGTGTACTTCTTCCAATAACGAATTCAGCTAATAATAACGGTAAACCAATTAATAATGTGAAACCGATGAAAATAAGGAAGAATGCTCCGCCTCCTCCGATGCCGGCCATATACGGGAATTTCCAAATCGCCCCAAGACCAATTGCTGAACCTGCTGCAGCTAATACGAAACCTAATTTCGATGTCCATTGCTGTGAATTCATCTTTTTATCTCCTCTCTTTTTCTTTTTCTTTTTCTTTTTCTTTTTCTTTTCATTATAATTCGCTCTATGTTCATATTGTTCTATTACTAGCCCGTTCTAATCCAACCACTTCCTCTCAAATAAAAAACGTCCCTACGTAAATACGTAGGGACGACAAAAATATCGCGGTACCACCCTAGTTATGAAGATACAACAAAGTTAGGACCTAAATAAAAAACGTCCCTACGTAAATACGTAGGGACGATAAAATATCGCGGTACCACCCTAGTTATGAAGCCACACCAAAGTTAAGACCTAAATAAAAAACGTCCCTACGTAAATACGTAGGGACGATAAATATCGCGGTACCACCCTAGTTGTGAAACAATCTTCACCACTTTATTTGATAACGGTATAAACTACCGTCTTTCATTTCCTCATAATGTGAGATTTATGAAAGATGCTCCAGGACGAACTTCATGAATAATCTATATACTGATTCACACCAACCATCAGCTCTCTGAAATAGGGAGATATTCACTACTATACCCTTTCATTGCCCAAATATTATTTTCCGAATTGATTACTATCATTTTTATCATACATTAAAAATAGTGTCAACTTATATTTTGAAATTTTATGCATTACATTCTATTTAAAAATTCAAAATATGACTTTTGTATGAATAGTATTAGAACATTTATGGTTTATACTGTATTAACTTCTCTAGCAGGTTTATAGTAGTATACGATAAAGTGAAACTTTAATCAGTGGGGTTTTGTTCATCCCTCACTGATTATTAGCCCTCACCAATCGGGCGTTTACCGGCAGTTGATCTCCCACCTAACTTCTTTGCTCCAGTCGCATTTTGAGGTGGGAGTTTTACTGCCCGCAAATAGCGGGATAAATGCAAGACAGCACAAGTAGGAGGAAAGAATTTTGTCTACTTCAAAAGTTTTAAAAGGTACCGCTTTATTAAGTGGTGCAACAATGATTTCACGAATTTTAGGTTTTATATACTTTTTCCCCTTTCAATTATTAGTTGGAACGCAAGGGGTCGCTTTATATGGATACGCATACTCTTGGTACGGTATTTTATTAAGCTTTTCAACAGCTGGTATTCCTATTGCCGTCTCAAAATTTGTTGCAAAACATAATGCGCTCGGTGATTATAGTACAAGCAAAAAATTATACAACTCTAGCGTAAAATTAATGTTGTTTATGGGCTTTTTAGGGTTTTTAACTTTATTTATTGGGGCACCGTACATATCACAATTTATTATTCGCTCAAAAACGCCAGATCCACAATTTATCGCTGACGTAACACTTACGATGCGAGCATTAAGTTTCGCACTTATTATCGTACCAGCTATGAGTGTTACACGTGGTTATTTCCAAGGTTTTCAACATATGAAACCAAGTGCTGTTTCTCAAGTCGTAGAACAAATCGCACGTGTCGTTTTCATTTTAGTTGGTAGTTTTATCGTTTCAAAACTATTAGGGGGTTCAGTCGCCTCTTCTGTTGCAGTTGCTACGTTTGGCGCTGTTATCGGGGCACTTGCAAGCGTCTCTATTTTAATGATGTACTGGAAAAAATATAATGGATTAAAACCTCCTGAAGGTGAGCTGAAAACGAGATCATCAAACATTCCGTTAAGAAGTATTTATATGGAGTTACTACGTTATGCAATTCCAATTGTATTTGTAGGCATTGCAATCCCGCTCTATACGTTAGTAGATCAATATACCGTAGCTGATGTCCTTAGAGCGATGGGAGAACCTTTAGAAACCGCGAATGCAGTTTTCGCTTATATAACGAACTATGCCCAAAAGTTAATTATGATTCCGGCTTCACTTGCAACTGGATTCTCATTAACAATTATTCCGGCTATAACGAAATCATTTACAAGCGGGAAGCTAGATGAATTACAAGGACAAATTTCAAAGATATTTCAAGTGTTGTTATTCTTCACTATCCCAGCCGCATTCGGTCTTGCTAGTATCGCTTACGATGCATTCCGCATGGTTTATGTAAATCCTGAAATTGCACTTGGTGGATCACAATATTTAATTTCATTTGCACCTTCTGCTGTATTAAGTGCAATTTTCACAGTTTCAGCCGCTATATTACAAGGAATTGATTATCAAAGAAAAACAATGATTGCATTCTCAGCCGGTATTCTCGTTAAAATTGTGGTGAACACACCGCTCTTACATTTATTCGGTGGACATGGTGCTGTACTTGGAACAATTCTTGGATATCTCGTTTCAAATATTATTATGTTGTACTGCATCGTTAAGTTTGCGAAATTTAAAATTGGCGAAACAGCAAAAACAGTATTTCTTATTACGATTTACTCCACAGCAATGTCTGCGGTTGTGATCGTATTAAGAGCATTTATAAGCTGGATTATTCCTGGCCAATCTTATGTAGAATCACTGATTATTGTATTTATATGCGCATCAGCAGGAGGACTTGTTTATCTTTTATTCGTATTAACGAGTGGACTTGCTTCGCATATTCTCGGTAATCGTATTCAACGTTTACCTGTATTAGGAAAGTTAGTTAAATAAAAAAACAAGAGATGTAACTCGTTGTTACATCTCTTGTTTTTTTACTTCGCATATTGAATGAGCTTTTGTTGTTCAGCAATATTTAGTCCTGGAGCATATTGTTCTACTAAATGTAATACCTCTTCGATCAACACTTCTAACTCCTGTACACTATACTCTGGTTCCCCTATCAGCGTATCCGCCATACGCTCATATAGATTTTCAGGTTTGATAGTCATGCGCTCTACATTATAAGCCATCCATTTAAATGCAGGATGGTGCACGTACATTCTATTCAAACCGAATAAAACACCGAATAAATCCCTTTGCACTTCACAAATAACATCATATAGCATAAGCCAATCTTTCCGTTTTAAAAGCGCCTCTCGATTATGCCAACGATTGCTTAACCAAAGGTTTTCTAAAATCATCCTTTTCGCCAGTTCTTCTGGCAATGCTTCAACTCTATCTTTTAGAGCATGTACTTTCACTTCCCCATACAAACTCACACCATCATGAACCGATGATACAATACATTGTTTCTCATAATTTATATCATACTGCTCCATAACTTCTGAAATAACCCTTTCTACTGTCACTGTTAAAAAATTACTAATCTCTAGTTTAATTCCTTCTTTCGTCAAATACGTTTCCGACCATTCTTCTTCCTCGTATGGATGATATGACAAAATTGTTCCACCAATATTGTTAATCGGACCTAGACGATCTTCATCCTCTGGTGGTGTTGACCATAAAATATGTAATTCGATATCCGAATGCTCATCTTCTAATTTTCTCGCTACAGAGCCTGCTAAAATAATAGCTTCGACTTTCTGGTTTTGCCTATAAATCTCCGACATCTCTATCGCTTTCTCTTTTAATACCATTGCATTTCCCCCTAAAACTGCAGTACTCCCCTTACTTTTCATTTATCTATTTCGATATTAAACATTATATTACCTTTTCAAATTTCCACTAAATCATATTTCTACCCAATAACGCTGAACAATTTCGCCAGAATTAGAAGAAACTACTTCATTTTCTAGCACACCGCCAACCTTTTGAATCGTTTTAGCCGAACCAATATTAGCTTTATCACAAGTTATTAACACCTTCTTCAGCCCTAACTTTTGCGCTTCACTTAATGCAAGTTTCAATTGTTTTGTCGCGTAACCTAGGCGACGTTTATTCGGATGGACACTATAACCGATATGACCGCTTTCCAGTAATAATTCTGGATTTAATCGATGTCTAATATTCACAAAACCAATAAGTTCTCCTTTTTCAATACTTAAAAACTGACTAGACGGCACTCGATTAGATGGTAAGTTTTCTCCTACTTCTTGTATACTCACTTTTGCAAACCATTTATCAAGAGAAGCAAAATTTTGTAGAGAACTACTACCGTGTGGTTGTTCATCAGTATGTAAAAATACCTCCCGATATTCCATAATTTGTTCACTATATTCATTTATTGGTTTTAATAGTTTCATTGTGCTTCCCCTCTCTTAATAACCTACAACAAACCCCTTAATAGCTCTATTTCACCATTAAGGGGTTTCTATCATTTTCATTCAAATAATCCCATACTCAAATAACGCTCCCCTGTATCAGGTGCAATACATAAAACTTTTTTACCAGCGCCTAAGCGTTTTGCAATCATAATTGCAGCGTACACAGAAGCTCCTGAAGATGGTCCTACTAATAAGCCTTCTTGTCTTGCTAAGTTTCTCATTGTAGTTAATGCTTCTTCATCCGCAATTTGAATAATTTCGTTATACACTTCTGTATTTAAGTTTTTGGGAATAAACCCTGGGCTTGTTCCGACTAGTTTATGAGGGCCTGGAACACCGCCAGATAACACTGGGGATCCTTTCGGTTCTACTACTGCAATATATAAGTTTGGTAGTTTCTCTTTTAACGTTTCACCGGTCCCTGTAATTGTTCCGCCTGTTCCTGCAGTTGCTACAAATGCATCAAGCTCTCCATCCATTTGTTCATAAATTTCAAGTGCAGTCGTATAACGATGAATATTCGGATTTGCTGGGTTTTCAAATTGCTGCGGAATAAAACTATTTGGGATTTCTTTTTGTAACTCTATCGCCTTCGCAATTGCTCCTGGCATTCTTTGTTCCGCTGGTGTTAAAACTACTTCTGCTCCGTATGCTTTCAATAAATTAATACGCTCTTTGGACATATTGTCTGGCATAATTAAAATAGCTTTATATCCTTTAGCTGCTGCATTCATCGCTAAACCAATTCCTGTATTGCCACTCGTCGGTTCAATAATTGTATCACCCGGCTTAATGAGGCCGTGTTCCTCGGCAATATGAATTAAATTATAAGCAGCACGATCTTTCACACTGCGTGACGGATTAAACATTTCCAGTTTTACATACACATCCGCCGCGCCTTCTGGAATAAATTTAGATAATCGAACGACAGGTGTATCTCCTATTAATTCTGTAACGTTTTCACATACTTTCATAGCACATCTCCTATTCTATCGTTTTCTTATCATTTGGCAGTAACAATGAAGTCAGTCCAATTAATGGTAAACAACTACATAATAGCATAATAAATTGAAGACTATACATATCAGCTAATTTCCCAAGGACTACAGCACCTAATGCTCCAAGGCCAAACGCAAGACCGACAATTAATCCTGACACCATTCCAACTTTCCCTGGAACAAGTTCTTGTGCATATACAACGATTACACTAAAACTACTAGAGCTAATAAATCCAATGCATAAAAATAACGGTACAACCCACATAAGAGAAACGTGAGGTAACAATAGTGCAAGCGGCGCTGAACCGAGCATCGAAAAGACAATAATCTTTTTCTTACCGAATCGATCCGCTAGCGGACCACCAAAGAAAGTACCTAATACACCAGCAATCATAAAAGCGAAGACGAAATACTGTGCATTTTTTATAGATAAACCGTAATGCTCTATTAAATAAAATTGATAGAAATTCCCGATACCAGCACCGTACCAAGAACGTACGAATGTTAGAAAAACAAGAAGTATAATAACAAATTTAATGTGCGTACTTACAATCGCATTTTCAGCCTCAAGTGCAGCCCTCTTTTTCCTTCTTACAGCACCAGTGGCTAATTCATTTTTATACCAATTTGATACGAAAATTAGTAATACAATTCCTACTGCTGCAAAGGCTGTAAAACCTAAAGAACCAATTTGACCGAGCGGAACGAAAATTAATGCTGTAAAAATAGGTGCTAGAGAATTCCCTGTATTTCCTCCCACTTGATAAATCGCTTGTGCTAAACCTCTTTTTGCACCGGCTGCCATGTAAGCAACACGAGCGCCCTCCGGATGAAAGACCGCGGAACCTAATCCAATAAATAAAACAGAAATAATAACAACTATAAAGTTCGGTGCAAATGCGAGTCCAATCATCCCAAGCATACTTGAAAACATACCGAGCGGTAATAAAAATGGTGACGGCTTCTTATCTGAATACATCCCAAAAACCGGCTGCATAATCGATGACGTCATATTTAACGCGAACGCTATCCACCCTACTTGCATGTAGGATAAATTCATCGTTTTTTCCAAAATAGGAAACAACGCGGGCACAACCGCTTGCATCGAATCATTTAAAAAATGTCCGAAACTAATCGCAAATAATATTCGATATATCGTCGGTGTTTCTACTGTATTTTTTTGTGAAACTGCCTGCATATGTGTATTTCTCCTTCCTGTACAAAATATATATTTATTACAGTTAGTGTAATAAATTTAGACTTTAATCAGAATAAATTCTGAGTTTTGAAACATTTCTATTCTATACTGGTTTCATTTCTTTTTCCAGAAATTCAACTTCTAAAAAAATATATTTTTTCTATGTGCTTTGTCGGATTTATTTATATGAGCTCTTTGTATTTTCTTTTATACTAAGGCAGGATGAAAGGAAGGCTTGCAACTATGAAGAAAAAGACGATCCTAAAACATATTAGGATTGCCTTTTTTTATTAAATAGAAAAACGCTTATATTTCTCATAATCACTCGTCTTACATTCTAGTGCCATTTTCGTACCTTCGTTTTCATAACTCGTAGATAAAACGTGTGCATGATTGTTGAAATACGAAACTACCTGTCCTTGATCATACGGAATTAACATTTCACACTTCGTATACTCTTTATAAATGTGTGAACGAACTACTTCTACAAGCTCTTCAATTCCAACATGTTTCTTCGCAGATAGATAAACGCGATCTTCTTGCACTTTCGGAATTTCAACATCTACCAAATCTGATTTGTTGTATGCATAAATCGTCGGGATATTTTCCACGCCAATTTTCTTTAACGTTTCATTTGTAATATCAATTAATTGCTCATAATTAGGATTTGAGTAATCTACGACGTGAATAAGTAAATCTGCTTCCGCCACTTCCTCTAGCGTTGAACGGAATGCTTTCACAAGATGATGTGGTAATTTACTTACAAATCCAACAGTATCCGTTAATAAAAATGATTTATTATCCGGCAAATCAATATTTCGTACAGATGTCTCTAACGTCGCAAATAACATATCCTTTTCAAATACTTGTTTCTCTACAGTACCATTAAAAATTTCAAGCATCGCATTCATTATCGTTGATTTACCTGCGTTCGTATATCCTACTAATGACACAACCGGAACTTCATTTTTCTTACGTTGTTTACGCTGCGTTTGACGCTGTGCAACAAGTGCTTCTAATTCTTTATTTAGAGCCGCAATTTGTTCTTCAATTTTACGACGATCTAATTCCAACTTCTTCTCACCGACACCTTTATTTTTCGTGCCAACTCCCCCGCTTTGTCTTCCTAATGATTCACGAAGACCGATTAAACGAGGCATCATGTACTGAAGATGGGCCACTTCTACTTGCAACTGCGCTTCTTTCGTTTTCGCACGTTGCGCAAAGATATCTAAAATTAAAATGGTACGATCAATTACTTTACAATCTAAATCCTCTTCTAAATTTCGAATTTGTGAAGGAGATAATTCGTCATTAAAGATGACCATATTTGCATCTGCTTCTTTCACATACGCTGCTACTTCTTCAATCTTCCCTTTTCCAATATAATGTGACGGATTTACTCGTTGTAAATTTTGCATCACTTGACCGATTACTTCCACATCACAAGCTTCCGTAAGATTTGCTAACTCTTCCATCGAATATGCAAAATCAGCTTCCTTACCTAAATTTACTCCAACTAATATTGCTCTTTGTAATAATTCTTCCATATATTTATTCCTCCATTTCGATTACGCAAAATAAAAAACACAGGTCACTGCCTGTGTTTTCGTAAACGGATAAGGGTTCACCAAAGAAATAGAAGAAAGCAGTGCTTTCGTCCTATACATGGTCAAAAAGTCCCAAGATAGTATACGTATCCAACAAGTGTTCACCTATACTATCCCATTCTATTTATAAAGGCAAAACAAAAAGAGGGCGTATTCGTCCCTCCCTCTTTTTCACATATAAGCTTAATAAAGGGTTCCTTTAAAATAGGCAGACCAATCCCGTTCACTCTGTACACAGACAGAGCCTTTGAGCGCTATTCAATTATCGGCACAAAGTATTGAGACGTAATCTGATTAAGATCAAAGGAAGCCCCTCCGTTCATTTTAAGTTAAATAAAGTGTAGCATAAGTAATTCGCTTTCACAAGATTAAACCACCTATAGAAACCGAAAGAAAATCTTTATATTTTTACTTTAATCGTCATTTTTTGCGAGTTCTTCTCACAATGAAAATAACAACAGCAATTATTAATAACACACCTATAGAAATGATAGTCACTTGCCACCAACTTAAACCGCTTACCATTTCATCTTTTAAATACACTTTCTTCGTCGGAACAGACTCTTTTGCAATATGACTTAAAGCATTTTTCTGAATCTCTGCCTCATCTAATCTCTTCGTTCCACTGCAGATAGATGTCTCTAACTTTTCTTCTCCTCTGTAAGAAGAAAAGACTAGGTACTCTCCTCCCTCTGCAAAAGGAAATTCACAGCTACTAACACTTGTATACATAATAATTTGCGAAGAACTTGTCCCTTTCCAAATATTCTTCACTTCAAATAGAACTTCAGTTCCAATCCCTTCTTTCCTTCCAACCTCAATTACTTTCCCCTCAAACACCACATCATTTTTTTGAAATGCATCCTCTGGAGATTTTTTAATACAGTCACAAGCATAAGATTTATCTGGAAAAACAATAAGAATAAAGCTACAAATAATGACAACAGGCAACATGCGCAAAATTCTTTTCAAGGAGCCCCACTCCCTTCATTATCAATTTCAAAAGCTTCTCGTATATTATTTTTACGCTACTCGCCAAATTCCTCCAGAGTAAATTAAACATTATCGTTTCCATACGATAAAAGTCTTTATTGACATTTTTATAACCTGATATTAGTATCAGGTTATAAAATAAAAATTAGGAGATGTCCCTATGAATTCTAAATCTCGTATTACCGCAATTGGTACTTATGTTCCAGATCAAGTATTGTCTAATAACGATTTAGAAAAGATGGTCCATACGAATGATGAATGGATTGTACAAAGAACAGGCATGAAAGAAAGAAGAATTGCTAACGAAGACGAATACTCCTCACACTTAGCCATTAAAGCAATCGAAAATTTGTGTACAACATATAAGAAAAACTTAGAAGATATTGACTGTATCATCGTCGCTACAACTACTGCTGACTATGTTTTCCCTAGTGTTGCTTGCCAAATACAACAATACTTCAACATACCTCATACACTAGCTTTTGATTTAAATGCAACTTGCGCTGGTTTCACATACGGACTGCATGTCGGTAATAGCTTAATCACTTCTGGATTACATCAAAAAGTACTCGTCATAGCGACAGAGACATTATCTAAAGTTACTGATTACACCGATAGAACGACCTGTATTTTGTTCGGTGATGGCGCTGGAGCTATTTTATTAGAAAGAGATGAAAACAAACCAAGCTTTATCGCTGCTCACATGGGAACAAACGGTGACGGTGGCATTCATCTATACAGAACAAATTTATCTACTACTATGAATGGCACACCACTACAAACAAGTGAAAAAATCGTTCAAAATGGAAGAGAAGTATATAAATGGGCTGTACGAACAGTACCATATGGCATAAAAGAACTATTACATACTGCAAATTTGCAAATAGATGATATAGACTGGTTCATACCACATAGTGCTAACTTAAGAATGATTGAATCTATTTGCGAAAAATCAAAAATATCTATTCAAAAAACATTAACGAGTGTGGAAGATATGGGGAATACATCTTCCGTCTCTATTCCACTCGCTTTAGATTTAGCTAGAAAAGAAGGAAGATTAAATAACGGAGACACACTTTTGCTATACGGATTTGGCGGTGGACTTACGCATTTAGGGCTTATTGTGGAGTGGGATTTAAGTTAAACGAATTAAAAAGAGGTTCTAGGAAATAACTAGAACCTCTTTTTAATTTCATGAATTTTTTTTACCTAACCGAGACCACATCACAACAGGAATAAGTAATAAGGCTACAGCGCCTCCCGCTAATGATAATGCCGCATAACTTGAATTAGCTACTACCATTCCTGACATCGCTCCACCTGAAGCTCCGGCTAACGCAATAAAAACATCTATTTTCCCTTGTGTTTTAGCACGTGTAGAAGGAGTTGTGGAGTCAACGATTTGTGCTGTACCACTAATCAATCCGAGATTCCATCCTAATCCAAGTAAAGAAAGAGCAACAATTAATAATAGTAAAGAATCACTCGGTGCTATCGCAGCTATGACACCCGCTGCAAGTAAAATCACCCCACCAGCTATACTCATCTTAGTACGGCCAATTTTATCAATTAACATTCCTGTAACAAGTGATGGAAGGTACATTGCACCTACATGAAAACCAATCACGAGACCTACTGCACTTAATCCATGACCGTGGTGTCCCATGTGAACTGGAGTCATCGTCATAATCGCAACCATCACTATTTGAGTAAGTATCATTACGATTGCTCCAACAGTAACACCACGTTTATTTTCTATTATTTCTTCTGTTACTGGTTGCCCTTTATATGTATGTTCTTGTTTATATGTTTCTATTATGTTAGCAATAATTAATGGATCTGGACGAAGCATAACAAAAAGTACAAGACCCGCAAGTATAAATGCCGCTGCTGATAATATGAACGGACCAGCAAGGTTAGGAATTCCAATTGAATGGGCAAAATCTCCCATTACGCCTACTAAATTTGGACCAGCTACCGCACCAAAAGTCGTCATAACCATCGTAATACTAATAGCAGTTGCTCGTTGCTTCTTATTCGCTAAATCTGTACCAGCATAACGAGCTTGTAGATTCGTCGCTGTACCTGCACCATATATGAGTAAAGAGACTAGTAATAGAATAATACTATTTGTTAACGCAGCCAATACAACTCCAATAGCCCCTAGTCCCCCTACTATAAACCCTGTTGCAAGCCCTATTCGGCGACCATATTTTTGCGATAACTTCCCAACAAAGAAAGCCGCTACCGCAGATCCCAATGTAAACATAGCGGCCGGTAATCCTGCATATGCATCTGTTCCAAGCATTTGCTGCGCAAGAAGTGCCCCCACTGTAATTCCAGCAGCTAACCCCGCCCCGCCAAACATTTGTGAAATACTTACGATGATTAACGTTCGTTTATATACTTTTTGTTGTTCTTCTTCTGTATACATATGATTACTTATTGAAGCATCTGCCGTATCTATCATTTTCTCACCTACTTAATAAAATACTTTACTCTTTTTAATGTACTATATTTTCATGTTTAATGATAATCGTATTCGTTACTTTATCATATTCATTTTCTGGTTCTGGTGCAAAAACTTCAATGTAATTACAAGTAATCTCTAAAATTCGGACATACTGATACTATTACTCTAAAAAGGTGTGTGATCGGTATGGAAAAGAAAAATCGGTTCAAATGTAAGCACTATCAGTCTGATATTATCTTATTAACGGTAAGATGGTACCTACGGTACAACCTAAGTTTTCGTGATTTGGTGGAAATAATGGAGGAACGGGGTTTATCCATTTCTCATACAACGATTATGCGTTGGGTTCATCAGTATGGTCTTGAATTGGACAAACGGATCCGACGTTACCTCAAACAAATAAATGACTCTTGGAGAGTCGATGAAACATATATCAAAGTAACAGGTCAATGGATGTACCTGTATCGTGCTGTTGATTCGAACGGAAACACAATCGATTTTTGCCTAAGCAAAACAAAAAATCATAAGGCTGCAAAGCGCTTTTTCAAGAAAGCTTTGCGGTCTTTTCATGTTTCAAAGCCACGTGTGATAACGGTCGATAAGAACCCAGCTTATCCTATAGCAATTGAACAGTTGAAAAAAGAAAACATACTAAGATTAGTAGTGCAGGCCAAGGCATTGGTTCGCACTACTATTTTTT